>CAYTLJ010000069.1:0-9052 GCA_964438555.1 uncultured Algimonas sp.
TCGCTTTGGATCTGTCGCGCGCTTTGCGCCTTCGGTTTTGTCTTAGGTTGATGTGTTCCAGATGGGTCAATGGACCCACTTTGTATCTGCTCATGATTTAGATCTGAATTGGCATCATATTGCGTCGCGCTATTTGCACTCACAAATTTAAAAAATGCGAAACCAATAATGGCAATCAGCGCGATCAATATCAGTTCAAAGCGTGAAAGGGTTTTCATATAGAAAGCTTATAAGACTATCCGTTGGTTTCACCAGAGGAAAGAAAGACGAGGCAATAAGTGCCCCGCTTATCATCAGCGATTAGGATAGGTTTAATTGTCGTCGTGCGAATTTTCTAAAACATAGAATGTGACAACATCCGTATCATCTGGATCGCCCGTATTATTTTGCGTATAGGCGCCAGCTTTGAAATACATCCACTCGTCAGCGCGGTCATAGCCACTTTCCAAGACGTTCATATCGACCGTTGTCTGGGCAATGATGGGGGCGTCTCGATCGCCTCGACGGATTGTTACAATAATGTCTTCATCATCATTGATGATTTCATAGGTGAAGAGCTCATTGAGTTCGATGCCGTTTGTCGGGCCATCATCATTATTATCGTCACATCTTTCGTCACCGATTAGGTTGAACGTTACGTCATCGCCGTCTCGAATTTCACTCTCAAGGTAGATACATCCATATGTCGCGCCCGGGAGCTTGCGGTAATAGAGGCGTGCGGGCTCGTCATTATCGGCGTGAATCTGGCCGATTATGGTACGTCCAGGGTGAAGTCCATCACCCGTTGAGGTCACTTGATTGACCCGTAATGTGGCCGTTAGTACACCATTCCGTCCGCCGTGATTTGTGTTTCCGGGTTGATAGCCTAAAGCCCAATTATTATTGTTTACACCTTGGGTAGAAATAGATGTATCGCCGCGACGGAGCATTTCGCGCAGTTCAGAGCGCGGGAAACCTGAATTACAGCTTGTATTGGTTGTTGCGCCGCCAACTGGGCTAACAAATCGCATGCCACCATCTGTATGGGTGAATAAATAGGGATCGGACGGACTGTCACGGAATTCATCCCATTCATCTTCATCAGAGCGAATAGCGCGACATTCATCTTCTGGGCGTGGCGCGGGCGAGTCGTAAGCCCAATCATCGAGGTCAAAATTTTCCCACGGTTCGGCATTCGGGTCTAACCCAAATGGATTGTTCGAACCGCTGGCATTATCGACGGTGAAATTCGCCGAAATAGATTCTGTAGACCCATCATTAAATGTCAGATCAGCCCGGAGCGAATGTGTTCCGTCATTTAGTGTCGTTGTATCAAATGGGTTTGCATTACTTCCGCCGCTTTGAAGATCAAAAGGCGCCGTGCCTTCTTCAAGGATGAAGGCATTATCTAAAAAGAACTCGACACTATCAATATTTTGATCGTCTGTCTGATCAATTAGAATAAAGACATCCCCAGCTAAGGCCGCGCCTTCTAATGCTGATGTTCCGGTTCTATTTGCATTTGATGTGACGACCAGATCAATTTCTGATGGGACAGTTATATCTTCTGACCCAAATATCTCGACTTCTGTTATATTTGTATAAGGCGTTCCGCGTGAATTATTTCCGATTCCACGAACCCGAACTTGACGTGCAACAATATCTTCGACGTCATAGATTTCAAAATCATTGGTTCCACCCTGACTTGTGCCTGAAAATATCGTTGTCCAGTCTCCGCTTGTGCCCCGACGTCCGGCGATTTCAAAACCATAGGTGATGGTTGTGCCGCGGTCCCACGCAATACGGACATCTTCAACGGTCCTATCTGTGCCTAAATCAAGCCGAACTTCTTTAGGGCTTGATAAACTTGCCCAACGCGAGCTCCGACTGATAACGCCGTCTATAACATTTTCAGGGGGACTACTTGCGAGTGAACCGCTGTCACGCGCAGATTGGATATCTAATCGTTGAGCAGGTTCGCCGCCGGCACCTTGTTCATCGGGGCCAATTATCTCGACTTCTGTAATATTTGTATAGGCCGTACCGCGTGAATTATTTCCTATGCCGCGAATACGGATCTCGCGCGCGTCAAAATCATCGACATCATAATTTTCGAAAAAATTTGTTCCGCCTGCACTTGTTCCCGAAAATATCGTCGTCCAGTCGCCACTCGTGCTTGCGCGCCCGGCCACTTCAAATCCATAGGTGATACTGGCGCCGCGATCCCATGCAATGCGAATATCTGTAACGCTTAGCGTTTCGCCAAGGTCAAACCTTAATTCTTTCGGATCTCTAAAACTCGCCCATCGAGAGGATCGAGCGATGACTCCATCTATCGTATTTTCGGGGGGTGAATTTACGAGTGAACCGCTATCACTAACGGATCGAATATCATAAGCTTGCGCATGAACCGCTGACGCAGTGGCTGTCCCTGCCAAAACGGTCATACTCAAAAGTGAAGCTTTGAAAATATTCATACCAAGAGAAATCCTAATTGACGCTAATTTTTGGGTTAAACACAGGACTGGTTGTAACTCAAATAACAATGACTTGTAGTCGATTTTGGGTTAGGAAAGGTTCACAAAAACATTTAATGAACTGTTATTTTGATCTTAAAAACGCTCAAAATGCAGTGAATGGTCTTATCCACGCAGAAAATAGCCATAAACAGGGTTTTCTGTCTCGCGCCACATGGGGTAACCCGTTCCCGAAAGTTGCGCTTCTAACGCCTCAATATCGCCATTTGGGACATGGAACCCGCATAATACATGACCTTCGGCGGCGCCGTGATTGCGGTAGTGAAAGAGTGAGATATTCCACCGCGCATCCAGAGTTTCGAGAAATTGTGTTAGCGCGCCCGGACGCTCGGGAAATTCAAATCTGTAAATCGCCTCGGCCTTATTATCACCCCGACCACCAACCATATGTCTTATGTGACGCTTTGCCAGACGGTCATGGGAAAGATCGGATACCGTGATATTTTGGTCGGCCATGTCAGAAATGACCTGTTCGCGGTCTTTGATATCTCTTGTCTTTAAGCCAACCAAAACATGGGCTTCGCTACGCGGGGCGTAGCGGTAATTAAATTCGGTCACGGCCCGATTGCCAAGCGCGCGCACAAAATTCAAAAATGCGCCGGCTTGTTCTGGAATCATTGCGGCAAACAGCATTTCTTCGCCGCTGCCAAATTCAGCGCGGTCAACGACATGTCCAATCCGGTCAAAATTCACATTGGCCCCCGAGATCGTAACAACCAGATCACCCTCTGGGGCTTGGCCCGATTTTATATGCTGAATAAGGCCAGCCAGGGCCTGAGCGCCCGCAGGCTCGACAACTGTACGCGTGGCTTCAAAGACGTCTTTCACGGCCGCGCAAATTTCATCATTGCTGACCGCGATATGGCCGTCTACAACCTCTCGGCAAATTTCGAATGTATTTTCCCCAAAGGTCCTAACAGCCGTACCATCTGCAAAGCCGTCAACACGGTTCAACGTAACCGGCTTACCTGCTTTAAGCGCATGGCCGAGTGTTTGCGCGCCTGCCGCCTCGACCGCAAATATTTGCGTGTCAGGGGCCTGTCGCTGGCACCATGTCCCAATACCCGAGACCAGACCACCGCCGCCTGTGCAAACATAAATGGCGGCCGGTTCGCGCGGCATTTGTTCTAGGATTTCTTTCCCCACTGTGCCTTGTCCGGCAATGACATCTATCTCGTCAAAAGGATGAATAAAAACGGCGCCAGAGGCTTGCGCATGTTCAATCGCGGCTTGACAGGCATCATCATAGGCATCGCCGAATAGGCGCGTTTTAGCGCCCATAGCTTCAACAGCGGCCACTTTAATGGCGGGTGTTGTGACAGGCATGAAAATCAACGCATCCGTCCCGTAATAGCGCGCCGCAGCCGCAACACCTTGAGCGTGATTTCCCGCACTCGCGGCGACAACGCCGCGTTTGCGCTCAACGTCGCTTAGGGCCGCGATACGATTGGCAGCGCCTCTTATTTTGAATGAGAACACATCTTGAAGATCTTCGCGTTTAAGCCAAATATTTCGACCTAGCTCAGCCGAAAGCTTTGGCGCAAATTGCGTTGGGGTGCGTTTGGCTAGGCCGTAAACATCGGCGGCCTCAATGCGCGCCGCAAGATCATTGAGATTGATTTTAGACATGGCTGGCTATCCAAGCGCCAACCTCAGATGTTGAAAGCGTCCCGCCAAGATCACCTGTAACCTTATTTGCCTCTATCGCTTTTGAAACGGCAGTCTCTATCGCAGCGGCTTCTCGATCTAAGCCAAAGCTTAAGCGTAACATCCAAGCGGCAGATAGGATCATGGCCAGCGGATTTGCTTTACCTTGTCCCGCAATATCGGGCGCGCTGCCGTGAATAGGTTCATACATGCCAATCTCACCATCTGAGAGCGAGGCAGATGGGATAACACCCATAGACCCGCACAGGACTGAGGCTTCATCTGTCAAAATATCACCAAACATATTTTCTGTTAGCACAACATCAAAATCTTGGGCACGGGTCAACATATGCATCGTCATTGCATCGACTAAAAGATGCTCAACTTCGATCTCTGGATAATGTTTCGCAACCTCGATGACGGTTTCGCGCCATAAACGAGACGTTTCCAGCACATTTGATTTATCAACCGAGGTCACTTTTTTGCGGCGTGTTTGGGCCAGATCAAAAGCTTTAATTGCAATCCGTCTAATCTCTGATTCTGAATACCGGCATTCATCATAGGCCCCTTGGTCATCACGGCCTTTATCTCCGAAATAAATTCCACCTGTGAGTTCGCGCATGACAACAAAATCTACGCCGTCTAAGCGCTCACGTTTGAGCGGCGCGCGGTCAATCAGGGCCGGGAAAGGCTTACAGGGCCGCACATTTGCATAAAGATTTAAGCGTTTGCGCAAAGGCAAGAGCGATCCCAATTCGGGTCGGTCTTGACCTTTTAAGTGATCCCATTTGGGACCGCCCACAGCCCCCAAAAGGATCGCGCCTGTGCGTTTGGCAGATGCAAAACTCTCATCGGGCAAAGGTTTCAAGCCCGCATCAATGGCCGCTCCGCCAACAAGATGATTTTCAGGTGCAAGTTCATGCCCGTATGTGTCAGAAATAGCTTTAAGCACGTCCATAGACGCTGCCCCGACTTCAGGGCCAATGCCGTCACCAGGAAGATAGGTGAAATTCAATTTCATTATTTTGCCTCATAGGCCGCAATGGCGTCCGATTGACCTTGCAGATAGCCCATCTCGTCGACACCTTCCATCAGGCAATAGCGCGAAAAAGCATCGATTTCGAATGTATATGTGCCGTGATTTCCGGGCAGGCGGACTTCGCATTTATCCAGATCAACCGTGACCTCGGCATCCGGGTTCTCAAGCAACCACTGATGCGCTTTGGCTTCGATGATGATCGGCAAAAGACCATTCTTCAAAGAATTATTCCTAAAAATATCCGCAATCTCGGAACTGATGACGACGCGAAAGCCAAAATCCGTTAAGCCCCATGGCGCGTGTTCACGTGAACTCCCGCACCCAAAATTATGGCCGGCGACCAGAATTTTCTTGGCGCGGCCCGCCTCAGAATTGAGTTCGTGATCTGTTGGGTTTCCATCCGCATCATAACGAAGATTGGCAAAGACATGTTCACCAAGTCCTGCCTTAGTCGTCATGGTAAGGAATTTGGCTGGCATGATTTGATCGGTATCAATATTGGCTGCCGTAAGGACAAGCGTCTTAGATGTAATCTGACTTAGAGGTTTAAACATGACGCAGTCTCTTATGCGGCTTTGGTTAGGGTTCGAGGGTCTGTAATCACGCCCATTACGGCCGAGGCGGCCGCCGTTTGCGGCGACGCTAAAACAGTACGTACCCCCGGACCCTGACGGCCAACAAAATTTCGGTTTGAGGTCGACACAACAAGATCACCGGGTGCGCCAATATCACCGTTCATACCCAAACACATGGAACAGCCCGCTTCGCGCCATTCAGCACCAGCTGCTCTGAAAATCTTATCAAGACCTTCTGATTCAGCCAGAGCTTTTGTGACGCCTGAGCCTGGAACAATAATCGTTGTGACTTTGACAGTTTGGCCCTCTAGAAACTGCGCGGCGGCTCTGAGATCTTCTAGGCGAGAATTTGTACAAGACCCAATAAAGACCTTATCAATTGGTTGTCCCGCAATATGCGTTCCGCTTTTCATTTGCATATAATCAAGCGCGACTTCTTCGGCCTTATCAATGGCGGCTGGAATCGTCTCAGAAATAGACATGCCCATGCCGGGATGGGTGCCATAGGTCACCATAGGCGTAATCTCTTCCGCCTTCAGCTGCACCTCTGTGTCAAAGACGGCACCTTCATCTGATTGCAGGGACAACCAGTCCTCACAAGCTTTGGCAAAATCTCCATTCGCCACACGCGGGGCTTTGCGGCGACCTTGGATATAATCAAATGTGGTTTGATCCGGCGCAACCATACCAATGCGCGCGCCAGCTTCGATCGCCATATTACACACAGTCATTCGGCCTGCCATGCTCATCTCTTCAAAGACAGTGCCGCGAAATTCCAAGGCATAGCCTGTGCCGCCGCCAATGCCGATTTTGGCAATGATCGCTAGAATTACATCTTTTGGTGTCACGCCGGCTTGCAGCTTTCCGTTCACATTAATCGCCATGGTTTTAGGTTTGCGCATAAGAAGGGATTGATTGGCCAGAACATGCCCAACTTGTGTGGTGCCAATACCAAAGGCTATTGCGCCAAAGGCCCCGTGGGTCGCCGTGTGACTATCGCCGCAAACAATGGTCATGCCAGGTTGGGTCGCGCCAATTTCAGGGCCCATAACATGGACGATTCCGCGATTTTCACTGTCCCATCCGTGAATTTCAATACCATGGATTTTGGCATTTTCTAACATGGTGTCGACCTGAATACGGGCTTGATCATCTTTATAAGGCCGCGACCCATCTGCATTAATCAGGGTCGGTGTGGAGTGATCAATGGTCGCTAAGGTTCGGTCTGGACGTCTAACCGTCAAGCCGCGCTTTTTAAGCTCTGTGAAAGCCTGCGGTGTTGTGACTTCGTGAATGAGGTGTAGGTCGATATAAAAGACGGCCGGATGATCAGCTGTTTCTGGAACAACGACATGACGGTCCCAGACTTTGTCAAAAAGCGTTTTAGCCATAGTCAATGTTGTGCCGCGATGGCACGCTCCCTGTGCTGGCGTCGCTCGATCCGGTTTATCACATCCAGATAGGCAAGTGCTGAGGCGAGAACTGTATCCGTATTTGCCCCGCGACCTTGATAGCTCTCATATTCTGTCGCTACGCGAACAGTGGCTTCAGCCATGGCATCTTCACCGCCTGAGACGGATTGAACCGCAAAATGTTCCAATGTCATTGGTATGTGCGTAATTTCCGAAATCGCGTCAAATACCGCATTCATCGGACCTTTGGCGCGGCTGACATGGGTTTCTTCACGGCCATCTTCATGGGAGAGGCGCACAATGGCTTCTGGCTGTCTTTGATCATCAGAACCTGCCGATACATAAAGCGAGTCAATTGACCACGGGCCTTGAGAGCCAACCGCTTCGCCCAGAATGAGGGCTTCAATGTCTGAATCAAAAACTTCCTTTTTATCATCCGCCAAAGTTTTGAACGCGGAAAAGACTGAGGCAAGTTGATTATCGCCGAGGGTGAATCCTAATTTTGCGGCGCGCGCCTTTAGGGCCGCACGACCGGAATGTTTGCCAAGCACGAGATTATCTGTACTGACGCCAACATCTTCGGGCTTCATTATCTCATAGGTTTCGCGGTTTGCCAGCACACCATGTTGATGAATACCGCTTTCATGGGCAAAGGCATTTTTCCCGACAATGGCTTTATTGCGCGGCACGGGATTACCCGTCAGCGTGGCGAGCAGTTTCGAGGCTGCATAAAGTCCCTGTGTTTCAATATTAATATCAAGATCAAAGAAGTCCTTGCGGGTTCGCAGTGCCATAGCCACTTCTTCAAGCGCGCAATTCCCTGCCCGTTCCCCAATGCCATTAAGGGCACATTCGACTTGGCGTGCGCCGCCGCGCACGGCCGCCAAAGAATTGGCGACGGCCAGGCCCAAATCATCATGACAATGGGCTGAAAAAATCACCTCATCTGCGCCGTCTACTTCTGTGGTCAAAAATTCAAAGAGGGACTGTATTTCCTCAGGCGTTGTATAGCCAACTGTATCTGGAATATTGATCGTCGTGGCGCCTGCGTGGATGGCAGCCTCAACCACGCGTTTCAAATAGTCCCGCTCTGTTCGGATCGCGTCTTCGCACGAAAACTCGACATCATCTGTATAGTTTCTGGCAAGCTCAATCCCGGCCACAGCGCGGCGTATAATTTCGTCTTTTGACATTTTCAATTTAAATTCGCGGTGTAAGGGTGATGTGGCGATAAAGGTATGGATGCGCCCGCGATGCGCGGGTTTAATCGCCTCTCCAGAGGCGCGAATATCACCATCATTACAACGCGCCAGCGAACAAACTGTGCTGTCTTTAATCGTTTCGGCAATTGTTTTAATCGCGTTGAAATCACCTTGAGAGGCGGCCGCAAATCCTGCTTCCATCACATCGACTTTCAAGGCTTCAAGGGCTTCTGCCATGCGAAGCTTTTGCCCGGATGTCATCGAAAAGCCGGGGGCTTGTTCACCATCACGCAAGGTCGTGTCGAAAATTTTTACTGTATTTATGCTCATTGTCATTGTCTCATTTCAAATTGGTTTGGAAATGAGAGGTGTGCCGCTAGGCCCGTTCCGCTCTTTTACGTCGTCCCACTTTTTCAGCTGAGACGACGTTATAAAGTCGTTCTAATTGTAGGCACAGCGTATCCAGATCATTTGGGCCGCCTGTGTCTTCGACTTGGACGAAGAGGTCAAAATCCCCGTCGACGCGCTGGGTACAATGGACGTCGCGGTAATCATAACCCCGACGTTCAATTGTCCCGAGGGCTCGGATTAATGTGCCAGATACATCATGTAGGACAATTTTGAGCTTGCCCTGAATGCCGGTTGGTTCGAATGTTTTATC
>CAYTLJ010000069.1:9152-13766 GCA_964438555.1 uncultured Algimonas sp.
GTAAAGGCGTCGATTTGGAAGGCTTTGGCAAGCACAGCGAAATCGGGATTATCATCCAAAGTTGTTTCTGAATAATTCTTATCAAAAAAGACTTCTTGCCATTGGCGCACCATGCCGAGAACTGAATTGTCGAGGAGGACAATTTTCAACGGAATATCATAGCGGTTAAGCGTGGCGAGTTCCTGAATATTCATCATGATGGAGCCATCACCTGAAACTGTGATAACGGTCCGGTTTGGTGCCCCTAATTGCGCCCCAAGACCAGCCGGCAGACCAAAACCCATTGTGCCTAATCCACCCGAAGTAATATGATCTTTGGGTTCGTCAAAATAACAATGTTGCGCCACCCACATTTGGTGCTGCCCGACATCACAGGTTATAATTGCAGATTCTGGCGCGCGGCGTGACAAATCATGTAAAAGCTTTGGCGCATAGACGGTTGGAGCCGCATTATTTTGCCCACCGTCATAATCCCACGCATGTTTCGCTCGACGTGCATAACAGAGCTCGAGCCAATCGCTTATGTCAGATGCGGCCTCGCCCTCAAAAGGATCAAGTGCGGCAAGGTTTTTCTTGAGCGATCCGTCCAAGCCAACATTGACGCGGCGTAGCTTATTAATTTCGGCAATATCAATATCCATATGGATAACTTTGGCATGGGGGGCGAATGTATCGAGCTTGCCAGTGGCTCGGTCATCAAAACGCGCGCCGGCTACAATTAAAAGGTCACATTCTTGAACCGCATAATTGGCCGCTTTTAGACCATGCATGCCCAGCATGCCCAAAAATTGTGGGTGATCAGACGGCAGTGAGCCCAAGCCTTTTAGGGTTGAGACAACCGGAATTTCTGTCATCTCAACCAGTTGTCTAAGTTCCTCAACGCCGTCGCCTTGGGCAATACCGCCGCCAATATAAAAAAGCGGTTTTTTGGCCTCGCGAATAAGGACTTCTGCTGCTGCAATATCTTTGCTCTGCCCCATTTCCGGTTTTTGTTTGGGATAAGGGCGCCATCTGTGACGTTCGGTTGTCACGGCATTCGCCACGTCTTTTGGAAAGTCGATCAAGACAGGTCCGGGACGACCTTCTGCGGCAATGAAATAAGCCTCGGCAACCATACCCGGAATATCGGCGGGGTCGCGCGCGATATAGCTATGTTTGACAATCGGCAGGGTGATCCCAAAAATATCAACTTCTTGGAACGCATCGGTTCCCATTAAATTTGTCGGGACTTGTCCGGTGACAAAAACGGTCGGTACTGAATCGAGATAGGCATCCGCAATAGCTGTGACGAGATTGGTTGCGCCCGGGCCAGATGTGGCAAAGGCTGTTCCAACGCGTCCCGTGGCACGCGCATAGCCAATGGCTGCCATGCCACAGCCTTGTTCGTGGCGACATAATATGTGACGCAATTGCGGGTAATTTGGAAGCTCGTCATAGACGGGCATGATGGCCCCGCCAGGATATCCAAAGATCATATCCACGCCCTGAGCCGCGATAGATTCTAGAAGAAGTTTGGAGCCGGATTTCGGCTCGCGATTTTCTAGGATTTCTGTTTGTTGTCTATCAAATTGTGTGGCTGTGGTCATGACGATATCTTTCGGTCCTGGCGGAGGCAGGATTTTAGTTTTTATCCTTGTCGACGATTTTATTGGCAGAAATCCAAGGCATCATGTCGCGGAGGCGTCCACCGACTTGTTCAATAGAATGCGCTTCCATATTACGGCGACGGGCTGTCATGCTTGGATAGCCCATAGCGCCTTCAAGGATAAATTCCTTGGCGTAAGAGCCGTCCTGAATATTTTTGAGCGCCTGACGCATAGCGGTGCGGCTGCTTTCATTTACAACACGCTCGCCCGTGACATATTCTCCAAATTCCGCATTGTTGGAAATCGAGTAATTCATATTGGCAATACCGCCTTCATAGATAAGATCGACAATAAGCTTGGTTTCATGCAGACATTCAAAATAGGCAAGTTCCGGCGGATATCCGGCTTCGACAAGTGTCTCATAGCCCATTTTAATTAATTCAACGACGCCGCCGCAAAGGACAGCCTGTTCCCCAAAGAGATCGGTTTCTGTTTCGTCTTTGAACGTCGTAAAGATAATGGCTGTCCGGCCGCCGCCAATGGCAGAGGCATAGGATTTTGCTGTTTCTAGCGCAGCGCCCGCATTGGCATCTTGTGCGACCGCGATAAGGTCCGGGATACCCCGGCCATTTTCATATTCATTCCGAACCGTGTGACCCGGGGCTTTTGGAGCAACCATAATCACGTCAAGGTCGCGGCGCGGGATGACCTGGCCATAATGGATGGCAAAACCATGACCAAAGGCGAGGGTGGCACCTTCTTTGATATTGGGTTCGATATCTTCGCGGTAGATTTTAGCCTGCCATTCATCAGGGGTTAGAACCATAACGACATCGGCGCCTTTTACGGCATCAGCTGTGGCTTTTGATTCAAGCCCGTCAGCTTTGACTTTTTTATTAGTCGCAGAGGTTGGTTTCAGACCAACAACAACATCAACGCCGCTATCATGTAGGTTTAGCGCATGGGCGCGACCCTGTGAGCCATAGCCCAAAATGGCGACTTTCTTGCCCTTGATGATATCAAGATCGCAATCTTTGTCATAGAAAATTTCAATACTCATGATGAGGTCCTAATTAGCTTGAAAAGGGGAAAGAGGTGATGGCGCCTTTTGAGGCTGAGCCAACAAGTTTGGCAAATTTGGCATAAGCGCCATTGGGATATTTTGGTTTGGGCGGCGTCCAACCCTTGGCTCGTGCCTGAAGGTCGGCATCGACATTTATTGTGCGGGCTTCGACATCGATGGTAATTTTATCGCCGTCCCTGACATGGGCGATGGGACCGCCATGGGCCGCTTCGGGGGCCACGTGACCAATAACAAAACCATAGCTTGCGCCAGAGAAGCGACCATCTGTAATCAAGGCAACATGATCGGCGAGATCTTGTCCTACCAGCGCTGCGGTAACGCCTAACATTTCACGCATGCCGGGGCCGCCAGCTGGGCCTTCATTTCGGATAATGACAACATCGCCTTTTTCAATGCCGTTATTTTGAACGACGTCGAAACAAGCTTCCTCAGATTCAAAGACGCGGGCTGTGCCTTCAAAAAAGAGCGCGCCGTGCCCGGCGAGTTTTACAACACAGCCTTCTGGGGCAAGATCACCATAAAGAATGCCGTAACCGCCGCGGTTTTTTACGGGGTCAGCCCAAGACCGAACAACATCTTGCCCAGTTTTTTCTGATGCATCCGCAATTTCTTCGAACAAAGACCGGCCTGTGACGGTCTTCTGGTCTTTAATACGTTTATCGGCAACGAGGCGTTGACCGATCAGCCCGGACCCACCTGCATTATAAAGATCATAGGCCATATATTTTCCGCCCGGTTTTAGATCACCAATAACGGGCGTGTTGCGCGAAATAGAGTCAAAAGCATCAATATCGAAACCTTCAACTTCGGCTTCGCTCGCAATAGCTAAAAGATGCAAAATCGCATTGGTTGAGGCGGCGGTCGCAGATAGCGCAATTGACGCATTCATCAAAGATTGCTGTGTGATCATATCGCGCGGTAATCGGTTCTCGCGCACGCAATCAACGACAATCTGTCCGGCGCGGTAAGCACTTTCATTTTTATCATCACTAATGGCGGGAACATCATTGGCGCCCATTGGGGACAGGCCTAAAAAGGTCATCGCCATAGCCATGGAATTGGCGGTAAATTGGCCGCCACAGGCGCCGGCGCCGGGGCAGGCGGCTTTTTCAATATCCTTCAATTCATCTTCATCGATGATGCCAGCGGCACAGGCGCCAACGGCTTCAAAAACGTCTTGGACTGAAAGGTCTTTGCCCTTGTGATTACCTGGCATGATAGAGCCGCCATAAAGCACGACCCCAGGAATATTCATCCGCGCCAAGGCCATGCCAGCGGCGGGAATTGTTTTATCACAAGCCACCAGAATGATAACGCCGTCCAGGCTATGGCCTTTGACGGCCAGTTCAATGGAATCACAAATCACTTCGCGCGACATAAGACTAGCGCGCATGCCTTCACTGCCCATCGTAATACCGTCTGAGACCGCAATAGAGTTGAAATCGATTGGCGTCCCGCCAGCGGCGCGGATACCCGCACGAACAGGCACAGCCAGCTTATCGAGATCCATATTACACGGGCCCATATTGGTCCATGTATTAAAGACTGCGATCATCGGACCTTCGAAATTCTCGTCATCCATGCCTGTTGCGCGCAGCATGGCACGCGCGGCAGCGCGGTCGCGTCCTTTAACAATGGCATCTGATCTCTTGCTCATAATCAATCTCTTTTTCCCAACAAAAAACCCGCTTCCTTTCGGAGCGGGTGGTTTATCAGGGTTTATATTTCCCTACATACCGCCCGCATATCGTCCCACAAGGACAAGCACAGAGACAATCACCAGAAGGAGGAGGCCAATATTAATGGCGTCTAGCCGCGGAGACACAGCTTCACGTGTCGCGACTTTCACTTTTGGTTCGTTATCTTGATGCTTTTGCATGACTTTCCTTAAACGCATGACCGAATAGCGAGTCAAGTCTTATGTCACAAGCGAAAAATTTGCGT
>CAYTLJ010000070.1:0-7342 GCA_964438555.1 uncultured Algimonas sp.
ATTTAGATTGAGTTCGATGACTTTACCTTGAAAAGCATCACTAACCTCATCAAATCCGAGATCATTTAAGGACCTCGCAATAGTCCGACCTTGTGGATCAAGAACGCCAGGTTTTAGACCGACATAGACAAGTGCTTTCATAGCTGAATTTCCTAATCGTCGTTAGATACGACCGAGAGTTTCGGTGCAGACGTGTTGTTAGATTCTTTAAGTATGCCCAGACGAGTGGCAACTTCGGTATAGGCTTCCGTCACCTCGCCTAGGTCTCGGCGAAAGCGGTCTTTATCGAGTTTTTTATTTGTTTCGCGGTCCCATAGGCGGCAACTATCAGGGCTGATTTCATCAGCCAAGACCACTTGGTGCCCAGCGACCCCATTATCAAGTGTAACGTCTAATCGTCCGAATTCGAGTTTGAAATCGATCAGCTTTATTCCGATTCCGGCAAACATACCTTGCAGGTAGTCATTGATACGGAGGGTCATTGCGATCATCTCATCGAGTTCCGCCGGCGTGGCCCAGCCAAAAGCGTGAATATGTTCTTCGGCGATAAGAGGGTCGCCCAGATCATCGCGTTTGAGGCAAAATTCGACGATAGATCTCGGGAGTTTTTCACCTTCTTCAATACCGAGCCGTTTTGCCATGGTTCCTGCAGCCACATTTCTACAGATGACCTCTAAGGGAATAATCTCGACCTTTTTGATCAATTGCTCGCGCATATTGAGGCGTTTGATAAAATGAGTTGGAATTCCAATTTCGGCCAAGCGAAGCATAACAAATTCGCTGATACGATTGTTCAAAACGCCCTTGCCATCCAAGATGGCCTTTTTTTGCGCATTAAAGGCTGTTGCGTCATCTTTGAAATATTGCACAAGTGTGCCTGGTTCCGGCCCTTCATATAGAATTTTGGCCTTGCCTTCGTAAATTTGCTTGCGGCGGCTCATTATTTGGCTCCGTCGGCGGCACTGAGTCGGTCACAGCACCAAGAATACGGCGTCTTACCCCCTAACGTGGCATGGCTACAATGCGAAGATCACCACAATTTTGGGGATTTAACAGCTTGAAGCCAAGCTCGACCATACATAGATGGAGAGAGAAAACAAATCTTCACGCAAGGATTAATAATGAAGACGATTAACGAAATTGGAAATGCGCACGAAACCAAATTTGTTCTGGATGCCGGAAAAGAGTTTAAGGCCGAGGCGAAACGAAACAAAGCGCTTGGCATCTGGGCAGCCGGTTTGATGGGAAAAGCCGAGGCGGAGATTGAAAAATACATCCTCGAAGTGATCGCATCAGATATGGAAGAGGCTGGTGATGATGATGTGTTTCGTAAGCTTCGCAAAGACTTAACGGCCGCCAATTGCGACATCACAGATCAAGCGATCAGAGATAAAATGGCGGCAGAGCTAAAAACCGCCCGTGAAGCGGTTTATGGTGAAGGCTAGAATATAGGATTATTCGGGGCCGGGCAGGTCGTATCATAGGTGGGTTGGTTCTGCTGTGCTGCAGCTTGCAGGCTGCGGATGTGCTGACCCATGGCATGCGTATCATAATTCAAATTGACACAACCCAATGTTTGTTTGGTGTCGCCGTCAATGATTGCGGCAAAACCCGTTACGCCTAACCACATATTATATTGTCTGACGATGCCACGGTCGAAAACAGCGTGGCCGTTATATTCGCCATTGCCACTTGAAATATCGATCCGAAGATATTCGATACGAGGATCATTGAGTTGACGTAAGGCCTGATCGAGCATGGGGTTGACGACCTTACAAGGTCCACACCAGTCCGCATGGAACATGACCACATAGACATCTGGGGTAGGTGGGCCGTAAGCTTGTGTTGTACCACTAAGGCCGAGTGACAAAAATGCCGCCGCAAAGGCTGTTTTCAATAAACGTTTCATAAGGCCTCAAATACCATCTTAGAATGAATGATGACTGAAAGTTATCTTCATATAGTGCATTTTGCGATAAGTTAAACCCAGATATATCTGAGTCTAAGTTTTCGCAAATTGCGCGATGTGAGTATTGCAAAATGAGAAAAGCCCGGACCTCTGGAGGTCCGGGCTTGTCCCTGGTTCTTTATCTAAGTCTTAGCGACCAGATGGAAGCTCATTATGCGCAGCTGGACATTGTGTTGTCCGTGAGTTGATTGATGCGCGGCTCAAATAAGCAGCTCCAGTAGAGTTTGAGGCCATTTGACGAATTTTTTCTGCCATTTCGTTGGCTGAGAATGATGAATTTACACATCCAATAACGCGCTTTGACTTGGCGTCAACGACAGCAGCGAAGCCTGGAAGGCCTACCCACTTATTGAAGATCGGCACGATGTCGCGATCAAATGCTTCATGAGCACCTTTTTCCCATTTTGCAGCTGTAGATGTGTCGATAATGACTTCTTCAGCATTTACGCCAGAGATGGTAAGAGCTGTTGATAGCTGTCCATCCAGACGCGCAGAATTGCTATCAGTAGCGTTTCTGAAGTTGACGACATAAATGTCAGGGCTAGTTGCAAAAGCAGGGGCCGCAAAAGCTGTTGTTAAAACAGTCGCAGCCAATACAGACGTTAAGCGTTTCATGGTTCGAGTCCTTGTCTCATTGTTTCCAGGGTTCACAGTCTGGTTTGTTCCACACTGCTGGTTTTGTTATGAGACAGCTTCTAGCTTAGATTGGTAAACGTTCAGAGAATCACGCGTTAAAAATTGATTCAGGATGGTTTCCAAACTCGTTAATTTAGCCCTTAAACCATTGAAATATAAAAAGAAAAAAAATATGACTTTTTTTCAAATATGTGCATTTGAGAAATTTAGAGGTGTAAAACGCCCTGAAATTAATGGCATTTTAACTCAATATTACAGTCACATTTCCGAATAGTCAGAAAGGTAAAGTGAAATTAACTATAAATAAATTTGAGGCGTCATTTAAAAACGCGTTTGAAAATGGTATCGACATGTTTCACATGGTAGTCATCATCAAACATATCATCGATTTGTTTCGTTGAGAGTAGAGCCGTGACGTCACTGTCTTTATGGAGAAGGGACTTAAAAGCCCCATCTCCGGCATCGCCTGTCGTTCTGAACATCTCCCAAACTTTCATCGCATTGCGTTGGACGAGGCGATAGGCGCTTTCTCTTTGCTCGCCCGCTTGGGTAAGGGCCAATAAAACGCGTTGAGAGTTATGTAACCCGCCAAGACGGTCCATATTTTTACGCATTTGGTCTGGATAAACCACAAGGTTCTCAATTACCCCAGCTAGCCTGTGAAGGGCAAAATCTAGATGCACAGTGGTATCAGGTGCAATCCCACGCTCGACAGAGCTATGTGAAATATCGCGTTCATGCCAAAGCGCGACATTTTCAAGCGCTGGCATGACCGACATACGAACCAAGCGCGCCAGACCCGTCAAATTTTCCGTTAGAACAGGATTTCGCTTGTGAGGCATGGCAGAAGACCCTTTTTGCCCCTTAGAGAAGAATTCTTCGGCTTCCAAAACTTCTGTACGTTGAAGGTGACGGATTTCAACGGCCAGGTTTTCAATCGATGAGGCGATTACGCCTAAGGTCGCAAAATAGGCTGCATGTCGGTCACGCGGAATGACTTGTGAGCTGACGGGTTCAATAGATAAGTCCATTTTTTCGGCAACATGTTCTTCGACTTTTGGGTCGATATTGGCAAATGTGCCAATCGCGCCTGAAATCGCACAAACCGCAATTTCTTTCCGGGCTTGGACAAGACGGTCACGACCGCGTGCAAATTCAGCATAAAACCGCGCCAGTTTTATCCCAAAGGTTGTGGGTTCGGCATGAATACCGTGGCTTCGACCGATTGTGATTGTATGTTTATGTTCTTCTGCGCGGGTTTTAAGGGCACTCAAAACACGGTCCATGCCGACTAACAGCAGATCTGTCGCACGGGCGAGTTGAACCGATAAGGTCGTGTCCAAAATATCTGAGGATGTGAAACCCTGATGCACAAAGCGGGCATCGTCGCCAATAAATGTCGCCAGATGCGTTAAAAAGGCGATGACGTCATGTTTGACCTCGCGTTCGATCTCATCGATCTTGGCGACATCAAATTCAGCCGACCCGCCGCGTTCCCAAATATTCTTGGCGGCTTCCTTTGGAATAACGCCTAATTCGGCCAGAGCATCACAGCCATGCGCTTCGATTTCAAACCAGATACGGTATTTCATGGCTTGGGACCAAATGGCTGTCATCTCCGCGCGGGCGTAACGTTCGATCATGGTTTATACCTTTGAGACTCACCTTTATATGCGGCGCCTTGGACAATAGAGAGCGCGGCAGGTCAAGATGTTATGCTGGTGTTTCGGTGAGTGAAGCTTCTTTATTGCGTGCTTCGGCAATCGCCCAATCCTTTGGTAGCATTTTCGCAGCCCAAAAGAAGGCTGCAATAGAAACAATGTAAGGCACAATCAATGACGTCATCGCTAGGCGAAGCGCATGCACTTCACCGTGCTGTTCTGTCAAAGCTGAACTCACGATACCTATATATGTCGGACCACCGCCTAACGCGATTAAGTTGAGTATTAGAAAAAATAGAGCGGTACTCATGGCTCTCATATTTATAGGGGCTAGAGTTTGTGCTGCCGCGAATGAAGGGCCCAAATATACGCCTCCGGAGACAAGATATACCGATAGCAGACCCAAATGAACGTATATGTTATCGACCCAATAAGCTCCTATAAGGGCAGGTACTCCTATAATGAGGACAAACCCAGGTACCCAACCATAAGCGCTGATGTTTTTTTGCGCCAATTTTTCAGTAATCAAAGCACCGAAATAAGTTCCCGCTCCGAAGGCAATCAAGTTGATAAGGCCTAGTGAAAGCATCAACCAACGGAATTTTCCATTGCCTTGGCCGGGTGCATATTCAGGGAGAAAACGCACAATATAGTCTACACCCCAATTTGCCACGGCATAGCCACCAAAACTGACCCACGCGATACCCATACACATCGCCCACCAGCTTGGAATTTTTGCAAGTGTGCTGATTGACTCGTCAATACCTACAGGTTTCAGGGCGACATTGTCTCCATCCATTTGCCCGCGTTTGGGTTCTTTGACGACCAATAATAAGACTAAGGAAAGTAAAATCCCGGCAAGGCCCAATGCAATGAGCGTGCCTCGCCATCCAAGCGTTTCCACTAACATGCCTGCGAGAATGTAAGAGAAAGCGATTCCGATCGGAATGCCTAATGAGTAAACGCCTAGGGCCGATGCTCTTTGGTCTTTAGCGTATAAATCAGATATGATGGAGTGTGACGGTGGTGATCCCCCAGCTTCTCCAATGCCGACACCTGTCCGTGCGGCGAGCATTGCAATAAAGTTACCTGCCATGCCTGTTAATGCGGTGAAAGCGCTCCAGAGTGCGAGAGAGACTGTCACAATTTTGATGCGGCTATACCTGTCAGCCAACCACGCTATAGGAATGCCAACCGTTGTATAAAGAAGCGCGAAACCAAAGCCTTTTAACAGCCCTAACTGCCAATCTGTAAAGCCGAGATCGGCTTGGATCGCTGGCGATAAGCTTCCAATAATCTGACGATCAATGAAGCTGAAAATATAAACTAAAGTCAGCAGCCAAAGGACCAGTGTACGATAGCCTTTACTTTCTCGCATAGTAGATTTGTTACTCATGACTTTCCTGTTTTTTCGCCACAGGACAGGAAAGGGTGATGAGGGTCAAGCCGTCACTGTATGAAAACCGTTCACACTTTAGGGTTCTTGAACGACCAAGTGGGTGCCACTTATATTTGTTATCGTTTGAACGGGCGTATCTAAGTGCGGCCAATAGAGCTTGAGTTCTGCAGCCGTTTCATCGCCCAAACCAAAAAACATCCTGGTTTCATCAAGCGAATGTAAGCTGGAACCGCCTTGAATTTGTCGAACAAGTTTTTTACCGCTCTCAGTCGTGAGTTCTGCCTTCAGGCCATATGCGTCCAAATTACTTCGGACGGGCTCAAAATCGATGATCAAAGCATTATTGTCCAAGGTATCGGCTGTTAAATTCCGGAAAAGTTGAAGATGTCCATTTTGATTAACGACAAGAAGGTCGCGATCTCCGTCTTTATCATAATCTGCCAGTGCTGTTCCGCGTGCATTGGTTGTTGCAACAAATTGCGACGTTGTTGTTGTGGGACCCAAATTTGTAAAAATAGCTGAGTCGCCACCCGTTTGTGGGCCATTCGGATTACTTGGGCGTCCAGCGCCTGCAAATAAATCCATTTTGCCATCGAGATTTAGATCATCAAAACTTACGCCCCATGTAAGATAAAAATCTACACCATATAGATGAGATACATTTTGCGTAAATCCAGTGTCGTGTGAGACATAGAGCGTGTTGCCAACCCTATTCGGGTCCAAATCATTAGAAGGATGGGATGGCACATCTGAAATATAAATATCGAATTTCCCGTCATCATTTATATCGGCGAATGTAATACCCATAACGGCTGGTGTGTCATTGCCAATATAGTCATGGGCTTGCACGAGTTGGCCTTCCGTATTGTTTAAAAGGATCCCGTCTTGCAGGTTTTCTTCTAAGGTTGGTCCGCCAGCCCCCGTATTGCCAATATAAACGTCTGGATATCTGTCATCGTTTAGATGACTAGACCGAAGGGCCAAAGTCGCTCGATTTGTAACCTGTTCCGCAACAAGGCCGTTTGCTTGGCGTTGAAAGGTGCCGTCGCCCATATTTTTGAAAAGCCCGTCAGTATTTGCAGTCTGTCCCAGCGGGTCGTCATCTCCAACGCGGTTTATAACCATTTGCGCAATATAAAGGTCGACCCAGCCATCCAGGTCATAATCTAAAAAAGTCGCGCTTCGTGTTTGACGGCACCCATATTTTACGACCGACTGAGCCGCTTGAACTTGTGCTTCAAAGCCTGGCGTACAAAGATCAACGCCAGCCTCTGCCGCGACATCGGTAAACATATTTTCTTGTATTTTATTACCGTTTTCTACGAAGTTGTTCTTAAGTAACAAATTAGGAGGGCCGTCATAGGGGTTTCCGGCCGCGGATCCTGTGTGCCATTCATCATGGGCCGTATAAAGATATAAATCAGTATCCCCATCACGGTCATAATCAGCAGCTATTGCGCCGGCATAATCATAATTTGGAAGGTCAGGTAACAGGGCGTCCGCGTCTCTAAAACCACCTCTCCGGTCATTAAAATAAAGGTGAGGGCGAAGGCTCATTCCCGAGCCGTCATCATATCCATTCGTTGCAAGAATATCCGGATAGCCGTCATTATTAAAATCGAACCAGATGACGCCAAGACTGTGACCTGTATCGGAGTAGAAAAAATCATTATCCAG
>CAYTLJ010000070.1:7442-13592 GCA_964438555.1 uncultured Algimonas sp.
CATTTTGAAGCTATTAATGTCGTCTCTGCCGATAATCAGGTGGTCATGAACAGTGATTCCGACTGTTTTACAGCTCTCGATAATTTTCTGGGTCATATCAATATCAGCTTGGCTGGGGGTCGGGTCGCCGCTGGGGTGATTATGTGCAATTATGAGGGCGCTCGCTTCTAATTCGAGTCCGCGTTTCAGAATTTCACGCGGATAGACAGGGGCGCGATCTACTGTACCTTGACCAAGAATTTCATCAGCAATGAGTCGGTTTTTGCGGTCCAAAAAAAGAACCCGAAATTGCTCAACACGTTCAAATTGCATCGCAGTTCGGCAATAATCCAGAAGGGCTGACCAACTGGATAGGATTGGGCGACCCAAAAGGCTTTTTTGTCCCATACGAATACTTGCGGCGTGTAAAAGTTTCAGATCAAGGGCAGTCTTTTCCCCGACGCCGTTTATAGCCATCAATCTTTTTGTGTCTGCGGCACAGACTTCGGACAGATTTCCAAAAGTTTTGATCAGGTTTTTGGCAATAGGTTTAACATCTTTTCGCGGGATCGAATTAAATAAAAATAATTCTAGCAATTCATAATCTTGAAGCGCCGTTGGGCCGCCATCTCGAAACCGGGCTCTCAAGCGGTCACGATGATCGAGATAATGCGCCTTTTCCGTCACCGCGTGACCTTATGCGTAAGGTGGGCGGTTTAGCCCTTTAGGTGAGGCCGTGAAAATTTCGCAACCATCTTTAGTTACGCCAATAGAATGTTCAAACTGGGCCGTGAGTTTTCGGTCGCGCGTCACGGCGGTCCACCCATCGGACAGAATTTTCACATCTGGTCTGCCGAGATTAATCATTGGCTCGATCGTGAAAAACATGCCTTCGCGTAAGGTTTCGCCTTCGCCGGGCCTTCCAAAGTGAAGGATGTTGGGGCTGTCATGAAAAAGGCGCCCTAACCCGTGACCGCAGAAATCTGTGACAACCGAACAGCGTTCATTTTCGGCATAGCTTTGAATCGCGTGTCCGATATCGCCTGTTGTGTTGCCAGGTTTGACGGCTGCTATACCTAACATCAGAGCCTCATAGGTAATATTGCACAGCCGTTCCGCGCGTCGATTTATATTCCCAACCGTATACATGCGCGATGTATCGCCGTGCCAGCCATCGACAATGACTGTAACGTCAATATTTATGATATCTCCGTCTTTGAGAGGCTTTTCATTGGGAATGCCGTGACACACCACATGGTTGATCGATGTGCAGAGTGAGTGCTGATAGCCGCGATAGCCTAATGTTGCGGGAAGCGCGCCATTATCCGTGATGAATTTATACGCCGCTTTATCAAGCGCTCCCGTCGTTACGCCTGGCTTTACGAGTCCTGCCAGCATATCCAGGCAAGCGGCTGCCAGATGACCCGCCTTGCGCATACCCGCAAAGCCGTCTGGGCCATGAATTTTTATGGCACCGTCCCGAAGGTCTGGCGCATCTTTTGCGTCAATATAATTCATAATATGGGACCTATAGCGATACGGAGCTTGGGGGGCTAGTCTATTTTGCGTGTCCATGCGCTCATATATTCAGGGGTTGGAATTGCATTTTTAGTCTTTCCAATTTGAACGGATTTAGACCCAATTTGATTCGAGTGAAACTCGCATTAATCTTCTCTTAATAGGTGAATTGAGGCAGCAAATGTATAAGTTTGAGCATTACTTGGTAGATTCTGCTAATGCAGGTCGTTTTCGAGACTTAAAAGACCAGTAATATCACGACCGATAAGATATGAAGCTCTTAAGACATTCAGTTCGTCTTGCAGAAACAAGGCAAGAAAACCAATTTATCGTGAGGGCTTTGAAATGAGCAATGTTTTACATCTGGCAATTCCTGCAGGAAACCTTTCCAAGACAGTTAAGTTTTATACTGAAGTTTTAGGCTGTAAACTCGGCAATAGCGAAGAAGGTCGCTGGGTTGATGTAGATTTTTGGGGCAATGAACTCACACTTCATGAAAGTGAAGAGCGTCTTCCCAATGTGCGCCATGATGTTGATATGGGGGCCGTCCTCGTTCCGCATTTTGGCATTCATCTTATGCAGGAAGAATTTGACGCCCTTAAAGACCGAATTGCGGAAGCGGGGCTTAAGTATATTGATGATCCATATCGCCGATTTAAAGGTAATAAATTCGAGCAAGAAACCTTCTTTATTTCCGATCCAAATAGTAATGTGCTTGAGATCAAGACAATGGTGAACCCGCATTTGCTCTTTGAGGCGGCTGAATAGGCTTAAACCAAGTTCGGCTTTTACGAAGGTTCTGATTTTACGCGCGCGCTTTGCGTGGCAATGTTTTTCAAACACCATACCCTAAGGTGGCTGGCCAAGTTTCGACTTGGCCCGTCTTCCATACGTTCATCGTCTCGTTTGCGGATGAAACTGGCAAAGCTCTGGCCGCTATCTTTGACGGCGTCATCAATAACGGCCCAAAATTCAGGCTCTAATGCGACAGACGTCTGGTGCCCATAAAGGGAAATTGAGCGTTTTTTCATTCGTCCGAAGGCGGCAGCTTATGTGCATCCAGCTTGTCTTGCATGCGCTTGGCTAACTCTGCTCGTTTCTTTTTTTCTGATTTTTTCAGACCGAACCGTGCACGGTTTTCAGCGGCCTTTTTAGTCTTGGCCTTTCGCGCAAGCGACTTGCGCGCCTTGGAAAACTTTATGACATTATTGTCGCTCATATAAGAATTTAGCGCGGCGCGATCATAAGCTCTGGGCGAACAACTTTATCAAATTCTTCCTCAGTCACAAAGCCCAATTTGACGGCTTCTTCGCGTAATGTCGTTCCGTTCTTATGCGCTGTCTTGGCAACTTTCGTTGCATTGTCATAGCCAATCGTCGGGGCGAGGGCTGTGACCAACATGAGTGAGCGTTGCAGTAGTTCTGTAATGCGGTCTTCATTGGCTGTAATACCCACGACGCATTTATCAGCAAAGCTACGCGCACTGTCTGCGAGCAATGTGATGGATTGCAGCATATTATAGGCCATGACCGGCTTAAATACGTTGAGTTCAAAATGACCCTGTGATCCGGCCACAGTAATTGTTGTGTGGTTGCCCATGACTTGGGTGCAGACCATGGTCAGAGCTTCGCATTGCGTCGGGTTGACTTTACCCGGCATGATTGAACTGCCTGGTTCATTGGCAGGAAGCGAAATTTCACCCAGACCTGAGCGCGGACCCGATGCCAAAAAGCGAATATCGTTGGCGATTTTCAAAAGGCTGGCGGCGACTGTGTTTAGCGCGCCATGCGCAGATACAAAGGCATCATGTGCTGCCAAAGCTTCGAATTTATTCTCAGCCGTTTTAAAAGGCAGGCCTGTATAATTTGCGACTTCAGCTGCAAAATCTTCGGCAAAACCGGGCTTAGCATTCAGGCCGGTCCCGACGGCCGTGCCGCCTTGCGCTAGGGGTAAAAGTTCCTCCAGCCCGCGTTTAACGCGTTCAATGCCCAGGTCTAACTGTGCGGTATAGCCCGAGAATTCTTGTCCCAGCGTTACTGGCGTTGCGTCCTGCGTATGGGTGCGCCCGATCTTGATGATGTCCTTAAAGCTCTCAGCTTTGTCGTTAAGCGCATTCCTTAGAACTTGAAGTTCAGGCAGGAGCTTATGCGTAATTTGTTCGGCAGCACTAATATGCATCGCCGTCGGAAAAGTATCATTGGAGGATTGACTACGATTGACGTGGTCATTGGGGTGTACGGGATCTTTTGATCCGACCACGCCGCCTAAAATCTCGATGGCCTTATTAGCTATGACTTCATTGGAGTTCATATTGGACTGTGTGCCCGATCCGGTTTGCCACACTGAAAGGGGGAAATTGTCATCCAATTTTCCTTCGGCGACATCAGAGGCTGCCTGCACAATGGCGTCCTTAATATGTTCTTCCAGATTATCAGCCTTGTGATTGGCAATCGCGGCAGAGCGTTTAATAATGCCGAGGGCACGAATGAGGGCAGGAGGCATGGTCTCAATACCAATTGGAAAATTGATCAAAGACCTTGCGGTTTGCGCTCCGTAATATTTATCGGCGGGAACGGTGAGTTCACCAAAAGAGTCAGATTCGGTGCGGAGATTTGTCATGATAAGCTGTGCCTGTTTTTAAATCGTCACTTGGGTTAGTATATTTGGAAGAGATTGCCAACAAAACATCTTGTGGAATTTTCACGGATCTAACCGATTTTGATGGCAAAGTGCCTAATGCTTCATTTCTTGCGGAAACTATCGAGGCTCACGACTTTCTCAGTGCTTCCACCGTCTTTGGGTGGCTCGTCTTCGGGACCATCGTCATCTTTATTTTTTGTCTTTGGCTTGGGCTTTGCCTTGCTCACAGACTTATTCATAGGCGCTCCAAGCGCCGTTGTGGCTGCTGGGCTTGGCGGGGTCATTTGCGTTACAGCTTGTGTATCCGCATTCCCCATTTCAGCGGGTGCATCAAATTGTAAGGCAAAGCCAACACTTGGATCATGAAAGCGCGAAATCGCGTGATAGGGCACTTTTAAGTATTTTGGAATGCCGCCAAATTTCAATGTCACCTCGAATTCATCCGCATAGGCATTCAAATCCCAGAATTGATGCTCGAGAACGATGGTGATTTCTTCTGGGTATTTCTTGGCCAAGCCTTCATCAATTTCCACACCAGGAAAACGTGTTAGAAAGGTGATATAGAAATGATGGGCCCCAGGCAGGCCGTCCTCGCGGATAACACGACGAATGGCATCGCGCACGACACCTCGCAGCGCGAGCTGCGTCATCTGTTCATAATTCATCAAATCCGAGCTCATGAAGCCTACCCTAAAGCCGTTACACGGAGAATCAATGGTCATTACACTGCAAATACAAGAAATTTGCTGTACGTCCTTAAGAATGCGCTTAAGAAGCGACTATGTCTCAGATACGTCCTGATATGGCGAGCTCAAAATACGCGAATGGGTTTTTCTATCCGCCTCACGCCAAACCTTTAAAGGGTGATGAGGGCTTTATTCACGCAACGTGGACGTTTTTGCGCAATCCTGTGGAAGGATTTGGCCCATTAGCCTATTCCCAACCCATTGTCAGCGTGCCCAGTTTTGGCAAGAAACTTCATGTCATCACAGACCCGGACGGCATGATGCAGGTCTTAGCGCATGAAGCCAAAAAATTCACGAAAACGCCGATTGATGCGCGTATTCTTGGGCCAGCGACAAAAGAAGGCCTCTTATCTGTCCATGGTGAGCAATGGAAACGGCAACGCAAAGCCGTCGCCCCTATGTTCCGCAAACGCCATATGGAAGACCTCGCGCCCCTTATTGCGCAGACGCTTGATGAATTTTGTGCACGTCTAGACCATAAACCCGAAATCGAACTCAATGCGGCTATGGCAGACCTCACATTTGATGTCTTGGCCAAAGCCCTTTTGGGTGATCCCAAAGGCATTGACGGTAAACGCTTAAAATTCGCCACCCGCAATATGATTACCAGTGCCGGCACATTACGGCCCGATGATCTTTTGCCATTCCCGGCTTGGGTGCCACGCCCGATCTCGCCCAAGGGACTAAGTGCCTTAAAACGTCTGAAACGCGCTGCCGATATTTTGATTGCGGAGCGAAAGGAAAGGCCCATTAAAGATGATCTCGTCAGCTTGCTAATTGCGGCGCGTGATCCCAAAACAGGCGAGGGGCTTACAGAGCGCGAGCAAAGAGATAATCTGATCGGATTTTTCATTGCGGGTCATGAAACCACGGCCTTGACCCTGACCTGGGCGCTGTATCTGGTTGGTATGCACGGGCCGACAGCGCAGCGACTTCGAGACGAGGTGATTGAGGTGTGCGGGGAGGGCGCCAATGTCAGCTATGATCAAATGGCTGAGCTTAAATTTACTCAAGCCGTTATTGATGAAACCATGCGCCTTTTCCCGCCCGCGCCCATGTTAAACCGACTTTGTCACGAAGATACGGTGATTTCGGGCCGAGAGATAAAGGCGGGGGATAGCTTCCTTTTATGTAATTACGTCATGCACCGCACGGAACGGCTTTGGGATAATCCGCTGGCTTTTGATCCAGACCGCTTCTTACGTAATCCCGCGCTTAAATCCAAAGGCGCCCCCTATATGCCATTTGGCGCCGGACCCAGAATTTG
>CAYTLJ010000071.1:0-5633 GCA_964438555.1 uncultured Algimonas sp.
AGCGGTAATCCGCATTGATCTCAATATAGCTATGGGTGAGATCACAGCCATAGACTGTCGATTTGCCATCGCCTAATCCCAGATCAACGGTAATATCGATCTCAGAATTTTTCATATAGCTTGCGCCCATGTCTTCGCGGTAGCTTGCCGCGGGTTTTCCGCCTTCTGCCAGGACATGTGGGCCAATCCAGATCGAAAGACTATCGCGCTCTGCTGGTTCACCCGCCTTTCCCACGGCCATAATGATGCGTCCCCAATTGGCGTCTTCGCCAGCAATGGCGGTTTTAACGAGAGGCGAATTGGCAATAGAGAGACCGATTTTCTTAGCAGATACATCTGACACCGCACCGGTTATTTTGACCGTGATAAATTTTGAAATGCCCTCACCGTCTTTTATAATCTGTTGTGAGAGATCAAATAAGACCGTGTGCAAAGCCGCGCGAAACTCGGAAAGCGCTGGATCATCTGCAGACGAAATTTCAATATGATCTGCGGCGCCGCTCGCAATCAATAGCAAAGTGTCTGATGTCGAGGTGTCGCTATCGACGGTGATAGAGTTAAAGGTCGGACCGACCAGTTCACCTAGTAAGCTTTGTAAGATGTCTTGGGACAGCGCTGCGTCTGTACCGACATAGGCGAGCATGGTCGCCATATCTGGGGCGATCATACCGCTGCCTTTGGCAATACCGTTTAAGGTGACCACTGTCTCTCCGATTTTGGCCGTCGCGCTCGCCCCTTTGGCAAAGGTGTCTGTTGTCATAATGGCGCGGGCGGCCTCTTCCCAACCATCGGGCGTAAGCTCCATCTGGCCAAATTGATCAACCAATTTTGACGCCTCAAGCGCTACGCCAATCACACCGGTTGAGGCGAGTTGAACTGAGGCGGGCTCCCCGCCAAAGATGTTGGCCGCGCCCTTTGCGGTCTCATTCACGGCGTCGCGCCCCTTTTGACCGGCAAAAACATTAGCCGTGCCGGAATTGACAACGACAAGGCGCGGACCGTCCGTCTCAACGTCCAATGCTTTACGTGACCAATCCACAGGCGCACCCGGGCACAAATTTTGCGTAAACACGCCTGCGATCTGTGTGCCGGCTTGTCCGCGCAAAACCCAAAGATCGGTCCGACCTTTATATTTTACACCAGCCTCTGCTGTCGCCATATCAAGTCCTGCTATAGGCGGAAGCACCGGAAACTGTTTCGGTGCAAATGGGCTAATCTTCATTGTCAGTCTTCTTCTGTGGTGAGTGGAAGGCTCTCACCTGTCTCAGGCGGGGCTTTCAGCTCATATATTTCAACATCATTTGTGTCGCGCAAATCCGATAATAAATCCTGAATGGCGTCAAATGTCATGAAATTTTCAAGTCTTGGTTTTAAGATCTCAAATGAGGCTTGTGGCACAGATCGACGGTCTAGAACTTCTGCAATATGCCATCCCGATTCAGATTTAACGGGGCCAATGAGATCACCTTTCGCGGCCCGAAAGATAGGATTTGTGATGGCCGGACTTAACATATCTTGCGTAAAATATCCCAGATCACCGCCGCGCGAAGCACTTGCCTTATCAAGGGAATTTGCCTCAGCGAGTTTTGCAAAATCTTCACCCGTTTCAAGTGAGGCTAAGAGTTCTTCCGCTTTGGATTTATCCGCAACTAAAATATGTCTGGCGCGCACCTCATCGCCGCGCGCGGCCAGTTTGGATTGTTCCTCATAGAGGCGTTTAATGGCGTCTTCTGTCACAACCTCTTGCAAATGTCGTTCGACCCGCAAATTTCCTAAAATCCGCTCGCGCGCCGCAGCGAGACGAAGCCTCGCCTCTCGGTCCTTATCGATATCTGCCGCAATAGCATCGAGGGCTAAAAGGCGTTGATCCACTAATTCTTCAATGAGCTGCGTAAATCTCGGATCTGTTGGATCAACGATTTCATCACTTTCAAATTGGCCCTGAGCACGCGCAAAACGCAAAATGTCGCTTTTATAAATTTCAGTCCCGTTCACACGCGCAACAGGCTGGTCACTGGCGTCTCGATCTGTGATCTGGATGGCCGTGTCACCCGACAGCCTGTCTCCCGCACCGGGCGCACACGCCATCAAAGCAAAAACAACAAAAATGCAAGATAATCTAAAGCGCATATCTGACGTCAATCTTTCGTAATATAGGGCCTAAAACCGAGCCCAAAAATCAGCTTAAGGGCCTGAGTTGAATGACCTCATAAAAGCGGCCACTCATTGACTTAGCGCGGCACCATACTTAAGTCACCACAAACCATGGACCGGCCTTTGTGTTTGGTCACGCATCACTTATCAGGATATGTCACATGCTCGGCATCGCTAGGAAGATTTTCGGGACAGAAAATGACCGGAAACTCAAAAAGCTCCGTCCACTCGTTAACAAGATTAACGGGCTAGAGCCGCAATATGAATCTATGACGGATGACCTGCTTCGCGCGCAGACCGATATATTGAAAAATCGCCTCAGAGAAGGTGAGACTCTAGATGATATATTGCCCGACGCCTTTGCCGTTGTCAGAGAGGCCGCAAAGCGTACATTGGGGCAGCGCCATTATGATGTGCAATTGATTGGCGGCATCACGCTACACCGCGGCGAAATCGCAGAAATGCGCACGGGTGAAGGTAAGACCCTTGTTTCAACCTTGGCGGCCTATTTGAATGCGTTGAATGGTAAGGGCGTACATTTGGTCACGGTCAATGACTATCTCGCAAAGCGCGACTCTGAATGGATGGGTCAGATCTATAACTTCTTGGGCCTCACCGTTGGCTGTATCAATAATCACAACCCTTATGATCCGTCCAGAAAAGCGGCTTATGATTGCGATATTACCTATGGCACGAATAACGAATATGGATTCGATTATCTACGCGATAATATGAAATACACAATCGAGGAAATGAGCCAACGCGGACATATCTATGCCATTATTGACGAGATCGACTCTATTCTCATTGACGAGGCCCGAACGCCTCTAATTATTTCTGGCCCAACAGATGACAAATCAGACCTCTACCGTACAATTGACGCATTTATTCCGGATATTGACGAAGACGGCTATGATGTTGACGAAAAAGCCCGCACAGCCACTTTTAATGAATCCGGCAATGAACAGATTGAAAATATCTTGCGCGAAAAAGGATTGCTGCAAGGCGACAGTCTTTATGACGTCGAAAATATCACCGTTGTGCATCACATCAACCAGGCTCTGAAAGCGCATAAACTCTTCACCGCCGATAAGGATTATATCGTTAAAAATAGCGAGGTTGTCCTTATCGATGAATTTACCGGCCGCATGATGGATGGGCGACGTCTCTCCGAGGGCTTGCACCAAGCGATTGAAGCCAAAGAAGGCGTTGATATTAAGCCTGAGAACCAGACCATGGCGTCTGTCACCCTGCAAAATTACTTCCGCCTATATGAGAAGCTTTCTGGCATGACCGGAACGGCTGAAACAGAAGCGGGTGAATTTGGTGATACCTATGATCTGGATGTCTTAATCATTCCAACAAACCGGCCTATTCAGCGCATTGACGATGATGATGTGATTTACCGGACGGAAGAAGAAAAATTCGACGCGATTGTCAATGATATTGAACAAGCTTCAAAAAAGGGCCAGCCCATGTTGGTTGGTACGGTCTCTATCGAAAAATCAGAGGCGCTGTCCCGCTTTTTGACAAGCCGTGGAATTGAACATCGCGTGTTGAATGCGCGCTATCATGAAGAAGAAGCCTCTATTGTCGCGCAAGCCGGTATCCCAGGTGCTGTAACGATTGCGACAAATATGGCGGGTCGCGGCACAGATATCCAATTAGGTGGCAATCTAGAGATGTTGCTGGAAGAAAACCTGACAGAAAATATGTCGGAGTTTGAACGCGAGCAGAAAACAGAAGAAATTAAGTCTGATATTGAATATGCCAAACAAAAAGCCCTCGCGGCTGGCGGCCTATATGTTCTGGGGACCGAGCGCCATGAAAGCCGTCGGATCGACAATCAGCTCAGAGGCCGCACGGGTCGTCAAGGCGATCCAGGGCGATCAAAATTCTATCTCTCCATGGAAGATGATTTATTACGCATTTTCGGCGGCGATAAATTAAAAGCCATGATGGAAAAAATGGGTTGGGAAAAAGGCGAAGCTCTGACCAATCGATTTATGACGAAATCAGTCGAAACCTCGCAAAAACGCGTTGAGACACGAAATTTTGACCAGCGTAAAAATCTGCTCAAATATGACGACGTCATGAATGATCAGCGCAAGACAATTTTTGAACAGCGCAATGAATTTATGACAGATGATGATGTCTCTGATGTGATTGAGGATTTCCGTCATCAACGTATTGAAGATATGGTCACAGAATTTGTCCCCAAACGCGCCTATGCCGAACAATGGGATATTGAGGGCCTCGATCAGGCCGTCAAAGACGGAATGATGATGGATTTGCCTTTGGCGGAATGGGCCGCGGAAGAAGGCATAGCCGATGAAGAGCTCGAAGAACGCATTCGCACGGCAACTGACGGCGCCGTAAAGCAAATTTCGGAAGGATTAGATCCTGTTGAATTGGCGCGTGTCGAAAAACAAATCTTACTTGAAACCATTGACAAAAATTGGCGTGAACACCTCCAGCAGTTAGACGCGCTAAAATCTGTTATTGGCATGCGTGCCTATGGTCAGAGAGACCCTCTAAATGAATATAAGTCTGAGGCTTTCACCTTGTTTGATGGGCTTTTAACCTCTTTGCGCAAAGACGTCACTAAAGCCATGTTAGGCGCTTTGCTAAATGTTCAAGTCAGGCGTCAGCAAATGAGGCAAGAACAGCAACACCAGGCTCAAACTCAATTGGATCAAGCCCGCCAGGGCCTCGCAAATTTGCAAGCCGCGGCGGCGGCCCCGCAAATGACACCCGCGCGTAGCCCGATGGATATGCTACAAGCCTCCAGCCCAGCACAGACGACGCCACCACATGCGGGTTCAAGTGAGGCCGGCGACCTTCCAGAAGGATCTTTAAAAGGCCTGTCACGTAATGCGCCCTGCCCCTGTGGGTCTGGTAAAAAAGTCAAACAATGTCATGGCAGGGTCGGATAAATCCGACCTAAAACCCCTCAACAGCTTTGAGACCTTCACAAATGCGACTTTTTTGCAACAGTGATAATTTAATTGAAATTTACCTTATATTTAACTGCACCGCCTAGTGACGCATCAAATTGCAGCATGATGCGCACTTAATTGTGACAAGACATGCAGCGACGCTTTAAAAATGGGCGGTTCGTTTGAAATAGAGAGATCTCTACTTAGTGACGTCCTCAGAATTCATGTCATGCGGGCTCAAACCGCATCATTAAGTAAGGAAATTGACCATGAAAAAGCTAACCCTGACTGCAGTCATACTTGCAGCCACAACAATGGCGCCAAATGCGTTTGCGCAAGACCTCGCATTTACTGCAGGCGTAGACACGGTCAGCGAATATGTGTTCCGCGGCGTCAGCCTTGGCGATACATCACTTCAGACGTTCTCTGAAGTCAGCTATGGTGGATTTACAGCAGGCGCATGGTATTCTGCGGGTTTCGGAGCAGGATCAGATGTTCAAGCTGATGAGCTAGACCTCTATATCGGATATTCGCTTCCTT
>CAYTLJ010000071.1:5733-13458 GCA_964438555.1 uncultured Algimonas sp.
GGATCAGATGTTCAAGCTGATGAGCTAGACCTCTATATCGGATATTCGCTTCCTTTAAAGGGTGATATTTCTGTTGATGTCGGCGCGACCCATTACCACTTCCCGCAAGGCGGAGACCTTTTTGACACAAATGGCGGGACAGCAGGCACGTATGAAGTTTACGGAACGGTTGGCTTCGACAATCTTCCATTGTCACCAAGCTTTACAACTTATTATGATTTCACATTAGAGGCCCTAACGCTTGAAGGGTCTGTCGGTCACTCAATTCCGCTTCCGTTCGAAGGGTGGTCTGCAGATCTGGGTTTGACAGGCGGCCACGTGGCCTTTGACGGTCCCTTCAGTTATGAGTGGGCGACAGCCAGTGCCTCTGTCGGAAAATCTTTCAGCGACACGCTTTCAGTCTATGCTGGTGCAAATTTCTCAGTCAATTCAGAAGACTTACTCGACTTTGATCGTGAAGAATTCGGAGCCGTTGGTGCGTTTTCTACAATAGATAGTGACACAAAATTCTGGTTTGGAAGCGGCTTCTCAGTCGGGTTTGAATAAAAACCGCTTTTTCAAATTCTAAAATTAAGGACCCGGCGCTTCAGTCGGGTTTTTTTATGGTTTTAAGCTTCGGCCGATTTTCAGGAACTTTTCCCGGCGCCGTGAAATCAGGTCCTCAGATGACACATTCTCAAAACTTTCCAATTCTTTCACAATAGCCGCGCCAACTGTTTTGATCATGTCTTCGGGATGACGGTGGGCCCCGCCGACAGGCTCGGAAATAATTCTGTCTATGACGCCCAGTGACTTCAAATCTTGTGCCGTGATCTTCATCGCTTTCGCGGCGTCTTCGGCCCGGTCACGCGTGCGCCATAAAATAGAGGCGCAGCCTTCCGGTGAAATAACGGAATAAATCGAATGCTCTAACATCATCACGCAATCCGCTGTCGCGATCGCGACCGCCCCGCCAGATCCGCCTTCACCGGTAATGACGGAAATAAAGGGCACACGTAAAGACAGGCCAGTATCAATTGAACGTGCAATAGCTTCGGCTTGACCCCGTTCTTCGGCCCCGCGACCAGGATAGGCGCCCGCTGTGTCGACAAAGCTTATAACGGGTAGTGAAAATCGATTGGCAATCTCCATAAGCCGAACGGCTTTGCGGTACCCTTCTGGATTCGCCATGCCAAAATTATGCTTGAGGCGGCTTTCTGTGTCTTTGCCTTTTTCGTGCCCCATCACGACGACAGATTTACCGCGAATTTTCGCCAAGCCGCCCAGAAGCGCGTTATCATCTCCAAATTTCCGGTCTCCCGCCAAAAACGTGAAATCTGAAAATAAGGCTTTCATATAAGCCGATGTGTGAGGTCGCGCAGGATGACGTGCAACATGGGTTTTTTCCCAGGGCCCGATCTTGGCATAAAGTGATTTTAATTCATCTTGAGACTTGGCTTCGAGCTCAGACGCATCTTTCCCTTCGGCCAAAGCTTGCTCGACCTGCTTGTCAAGCTCAGCAACAGGGCGTTCAAAATCGAGATATGTACGAGCCATGATGTCCACCTGGAAAGGGCCTGATTGAAAGCGGCGCACAATAGCGAAGTGACGCCCGGGGTAAAGAGGAGAGTGCTATATCTGATAGCTCCGTCTGCTCACAGAATGGCCATATCGCTGCACAAATTTCCGTTTAATCCGTCTTTCCCAGGCTTGGCGTGGGCCTGGAAGTTCTTTTTCAGCATCTAACACAGCGTCCGTGAATGTTTTGGACGAGAGCGGTTTAGATCCAATAAGCAAGTCAGATGCACGAAGTCCGGCACAAAAGTCCCATTCCGAACAAAGATCATCAAGAAGAATGTTTAGATCCTCTTCGAGGACAGGATGCATCCGTCGTTCAAAACCCATATTACCTATCCAGTTTTGGCCATTGCCGGTTTACATTTAGCCAATCTTAGCGAGAGGATGATGATCCTCGACCAATTTTTGCAGCTGTTCGTCCAATATATGGGTGTAAATTTGAGTCGTCGCAATATCGGCATGTCCCAATAAGGTTTGAACAGACCGCAGATCAGCCCCGCGTTCTAAGAGATGGGTTGCAAAGGCATGACGCAGCGTATGCGGCGAAATCTTACGCGCATTCAATCCAGCCCTTTGGGCGAGCTGTTTTAAGAGTTGCGCAAAGCGCTCCCGCGTCATGTGTCCGCTTTTACCAGAACTTGGAAATAGAAAGCTTTGAGACCTGTCCCGCGCGACGATAGACTTTGGCAAGGTTTGATCGCGCAAATCCAACCAGTCTTTGAGCGCAGCAATAGCAGCGCCCGTCATAGGGACGAGTCTTTCTTTGCCGCCTTTACCCAATATCGTAAGACAGGGTTGTGCGTCAGACTGGATCAGACGCGACACAGCACCAAGTTTTAGAGATACAAGCTCAGAGACCCGTAACCCCCCCGCATATAAAATTTCCAACTGGGTCCGTAACCTAACGCCCTTGACCGAAGGATCAGCTTCAACTGCAGCAAAGAGCGCATCAATATCGTCATGCGAGAGTATTTTTGGCAAAGGCCTGCCTTGTTTGGGGCCACGCAAACTATGGGCCGGATTGTCCTTGCGAATGCCGTCCATTTGCAAAAATAGGCAAAACTGCTTGAGAGCTGAGAGTTTGCGCGCGGCTGTTGACGGTGCAAGCCCCTGTTTTTGCCAGATAGCGAGAACGGCTTCCAAAGCGCCCGTCCCGCATGTCTCAATAGACATCTTGCTTTGCGATAAGGCTTGGTCCCATCCCAATAGATCGCGCTCATAAGCGGAGAGTGTATTTTCAGACGCGCCGCGTTCCGCGGACATCATCTCTAAAAAGGCATCAATGTGATGTGCACTACTCATAGAGCTTCAAGAAAGGCTTCGGCTGCAAGAGGGCCAGCAAAGCGCTGCAAACCAGCGCGCCTTAACGCCGTAATGATGCGTGCGCGGTCTGTAAGGGTGAGGTTCGGTTTTGAGAGCAAATCTGCGGCCAGTAAGGTTATTTCCGCCCGCGAATTAGCTTCTATCGCCGCGTCCAGGAGTAATATTTGAGACACGGGCAGGTTTGAGCGTGGGAGTCTCGCATCATAAAGCACCTCTGCCGCAGGATCAGATATCGTCGCGCCTAAGGCTCTGGCAATGAGAACATCTTTTAAGGCTTGCGGCTTGGTTATTGGGTCAGCAAGCCGGTTTTCAATATCACGCCCTAAGGCTTGCCCATTAAACCCACCGCCAATCGCATCTGTCGCAAGCGCTATCCGTGTTTTTTCTGGCCCGTCCGGCAAGGACGAATAGATATTTTGCAAACTGGCGAGATCACTTGACAGAATGGCAGCCCGCGCAAACCGTTTCAGATTTGTCTCGGCCCGAGCCTGAGCGGGTAAAGCACGGATCAAGCCGTCAAATTTAAGCAATAGATCATCTTCTGCCACACCCTTTCGCATGGCACGGCCCATAAAGGCATCAAAAGCCCGCGCCTCGCCAGCTTGAGCCAAAACAAATAAGCGGCCTGTTGCACGCGCAGTTGGATCAGTAAGTGCCGCCTCTAGGTCTAAATCCGGCTGGGTAAGATCAAAGCTGATATTGCCAAGTGTTGATTCAAGCGTTCCAAGATCAATCTTATCAAACTGGTCAAATAAAGCTTTGAGATCAGCTTCGCGCGTTGGCGTAATCGTGGTCTCATCCGTTGACGAGAGCGGAGCCCCTAAAAGTTCATCTGAGGGCACCTGTTTACGCGCAGCTAAAAACCCGGTCAGGGCGTCTTGTGATCCAGATATTTGCGGCGGCTCATCGCCCGCGACAAGGGCCGATAATTGCGTAAAAAACTCTGGGTCGTCATATCCAGACGACCGCAATAGATCTCGTGTCAATTCAGCCGCCGCCATTTCACCGCGCAAGGCGTGACAGGTTGCGCGTAAGCGAACCCATGGCGCAGCGCCCCGATCTTCAGTGATCGTATCTGAAATTTCGCAGGCTCGATCAGAATCGCCCTTTGCAAAGGCCAAATCAACTTGCGCCAGCGGGCTTCGCGCAAGGTCAGGATTACGCGCCAAAAACCCATCTAAAACCTCTGCCTCTCCAATTGACCTAACCGCACTTAGCCGGGCATTTTCATAGGCTTTTTGGTCTTGTGGATTACTAGCCTGAGGCGGCACGCCGCCCGATAGAATAACGGTACGGACCATATCCTCAATAATCGGATTTTTTGTTCGCAAAGGCGTGGACGCAAGCAGACGTGAGGCGCGTAGAGCAGATGTACCCTGCCAAAGTTGTGTATCCAGAGCGTCATCTGTCAGGACCCCCGCATCAAAATCTTGAGCCTCGCCAAGCGTTTCGGTTTCAATCTGTGCTGGCGCAGAAAGGCCGTAGTCTTGAGGGCCATAAGTTTGCGCAAGCGCCATGGAGGGCGAGAGCAAAGCCAGGCAAAAAAGTGAGCGACGCATCATGGCTGAGGCGTCACATCTATGGTTTTCGTATCACCTGGCGCGTGCTGAGGTGAGGCGCCCGAAAGACTCCAGAAAAACACAGCCAAAATGACGAGTAAAACGACACCGACAAAAAACAATTTCTTCTTCATAGCTGACCTTATGCCCAATTCCCTATTTAGAGACCGTTAACCGCACTCAATAGGTGTTGAGTCTAACACAAATTATGACCATATACGATTAAGACCTCGTAAGGCGCAGTATTAACTGTAATGCCTTCGCAACAGAAATAGAAAGCGCACATGTCGCTGAATACAAATAAACCCATCGCCCTTGTCGGGTTGATGGGCGTTGGAAAGACAACTGTCGGACGTCGATTGGCCAAACGGCTTGAGTGCGATTTCGATGATAGTGATGACGCAATTGAACGTGCGTCTGGCCGAAGCGTTGCGGGATATTTTCGCGACCATGGCGAGGCTGACTTTCGCAGTGGTGAATTCCGCGTCATTAAGCGTTTGGTTGAACATGAAAACCCAATTGTGATTGCAACAGGTGGCGGTGCCTTTATTCATCCGCCAACTCGAGAACTGCTTTTAGAGCACGCCTATGTTGTTTGGCTAAAAGGCGACCTTAAAACACTTGTCGAACGCGTGTCGCGCAATGACAAACGCCCGCTTTTGATTGGCACGGACAAACACAAAAAAATGAAAGAATTAATGGATGCGAGACACCCTATCTATGCCAAAGCGCATGCAACGGTTAAAATTGCGCGCGGGCCTCATGTTCGAACCGTTAACCGGGTCATACGCGTCCTAAATACGCTCGAAAAAAAAGCTAAAGTCGCCGAAGCCTTATGATTGCGCCCGACCTAACATGTGAAACATTACGCGTAGATCTGGGCGAGCGCAGTTATGATATTATGATTGGACCCCACTTGCTTGGCTTTGTCGGTAAATATGCTGACCTCCTGTCAAAATCCAAAAAAGTGGCCGTCATTACAGATGAGACCGTATTTGGACATTATGGCGAAAGATTGCGCAAAGCGTTGGATGAAAAAAAAATGGAACACCATTTTATAATCCGGGCCCCAGGTGAAGCACAGAAATCTATCTCAAATCTCGAAGATATTTTAAATCAGCTTTTTAGAGCTGGGCTCAACCGAACAGATTGTGTAATTGCCTTTGGCGGCGGCGTCATTGGAGATTTGGCTGGATTTACAGCCAGTATTTTTAAGCGCGGCATACCCTTTATCCAAGTCCCAACAACTTTACTCGCCCAAGTCGATAGCTCTGTCGGTGGAAAAACGGCGATCAATAATAAATTTGGAAAAAATCTGGTCGGGGCTTTTTATCAACCCGAACGGGTCATGATCGATATTGGCCTGTTAAAAACGCTCCCAGACAGAGAGCTTAAAGCTGGATATGCCGAAATCTTAAAATATGGCTTATTGGGCGATGCCGCGTTTTTCGAAGCCTTAGATGCAGGTCTCGGCAAAAAAATCCTGAAGCTTGATGAAACAGCTTTGACCCAAGCCATATTAAAATCCTGCGAGACCAAGGCTCGAATTGTCGCCCAGGATGAACGCGAAACTGGCGTCAGAGCTCTGCTAAATCTGGGTCATACATTTGGCCACGCGCTTGAGCTTGAAGCTGGATATGATGGGGATCTCTTACACGGTGAGGCCGTGAGTATTGGTATGGAAATGGCCTTTCATTTTGCGGCGCAACAAGGTCTGTGCCCGCAAGATGATGCAGCGCGTGTAAGCGCGCATCTTGAAAAAACTGATATGCCGCAAATAGGTGACGTAAAACACCTCCTCTCAGACACAGAGGCCTTGATGCGCCATATGGGTCAAGACAAGAAAAATGAGGGTGATGCCTTAACGCTTATTCTGCCGCGAGCCATTGGCGAGACTTATGTTGAAAAACACGCCGATCAAGGGGCTGTACGTCAGTTCCTTTCTGGCCTAAAAGCACCTTCGTAAATGTCGGCTTTTTTAGAACCACAAAATTTAATCCTTACAGGCGTGATACTGTCTCTGCTTGTCTTTTCGGGTTTTTTCTCATCATCTGAGACCGCCCTAACGGCTGCCTCGCGTGTGCGCATGCATGCCGCTGAGAAAGATGGTGACCGGCGCGCAATGATTGTCCAGCGCCTTATGAATATGCGCGAGAGATTATTGGGTGGTATCTTGCTCGGAAATAATCTCGTCAATATTCTTGCCTCGGTTCTAACGACGAAACTTTTTACGAATATTTTTGGCGGAAGCGCCCTGGCCTTGGCTGCAGCGACAGCTGTGATGACGATTTTGATTTTGGTATTTGCTGAAGTTCTTCCAAAGACTTATGCGATTTCGCAACCGGATAAGCTCGCTTTAACAGTGGCCCGGCCAGTCAACGTCATTGTGCGCCTGCTAAGCCCCATCGTCTCTGTCGTTCAAATAATAGTCAATATGGTGTTGCGCATTTTTGGTGTCGACACGAAAGCTAGCGCCTGGACGGCAGCGGATGAAATCAAAGGCGCGGTTGATCTTCACCTGCAAGAAGGGGCTGTGGCCAAACGCGCTCGCGATCAAATTTATGGCGTTCTCGAAATTGGTGAAATGTCTATCGAAGAGGTCATGACGCATAGGCGGAATGTCGCGATGATTGATGCTGATGACCCCGTTGACCAAATTCTAAAAGACGCTATCGCCTGTGGACATTCCCGTATCCCGATCTACCGCGAAGATCCGGATAATGTAGTGGGCGTGCTTCACATGAAAGATCTGTTGAAATCTGTTATTAAAATTAATGGCTCGCTTGCATCTCTGGATGTCAAAAAAATTGCGCGGCAGGCTTGGTTCGTTCCTGAAACCACAAGTGCGGTTAAACAGCTTCGGGCCTTTCAGCAAAAACGCGAACATTTCGCGCTTGTCGTTGACGAATATGGATCGCTAATGGGCGTTATTACATTAGAAGACATCCTCGAGGAAATCGTCGGCGATATTCAGGATGAATATGATGAGGAACTTGAGGGTGTGAACCGCCAGAAAGAAGGCGGTGCCATTGTCCGAGGCGAAGTCGCTATTCGCGACTTAAACCGCGCCATGGATTGGAAACTCCCAGACGATGAAGGTCCTGTTACAATTGCTGGATTAGTTATCCACGAAAGCCAGACCATTCCAAATGCCGGACAGGTTTTTGCCTATCATGGCTACCGGTTTGAGGTGCTTAAGAAGCAACGCAATCAAATTCAAAGCCTGCGCGTCGAGAAGACCTTTGAGCCTGATATGCGGTCCGATCGGACCTAGGTCTTTTTTGGG
>CAYTLJ010000072.1:0-13396 GCA_964438555.1 uncultured Algimonas sp.
TCAGCCGGAATATGAATTTGATTGGCAAAACCCGAATTATGTAAAACAACAATATCAAATTGGCCGCGTTTTCTCGCGGACATTTCTGGGCGTTTTTAAGCAATGGAAGCCGATCCTATTGGCATTTATTTGTACGACCATTTGTTTTTCGGTTTTCTTGGCAATTTCCATGCTGTTTTTCGGTGCAGGCTTTACGGACAGTTTTGGATTAGACACGTCTCAATCAAGCTCTGCGGGCGAAACTATTTTGGTAATATTTCTGTCCATGCTGATGATTTTTGGTTTCATATTTGTGATGGTTGTAACGGATGCAGCCATATTTTCGCATTATAGAAATCAAAAAACGAGTATTAGATATTTGATGTCAAAGGCTTTTAAAAAGGTCGTGCCATTGACGTTTGGTCTTCTTCTTTTTGTTTTCGCAAGTTATATTGGTTTGATATTATTCATCGTTCCAGGCTTGTTCATTTATTTTGGATGGGGAATATTTGGCCCAATCTATGTGAACGAAAATAAAGGTTTATTTGAATCTTTCGGACGATCTTGGGAATTGATGAAGGGGTATAAAAGATGGTTTCTTCTAACGTCTTTTCTCTTGTCAATGATGCTCAACGTTGGGTTTTACGTTATTTTATTGATGTTTACAATTCCGCTAGCGCTGTGGGCTCAAGGGGCGGGCACCTCTGATATGGTATTGACCATAGCGGGGTTTGTTCTAATCGTTGTGTTTTTATTGCTAATGCTAGTCGGCATCACGTTGCAAGCTGCTTTTGTAACAGCGAATTATCTTGAAGTTCGCGAGTTAAAAGAACCCTTTGACGAAGAGAGTATGGCCAAGGTTTTTTCGTGAAAAACGCAATGACTGAAAACTGTGTTATGATACCTCTAGACGTATTCTCTCAATCATTGATGCAAGGCCGTTCGCTCTTTGCGTTGAGAGATGCTCGGAAAGACCAAGTTGCTCGAGGATGGTTTTGGCATCTAAGGACAGAATTTCGGACGCGATCCGGTTCGAGAAAATCTCAATGACAATTGCGACGAGCCCTTTGACAATATGGGCGTCACTATCGCCTCTAAAGGTAAATCGATCACCTGTTTTTTCAGTAATGAGCCAGACTTGGCTCGCACAGCCTCTGACTTTATTGGTCTCATTTCTTTCTTCATACGTTAATTCGGGCAAGGACTTACCCATATCAATGACATGCATGTAACGATCTTCCCAATCGTCAAGGAATTGGAAGTCATCGATCATATCTTGAATGTTGTCCGGATAGCTCACATCAGGCACTTAGTCACAAGCTTGAGCCTTTTCAATATGTCATATGGGGTGTAGCCAGGTACGGCTCATGCCCTGAGACGCGAATGGGATTTGCACAGGGCGAAAAATTTGCTTTTTACATGGTTAACACCATAACGTAGGTCTAAATTCCTACAGGGAGCTCTGACGTGCCTGCAAAACGCACATCATTTCTGGACCGGAATCCAGTTTTTCTACCGCATCTGGTATGGATATTCGCTTTGATTGCGACCCTCTTAGTGGGCGTTTATCAGGGTCTTGATGCCAATGAAATCTTACCCATTACTGGTGCGGCTATGACGCCTGCCATTATTGGCTTGATTTTAGGTCCTGTTTTGCACCGGGAATGGGCCCAGATTGTACTTATCTTGTCTTGGGCAGCTTTGGCGCTACTTGCCTGTATTACATTGGGCTTTGTGCCCATGGCTCTTTTATTTTTGAGCCTGCCAGCAGCGGCCATGTTATTTTACCGAGAAAAATTTCTCGAAAGCCTCATCATTGCGGCCCTCATTGGGGGGATCGTATTTTTTGCGTTGCGATTGGGATATGTGACGCAGACAAACCTGATTGAGGCAGACTTACGGCAATGGACTAAATTATCAGGGCTTGCGGCACTTCTAAGCTTCATGTTGTCAGCGATGTTTGTGGCTGCGACACGTCGGTCAGTTCCAACCAAGATGCTAGGTTCAAAGACAAAAACAGCTTGGCGGGACGGGGTCGAAGGGGGGTTGTTCGAATTTAATGCGCAAGGCGACTTAATTGGGTCAAATGAGGCAGGCGCGGCGCAATTTGATGGAGAAGCGCCAGCTTCGCTGTATAAATTTTTACCATTTGATCACGTAGATCAAACGGCATTGGGAGAGTTGATAAAAGCGTCTGAAAAGAACCAGACCCCGCAGAATTTGCGGTTTTCTCATTATACGAACGGAGCGCTCGCCAGTTATGACATGCGTATTACACCCTTAGATAAAGGTGGATGGCTTGTTCATACCCATGACCGAACAGAAGACGAAGCGCAATTGGAGACGCATCGGCGTCTTGGCATATCCGCCCAAAGAGATAGTTCTGATAAGACACTGTTTTTCGCTGGCGTGAGCCACGAATTAAGAACGCCTTTAAATGCGATTATCGGCTTTTCCGATATGATGCGGTCTCGATTATTCGGCCCGCTCCCGAGCAAATATGCAGAATATGCTGACCTCATCCATGATAGTGGACAACATATGCTTGATCTAATTGGAGACGTGCTCGATTTGTCTAAATTGGAGGCGGGCCGATATGACTTAAATTACGATACATTTGACGCCGCAGATGTCATAAGATCATCTGTGAAAATGATACAACCGTCTGCGGACGCGGCAGAGGTGGCAATAGATGTTAATCTTGATCTTGATCAGGCATTATTAATTCAGGCGGATCGCCGCGCCGTGCGTCAAATTTTATTGAACCTGCTATCGAATGCGGTAAAATTTTCTGAAAAAGGAACGCATGTCGATGTCGATGCACAAGCCATTGACGGAGATTTGGAATTAACTGTCTCTGATCAAGGTATGGGGATGACGGAAGAGGAGCTTGCAAAAATTGGCGCGCCTTATGTACAAGGTGAAGCAGGAAAATTGGCGGTCGAACGCGGAACAGGACTTGGTTTAAGCTTGGTCAAGTCATTGACAGCTTTGCATAATGGAAAAATTGATATCGCATCTAAACCAGGCGATGGCACCCGCGTGAAAATTACGCTTCCACTCCAAGCTGAATAGAAAAATGCCCGCCCGGTCCAGAAGGTCTGGACCAGACGAGCTTCATATTCATCCCCGGACCGGGATGAAAACTTTTGAAGTCATTTTTTTTCAATCATTCAGATTGATGCATTAATGACGTCCACCTAATCGCGAACTCGGACTAGCAAAACTCATCAAGATAACGACGAGTAAGAAGGTGAGGATAAGTAATATTCCAAAAACGGAAAACGTTTTATCCGCAAATTTTACGACGCCTTGACCAGGTAATTTGTCCAAAATTGACTTGCCGGTCTTATTGCTTTTTGAACCTAAGCTGCGTTGAAATTTAGAGATTTTCCGTTCGGCATTTTTTAAAGACTGTGATGACTTCACACTCTGAACTTTGGTTTTAGTCCAACGCTTAAATGCAACCCATTTCGATTTCGTCCCGTCCTGCAATGTTTCAAATGATCCAATTTCAGGTGTTTTTATGACGGGTAGTTCAATCCGGGGGAAGCTAAGTGTCTCCAGTGAAAACCTTTTCCGTAGGCCATTTGATGGTTTGGTGTTTTTTAGTTTGGGTTTATCAGATACAAATGTGTCTGCCGAAATGACCCCTTCATATGTTGTGTCCGGTGCTTCTATCAATATCGTTTGGACGGGGGCTTCCCGAAGGGCAAATTGACTTGTCTTTGCGGGTTTTATGGCAGGTAAAACCGGCTTTGCTTTAGACCATTTAAATTCAGGGAATTTAACTTGCGGAATCTCCCAATCAGGTTTTTTAAACTCAGGGAGCTGAAAATCGGGAAGGGTGACGTCTGGGACGTCTATCCCGAAAAAGGTCTTATCCTTAGATTTTAGAGGTAAATCGATGCCAGATATGGGCTGTGCAGTCTGCGCCATAATGACAGATTTCTTATCCCAGCGCGAAACACTGCCACGCAATGCATTCCAATGATCATTTTCAATGAGGCGCGACATAGCGGTCGGAAAATGAGCTCTTGGACTCGAAGAAATAACCCCAACCATATTATTGTGACCACCGGCATAAAGTGCCGCGACTCCGCCTTGAGAGAGTTGACGTGGACCAATATTTGCCGCTGCATATTGAACCGCAAAGTCATCCGCGCCCGCACTTGCAAAGTTTTCGATTCCTGAACTTAGCAAGTTGTTTCCGGAGATAGTCTCGCCTTGCAAGGCCCGCTTCAAGGATATGGGTGTGCGTGTACGTTGTTCAAGAATTGCATTTTGGAACTTTGCGGGACCAATAATAAGCAGATGACGATCGTCAGAAATTTCATTGCGGCGCGTATAATCGGCCTCGACGAGCCCAGCGCCTGCGGATTTTGCCAATCGTCCTAGAACCTGTAAACTCGCTTCGAAATCCGTCGTGTTCCTCGGAAGTGCGATATAGCTTTCTTGTTCGGCGAAAACACTACCCGTCGACGCCAGCCTCGACAGTTCTGATACATGTGACGGCGCGGATGATTTCAAGATCAACTTAGATCCTGAGCCCAACCTGAAATTTGGGAAGGTCTCGTCCGGCGCAGTGCAGCTAAACCCGTCTTTAGGGGCGAGTTCAGGTAGAAGGCTTAGAATATTTGATGAGGCATTTAACTTACCAGATGGGATATCAAAAACCACAGACTTTCGGGGTTTGTCTAATTTTGCAGCCCCCAAAATGTCGCCATTTAAGGCGACGCGCAGGCGTGAATTTTCAGACAGGTTTTCACTTGAAGATAGGCGGAGTAACACTTCAGCCTTTGTCGCCGCGGGATCTTCAACGTCAAAATGATATGACTTAATGCCTGATGCCCACGCATCTTCAGAAAATGATGTAATTCTGTTGGCGCGCGCCAAATCAGATAGTTTCGTTTTTTTCTCTGCAAAGACCCGGTCTATATCTAGTCTATATTGAAGGTCGATTTCTTCCAAGCTCGTAATTGGACGCCGGGTTTTGGGGAATTCGTGTGTCGAAAAGACCTTCAACGTCTCTAGAATTTCTTCCGATGAGTTGGCCGTAAAGATCAATCGGTTAGATTGGCCTCTCGGGATAAAAGCGCGCGCGCCCTTAGAATCAAGGATCATCGCATCATCCGTATATTTATATAGATTGTCTCGTGTGACCATGAGAATAGTAAAATCTGTATTGCGATTTGAGACTGAAAATTTCGGGATGGACGGTGTACGCAATGCGATACCTTGTGCTGCCAAGGCCTGCATATCTGTGGCTAAGGGCCCATCGGCGATAAGTCCGACGCGTTTAGGGGACAGAGCCGGTTGTTCTAATCGTGCTGTGAGCTCTGAGAAGCTTGTATAACCCGTTTTTTTACGTCCCTTAATAGAGAGGCTTGATCCAGCCAAATCTACCGACCATTGACCGTGGGCAGGGGTTACACACTCTTCGCCCCGAGGGGTCGGAAAAATAATTCTGAGCTTGTTTCGTGTCTGGCGTGCTCTTGACGTGTTTAACGTTATACTGGCTTCAAAGCTGTGACCACCCGAATTAATGGGAACTGGTTTTTCATTGTTGAATTGAACTTGAATTGGCGCGTTGCGCGGGACGCGCCCGATCGGCGTTGCCGATAGGTTCAGCGTAATGTCCTTTGTTCGTTCTGTTGGGGGGAGATCAAAAAATAGATCTAAACTTGGTTGTCTCCAATCCAAGGTGCGTCTTGTGCGGTGAATATCGCCCTGCGTTATTTCGGCAAGGCTGGCGAAATATGATGTATTTTCGCCTTTGCGGAGATGGTAATTATTATCCAGATAGCTTGCACCATGCGCCGTCCCTGATGGGAGGGCCGTTGTGGCGAGCAGGGTCAATAGTGCAGCTTTCGCTGCTGTTTTAATGTGAAACATGGTCCGATGCCTCAAAGTTAATTTGAGACTAACGACGCAATAATGATGCCAGATACGATAATTAGGTGATTTTATTTGTTCCGATTCACCTTATAGGTGAAGCTATATGCCTAGATTGAAGACAAATATTCGCGTTTCAGCTCTCTTAAAGCGCGCGCAAAGCGCTGGCGCATTTGCGGCAATTATTCGACGCGGTGATCCAGATGCCGGAACATTTTGGGTTCTGGTCCGACAAGGGGGTATATATTCTCGCTTTGTCGAGCAAATGGCCATGAGCGGCGGGCGCGAATGGTTTAAAGATGGTCCATTTAGTGAGACCGAGATCACGTCGCGTATCAATAAAGCTGTCGATCGGGATCCTGATCTCTGGATTGTCGAAATCGAAGATGGAGAGGGGCGCGCCTTTTTAGATGGATCTTTGCCTAAGACAGAGAGCGATGCCGAACTTGCAGCCAAAGCCTTATTCCGAGACCGATAGAGGCGGCCACTAGCCCTGCGGTCAATCCGTACCAAATACCAACGGCGCCGATTTCACTCTTTAGAGCCGTATGATAGGCAATTGGAAATCCGATAAGCCAATAGCTAATCCCGGTAATAAGGACTGGCCATTTTACGTCCGCCAATCCGCGCAAGAGTTGGTTGCACGCGACTTGGACCGCATCAAAGAACATGAAACCGGCTGCTAGGGGTAGAAAAAGAATAATAAATCCAAATCTTTCATTTGAAGGTGTCGCCTCTGATCCCAAATAGAGCCAAGCAACCCATCCCGGAAAAAGCGCAATAGGAATTGCGAAACATCCAATTGATAAAACTGACGCGAGAATGGTCGTAGTCGAGGCGCGTCTTTTAGCCCCCGCATTTTCGGCGCCATGGGCAAGTCCAATGCGCACAGCGCCCGCCATAGAGAGTCCATAAGGGACCATAAAGGCCAATGAGGCGACATTTAAGGCGACTTGAAACGCTCCTTGTTCGATGACACCGACGGCGCCAGCAATCAGAACACCTGCATTAAAAAGCATGCCTTCAAAAATTACGGTAACGGAAATCGGCCAACCAATTTTTAACAAGTCTTTTAAGCGTTCCCAATCGGGTTTCAAAAGATTACTAAAAAGATCAAATTTGCATGCGCGATCATCTCTTTGAATATAAATTACAAAGATGATGAAGCTAAAAATAGAGGCGATTGATGAGGCAATCGCGGCGCCATTCAACCCTAGTGCAGGCAGTCCAAATGGTCCGAAAATCAAAAGCCAATTCAAAAGAATATTCAAAAGCGCGGCGCTGGTCACCAAAAAGAAAGGTATGATTGTGCGCTCGATTGACGCGAGGAAATTCCGGAAGGACATGACAGCTAAGGTGAAAGGCAATCCAGGCGCCAACCAAAGGACATAGTTTTGCGCGAGCCCCGCAACCTTGGGGTCTTGTCCTAGAAAAACCATGATCGGTTTTGTGAATAAGAGCAGGGCGATAATAAAGGGCATTAATAGAAAGCAGGTCCACACCGACATTCTTACTGTGCGTCTGATATCGCGCGTCTCAGACGCATTCCGCCCCAAAGCCTGAGATACGAGCGGCGTAACCGCCGCAATGGGACCACTGGCCAGCATCCAAATTAGGAAATAGAGAACAGCCCCCAAGCTTGCCGCCGCGATTTCAGCTTCTCCAACACGGCTGATCATGACTGTATCTGCAATATAAGGCGAGAACTGAATGAGTTGGGCAAGCGCCATCGGAATGCCAATACTCAGCAGGGCACGCATTTCACCGCTCCAACTTTCCGGCAATATTGTTTTTTGCGATGTCGTTTTTTCGGACATGGCGCGCAGCTATAGCGCGTGACATGAATTAGCAAGCCTTAGTAAAATATCTGTAAGAGCATCAGATTTGCTATTTTCATTTGATCTATAGGCTGTAACACAAGCTTCATGACCGTATTAGTTGATAAACGTCCGTCCGTAACCCCGCCTACAGGACCCCTTCATCCCGTAACCCAAAGATGGAGCCGTGAAGAGGCAGATCGTTTGATGTCTTTGCCCTTGATGGATCTCTTATTGAAGGCACAGACAGTCCACCGCGAGAATTTCAAGCCAAACCGTATTCAAATGTCGCGTTTGCATTCGATTAAGACGGGTGGGTGTGCGGAAGATTGCGGTTATTGTTCGCAATCCGCTTTTTATGAAACAGGCCTAAAGGCGTCTAAACTAGATAGCGTACAAATCGTTTTGGCAAAAGCCGCAACAGCCAAAGCGGAAGGCTCTGAGAGATTTTGCATGGGGGCCGCGTGGCGCTCCCCAAAAGACCGCGACATGGATGCACTGCTTGCTATGGTGCGCGGCGTGAAGGAAATGGGTCTTGAGACGTGTATGACATTGGGGATGTTAGAGCCTGAGCAGGCTGAAGCCTTATCAGAGGCTGGTTTGGATTATTACAATCATAATATTGATACGGCGCCTGAAGATTATGGCCGTGTGATTTCGACACGTACTTATGAAGACCGGCTGGCAACGCTTCAAACCGTCAGAGATGCCGGCATGAAAGTCTGTTGCGGGGGAATTGTGGGCATGGGCGAAACGCCTGAAGACAGGTTAGGGCTCTTGCTTGCCCTTGCGAATTTCGATCCAGCCCCGGAAAGCGTTCCGATTAATGCACTTGTCCCTGTTCCTGGAACCCCACTTGGAGAGAGCGACCCCGTCGAGCCGCTGGATTTTGTGCGCCTCATTGCCGTGGCGCGTATCCTTATGCCTAAAAGCCATGTCCGATTATCTGCTGGCCGCGAAGCGATGAGTGATGAGATGCAGGCCCTTTGTTTTATGGCCGGGGCGAATTCCGTCTTTACGGGTGAGGCTTTGCTGACAACGCCAAACCAAGCGCCAAGTCGTGATGCGAGCTTATTTGCCGCCTTGGGTATTAAGGGCGAGACCGAAACCTAATCTTCATTCGCCTAAATTTGCGTTTTTAAGGTCTTATGAGATCCTGATTAGAAAAGTCATCGCAAGCCAAGCTCCGAAAACGTGACGCTTTCGTCGGGTCACTAAAAGTTTGAAAACAGCTCAAAAGCGCGTCTGAACGAATACGACCGTGAATTTCTAAATAGCTACATTGCGCGGCGCTTCCGATCAGATAGCTTGCCTCAATAATGCCGTCTGGCGGCCGGTTCTCAGGCCCTGAGTCCAAAATATGCATCCTAAATTCGGTCTTACGCTCGGATAGTGTATGGCTGATTTCATGCGCCATTGTATTAATGGCACAAGAGCGCTCGACTAAATTATCAGACTTATATCTTGCGAGGTGAACACGCCCCAATCGAATGTGGCCTGTGACTTGGTCTGGCCCAGCCCCTGTGCTGGCATGGCGAGATCCGCTAAAGCCATGCGCAGAGTTATCAGCGTCCCGAATAGGTGTTTCGCCTTCCAAGGTCACCGAGCTTTTTGCCCATCTCAGTGCGGGGAGTGTCGAATAGTCGGTTTTAAGGACGCTCATAAGGCGTTTTGTTGGAAGTGTGTCATGGGCACGCGATATCCAAACGCTTGGATAGCGGTTTGAAAGTTTCATCATATTGGTTTCGAACTGTGAAGATTGCAGCACGGTTTGTGTTTCATCAATCCAGGCTTGAACCACTTGCGCCTCAGACGTGTCTGAAATGTCGGTTTGAATATTTGGGGTAAAGCCAGAGGTCCCCGAGAGAGCGGTTTGAGTTGGTCCTGCAGTCTGTTCGCCAGCTTTTTGACAATTGGCCAAAAACAACCCCACAAACAAAACCCCTATAGGCCCAATTTTTATCAAGCTACGTCACCATCATAGGTAAGCGCCATAAAGACATCTTCGAGATCCGCTTCTTCCGTGCGGAGGTCTGCAATTGAAATGCCTGCGGATTTTACCTGGTTAAGGAGCCCGGTGACCGAGTCTTTGCCGCTTCTATATTCGATCGCAATTTGCCCGTCGCTGGATAGCTCCGCCTTGAGCTCTTCCAATTCAGCGGGCAGGGCTGATAACGGGGTGACGGGTGTTATGCGAAGGACCTTTTTATCTAATCGCGACAGAAGCTGAGTTTTAGGTTCATTGGCGACGATACGGCCATTATGGATAATGGCGATTTGATCGCATAAAGCTTCCGCTTCTTCCAAATAATGCGTTGTCAAAATAATGGTCGTGCCCGCCGCATGTAATTTTTCGACATAGGCCCAAAGTTGACGCCTAAGTTCAATGTCTACGCCTGCCGTAGGTTCATCCAGAATAAGGACAGGCGGATTGTGAACCAAGGCCTTGGCAATCAGCAGGCGACGTTTCATGCCGCCTGATAATTGGCGGACATAGGCATCCCTTTTATCTGCAAGTCCTAATGCCTCGAGGATTTCCATGCTCTTTCGGTCTGGTTTCGGCACGCCGTAATACCCCGCCTGCAATTCGAGCGCTTGAAACGGCGTGAAAAAGACATCCATAGTAATTTCTTGTGGCACAATGCCAATACTGGCCCGGGCTTGGCGGGTGGCTGTGGTGATATCATGACCACATATAGAGGCTGAGCCTTCCGTTTTATTGACTAGCCCAGCCAAAATATTGATCATTGTCGATTTGCCAGCGCCATTGGGGCCAAGAAGGCCAAAGATCGATCCGCGCGGGATAACGAGGTCTATTCCGTGCAAGGCCGTCTTGGCAGGCGCTTTTTTAGACGCTGCATAGGTCTTTTTTAAGCCTTTTATCTCAATTGCTGGATTGGTCATATTGACCGGAGCTTTAGACGTGGCGTAAAGCCTGATGCAACCCATAACCGACAGGAATTTGTTCAATGAGTCAGTTACAAACCGAAGATGTAGTGATTGTCCAATCTACCCGCGTTATGTGCGAAGGCAGTGGAGGGGCACTGGGCCATCCGAGAACTTGGCTTGATATGGGCCAGGAGACTTCAGTTACCTGCAAATATTGTGATCGCCTATTCAAATTGGACCCGCAAGCCAGTCATGGTCACGGTCATTGATTTTGCATAAGGCCTAAGCGGTGTTTTACGGTGGCGCGACGGCGTCACCACATGTAATTATTCTTCTAAAGCATATGTCAGATTGACCGTGACACTGAGTGTCTGTTCACCCGCGCTGACCGGTGTTGCCAAACTAGCAGTTTCCGCCCGAGCACGTTGTATTCTAATGGGTTGAGGACCCGCATTCCCGCCGGCTTCATTAATCGACAATAAAGTCCCTAACTTAACGCCGGCCGCAGAGGCCATGCTTTGCGCTTTGGCTTTGGCTTCTTCAATAGCCGCCTCACGCGCCGCGTCGCGTGCAGATTTTGGGTCTTTCACTGTAAACTGGACGTGGTTAATATTATTGACACCTGCGCGAACCAGTGCGTCTAACATTGGACCGACCTGTTCAATATCATCACTTTTGACCGTTACGTTATTGCGCGCCTCATAACCCGTAATGGTCGGCTTACGCCGATCGCGGTAGTCATATTGTGGTTGCAAAGAGAGCTGACTTGTCGTGATGTTTTTCTTTGGGATGTCTGCCGCTTCTAACTCATCAAATACGGCTGTCATCAAACTGGCATTGCCTATCATTGCGTCGCGGGCCGTCTTGCCTTGTTGAACCACGCCTGCCGTTACAATGGCCCGATCTGGGGCCACATTTGACATGCCTGTTGCAGACACACTTATGCTGGGCTGTTGGGCGGAATTACTCGTTATATAGGTCGGGGCTCCTTGATTGCAGGCTGTAAATAAGAGTGCAGAGGATAATAAAATCAGGTGTCGCATGATAATCCTTTTTCCGTGTCAGCTCACGCTAAAGGCAGAATAGCAATTTGACAAGCCACTCTAAATCCGGGCGACCAGAGATCAGACCAAACCATGGTCCGTTTTGCAAACCTTGTCCCAAAACCGAAAATACAGACCGTAATTTCCTTTGAATTGCGTGTGGTGCAGATTGTGGTGACTGGCCGTGATAATATGGCGCCCCCACCAGCCTTTGATCCAACGCTCCGGGTAAACTTCCCAGCCTGCATGATTAAAGACGGCATTGATTGTCATCAGCATAAGGATAAATAATGCCATGCCGACATGCAGCGGGATGATGAGGGCGATGACCGGAAGCAACCAAGCGGAACTCACCGCCTCTATGGGATCAAAAGAGAAACTGGCCCAAGGGGTTGGCTGAACAGATTTATGATGACCCGCATGGGTATGTTTGAATAGTTTTCGGTGATGCATGATCCGGTGGGTGAGGTAAAACCAGCTATCTTGAATAAAGAGATAGATCAGGCCTGAGAGCGGCAGGTAAAGCCATCCCCATAAACCGTTCGGCAGACCGTCATAAAGCGCGCTGCCGCCAGCTTTCCAGATTTCGACAACAATAGCCGCGGGCAGGGCGTAAATAAAGGCGCTTATCGTTGAGAGGGTGATTTCGTTTCGGATGGTTTCACGTGTCGGCTCGCGCTTGGAAAGGCGGCGCGCCCGTTTGGGAGTCCTTTTCCACAAGGCCCAATGGATGGGCCAGACAATGGCAAAATAACGCGCAATAATAATCGTCGTAAATCCTAAATAGGTTAGGAGCGTTGCGCCGAGGGGGATGGGCGCAAGATTAAAGAACTCGCCGAACATCTATTAGGCTAAGGTGGTTTCAAACCATGTCGTGAAGTTTGCGCGTTGGTCCTTCGTCATATGTAGACCAAGCTTGCTTCGGCGCCATAGGATATCCTCAGCAGATGTTGCCCATTCATGATTGATAAGATATTTCGCTTCGATCTCGTACAGTCCGGCCCCGAAATTTTGTCCAAGGTCTGGTTGGGTTTTCCCGTCGCCTAAGATCAAGGTAATCCGCGTGCCATAGGCGTGGCAAAGTCGCTTTAAGAGATCTTCATTCAGGGCAGGGTAACGCTTTTGCATATCATTGAAAAAACGGTCAAAATCCGCGTCATATAAATCGCCACCCGGAAGAAGCGCGCTTTCCGTCCAGTCATCCCCAGCATTTTTGAAATATTTGGCAAGCTCTTGCATGGCCTGTTCACCCAATTTCCGGGAGGTCGTGATTTTGCCGCCATAAACCGACATAAAGGGGGCTTCTTCAGAGAGTTCTTCAATATCTAAGACATAATCCCGCGTCACGGCAGAGGCGTCCGCTTTTTTATCATCATAAAGCGGTCGGACACCGGCATAGGTCCAAACGACATCTTCTGGTGAAATATCATTTTCGAAATATTCGCTCGCCGCCTCACACAGATAAGAAATTTCTTCCTCACTGATTTTAACGGGCCCTTCTGAGAGATCATAAGGTTTATCGGTTGTCCCAATCAGCGTATAATCATGCTCATAGGGAATGGCGAAGATAACGCGGTTATCTGCATTCTGGAAAAGATAGGCATGATCGCCATCAAAGAGCTTTTTGGTTACGATATGGCTGCCCGTTACAAGGCGCAAAGATTGCTCATTGTCAGACGGTTTGATTTTACCCAAGACTTCATCCACCCAGGGCCCAGCTGCGTTGACAACGCCTTTGGCATGAATGGTTTCAATTTTACCATTTTGCTTGAT
>CAYTLJ010000073.1:0-13392 GCA_964438555.1 uncultured Algimonas sp.
ATCGATAACAAAAGCGGCGCCAGAAATTTCGCAGCCTGTTCTCTGCAAGAGCTTGATCCCAGCTTCGGCCGTGCCGCCCGTTGCGATCAGATCATCAATCAAAACGACTTTGTCATTTGGTCCAACAGCATCTGCATGGATTTGCAAGGTGTCAGTCCCATATTCCAATTCATAATCTTGCTCATAGGTCTTAAACGGTAATTTGCCTTTCTTGCGGATCGGGACAAATCCAATGCCAAGCTCTAAGGCCACGCCTGTGCCAAAAATAAATCCTCTCGCATCAATGCCAGCAATCGCAGTAATGCCTAACCCTTTATAAGGCGCGGCTAATTGCCGGATAGACTCGGCCAATCCGTGCGCATCCGACAACAAGGTCGTGATATCACGATACATAATCCCAGCCTTAGGGAAGTCTGGGATTGTTCTAATTAAATCTTTTAAATCAGGCATTTACAGCGTCCGTCTCAGGTAGAGTATGGGTTTCAGAAAAGGCGAGCGATTCCCATTCCAGAAAATGATGATCCGCCATAAGCTCAGAAATATAAGTATCTGACCTGACAGACCTTGGTAGGCCATAGCTCGCAAATCGCGTCGCAACAGGCGTATAAAACGCATCCGCTATTGTCCAATCATCAAATAGAAATGGACCATTATGACGTCCTAAAAGATCATCCCACATATCTGAGATTTCAGCCGCCTCGTCTAGGCAATCCTGCGGCATCGGACCTTCGGTTCTACGGCGTAAATTCATCGGAGCTTCTCGGCGAATGACGTCAAATCCTTCATGCATTTTAGTAACAACGGCCTTGGCTTCGGCTTTTTGCGCCTCATCTTTCGGCCATAAATTTGGAATTGCTTTGGCGCAAAATTCTGAAATGGCAAGACTGTCCGGGATCATCTCGCCATTGACATCTAAGGCCGGCACGGTCCCGGCTTCACTGATCTCTCGCAATTTTTCTTTATAGCCGGGAACATCTAAATCCACCATTGCGGTTTCAAATGGCATTTCCGTTTTGCGCAACACCAGCCATGCGCGCAGCGACCAACTCGAATAATTGTAATTGCCGATATAAAGTCTGAGATTTGACATTAGTAACCCATGAATTTTAGTGCCGCGAGTAGCTGTTGTTTTTCCGTTGAGAAGCCCGAGCGTATCCACAAAGCCTCAAGCGCTTTCAAGGCTTTTCCCATTTTTGGCCCAGTTGGAACACCAGCTTGCGTCAGATCTTTGCCTGTCACCGGAAATTTGGGAGGCTGCCACCCCATGGCAAGATCTGCGAGCACCATCCAGCGTGCGCTTTGGATGGCGTCTTGCTCGCCCGCGGCGCGCAATCTTGCCCGGTCTATAACAACCTGTTTCCCTGAGGTATAAATCGCTGCCAATCTGTCACGCTCTGCCATATCCGTTGAAAGCTGAGCATCATCATCCGCCCAAGACCTGAGACGGTCTGTCTCGGACTTACTCATTTTAAGCCGTTTACAAAGTAGCGCCATTTGTAGCGGCTCACGCCCGCTCATGGCCATGATCCGCAAGAGCGGATCGGGCGCAATAGCTTCACGCACCTCAAGGCGGGTAATCGCCTCTAACCCTTCAACATTTGTCGCTTCAGGGATAAGCGTTTCCAAAATTTCGTTGGTGAGCATGATCCGGCAAGTTCGAACAGGGTCACGTGCCTGGAGTAGTTTTTTAAGCTCCATCCAGATACGTTCGACGGATAGTGATTTTAACCCTTTGCGATTTTCGCGACAGGCCCGCAGAGAGGCTGCGTCAATTTTTTCTTGGCCGCCATAATGCGCTAAAAATCGAAAAAAGCGTAATATGCGCAAATAGTCTTCACGCACCCGAATATCGGCGTCACCAACAAATCGAAATTTCTTCGCCTCTATGTCATCAAGTCCCTGCCCCGTTGGATCATAAACTTTACCACTTTGGTCAGCATATAGGGCATTGACCGTAAGATCGCGTCGCTGCGCATCTACTGCCCAGTCTTCGGTATAAGCAATGGTCGCCCGCCTGCCATCGGTTTCGACATCTTTACGAAGGCTGGTAATTTCATAAGGTTCGCCCTTAATCACAGCCGTGACGGTACCGTGATCAATTCCGGTTGGCACATAACGAATGCCTGCCGCCTTTAAGGCGGAAACAACATCATCGGGTTTTAACTGACAGGCCAAATCAATGTCACCGACCTCAACACTCCAAAGTGAATCGCGAATGCACCCACCGACAAACCGCAAACTGTCTTTCGGAAAGGCTCCAAAAAGTTGGAGGATGACCTCCCTTTTCATCCATGGCTGATCTTTGAGGGATATCGAGGTCATAAGATTTGGTCTTTAAATCCAAGTTGCCACATACGGTAAATTGTCATGGCTGTCATACCCCAAATATTGCGGTGGGTTCCATTTGGTTCATCATAAGGCATGTCGAAGAGAACATGCGTGCGATTGTCGAAATAAACCTCTCGCCTAATATGATTATCTGCATTCATCAGAAATGACATTGGGACCTCAAAAACACTCTCGACCTCGCGAGGATCAGCCGTGATTTTGGCATGAGATGAGATTATCCCAACATAGGGCGTTACCCGAAATTTGCTAACGGCATCAAAACTCTGAAGGCGTCCCAAAAGATGAATATGCTCAGCGCCGACCCCGATTTCTTCTTCCGTTTCCCGTAGGGCCGTTTGCGAGACAGTCTCGCCAGCTTCTGCCTTTCCCCCAGGGAAAGCAATTTGACCGGGATGAGACGGCATTGTCTCAGGTCTTTGGGTCAATATGACATGCCATGCCTCGCGTTTCACCAAGGGAAATAATATAGCGGCCTTACGTTGACCCTCACGCGTAATCGCGTCACTCCCATCGAGAATTGGCAGAGGCAATAGCGCGCGCTTGACCGATGCAATGACCCGGTCAGTCATCTTCAAACTCTGCAGACCCTAAGGAAAAGAATTGACCGCCCGCCCAAACGCCTAATTCTCGTCCAGCGCCTGTGTCACGCTCAACGGCAAGATCAACAATTTCATAAAAGACAGGCCGTGTTAGCGCAGCCTCTAAGCGCCCCCAAACCGTGACAAAAGGGGCGGGTTCACCCGTCTTAAAATCAATTTCCACGCGCAAGGGGTTTTCAGGGCCAGCTTCGATGACGTCACCGAGCTTCGTTGTAAAAAATAGGCGCTGATCCTCACCCTCACCTTTAGCATCAACCCGTACAGCCAGAAAATGCGCCCGTTCAACCTGAATTGAGAGTTTTTCAACGGGTGTGACGAGATATGTCACGCCGTCTTCATCCTTGCGCAGGACCGAGGCGAATAATTTCACCAGACCCATGCGCTTAATCTCTGAGCCCTCATGCCACCAGCTTCCATCTGAACGAATGACGATATCGATTTCCCCACAATGATCTGGGTTCCACAGCTCTACGGGGCGACGATCGCCTGAGCTCTCCGACAATGCGCTCATCAAATCTTCGAGAGAGAAGCCAGTCTTACTGCCATTTAAGATGTTTTCAGTAGACACGACGTGTACCAACTTTCATTCCTACTACCCGATATGGGCTGAGTCCCTAAACATATAGTATCTACAGGCCTATAAATCGATGCAAGACATTCCCGCGACTATCGAAAAAGCAGCAAAAACTGCGAGTACCAAGCTGGAAACAGCTAAAGAAAACATAGGTCAGGTTATTTATGGCCAAGACGCCGTCATTGATTTGGCTTTGACCGCGTTACTTTCTGGCGGTCATGCCCTTCTGATTGGTGTGCCAGGTTTGGCCAAAACCTTGCTTGTTGAAACGCTTGGCACTGTTTTAGGCTTGGATGACAAACGCGTACAATTCACACCCGACCTTATGCCAGGTGATATTTTGGGCTCTGAGGTCTTAGAAGAAACCACCAAGGGCAAACGGGCCTTCCGTTTCATTCCTGGTCCAGTCTTCACACAGCTTTTAATGGCCGATGAAATCAACCGCGCTTCACCACGGACCCAATCTGCGCTCTTACAAGCCATGCAGGAAAAATTTGTCACAGTCGCAGGTGAACGTCATGACCTGCCCGCGCCCTTCCATGTCTTGGCAACGCAAAACCCAATTGAGCAAGAAGGTACCTACCCCCTTCCAGAAGCCCAACTCGACCGTTTCTTATTGCGGATAGATGTCGATTTTCCGACGCGCGATACGGAACGCGATATTTTGGTGCGAACGACAGGCGCAAATCAGGCCGTCGCAAAAAAAGCAATGACGCCAAAACAACTCATCGAAATGCAAGATTTGGTACGCAAGCTCCCTGTTGGCGAAAAAGTCCTCGAAGCTATTTTGACCCTCGTAAGAAATGCCCGCCCGGATCAAACCGAAATTGAGAGCATTCGCGATGCTGTTTCATGGGGACCTGGCCCACGTGCAGGCCAAGCCCTCATGCTTGCCACGCGCGCACGCGCCCTGATTGACGGACGTCTCGCGCCCTCTATTGATGATGTCTTGGCCTTAGCTAGCCCAATTTTAAAACATCGTATGGCGTTGAATTTTGCGGCGCGCGCCGATGGCCAAACGCTTGATAGCGTCATAGAAACCTTGAAGGACTCTATTCGTTAGATATGGCATTATTCGCCAGAAAAAAAGATGTTCGGCGCGACGCGCTCGCACTCGCGCAAGGCTACCCGGCGCTTCTTGCCGAAGCTGACCGCGTTGCAGCCATTGTTGCGGCGGGTGTGCATGGACGTCGTCGGGCAGGTCAGGGCGAAACCTTCTGGCAATATCGTAACTACCAGAGCACGGACGCGGCCAGTCGTATTGATTGGCGCCGCTCTGCGCGAGGCGATCAAATCTTTGTTCGCGATAATGAATGGGAAGCCGCAAATACAGTTTATCTCTGGCCAGATACGCGCCCTGGCATGGAATGGGGCAGCTCACAGGACGTGCCGACAAAAGCCGATCGCGGACGTATCTTGACCTTGGCTATTGCCAATCTCCTTATGAAAGGCGGCGAACGCTGCGCGCTTATGGGCGGCATAGATATTGCGCGTTCAGGACGCGTCGGATATGAACGATTGGCAGCAACACTTATGCGTCATGAAGCGGGTGTCGATGTTTTAAAATCGGATGTTAAAGCCCATTCAAGGCTGATTATTACCTCCGATTTTTTAGACCCCGTTGAAGATTGGCGTAGCCGCCTGTCTGGCCTTGCTGGACGACCTGTTAAAGGCATACTTGTTCAAATTGTTGACCCGGCCGAAGAAGATTTTCCTTTTAAGGGTCGCGTAGATATGCGGGCCGCGAGTGGATCCTTAAAATATCTTTTGGGGCGTGCTGAAACCGTGAAAGACGCCTATCAATCGCGCCTAGCGGCTCATAATGCACGAATTGCCAATACGGCGGCCAGGTTAGGTTGGACACTTATTCGGCATAGGACAGATCAACCCGCCGCAACGGCATTGAACGCAATTTATCAAGCCCTTGCAGGTGAAATGTGAGTTTCGCCGGTCTGACATTTCTATCCCCAATTGTTCTCTTTGGGCTCTTAACGCTTCCCCTGATCTGGTGGATTTTGCGCATTAGCCCGCCAAAACCGAGACAACAGATTTTTCCGCCTCTTCGAATTTTAGAAGGCGTCCAAGCCGAAGAAGAAACGCCCGCTGGAACACCGCTTTGGCTTTTACTCTTCCGTCTTGCCCTCGTCGCCCTTGTTGCCATTGCACTGGCTCGCCCGATTTTACAGGCCGCAACTGACGGCGTAAAAAAACGTCCAACCATAATTATCGACCAAAGTGTCTTTAGCGCGGCGAGCTGGAATGATATGATTGACGAAGCCGAACGGATCACAAGACAGGCGCAAAGAGATAACTTAGACGTTCAGCTCATTCCAACAGCAGAAATTGAAACGTCCGGAGCGGCAAATAAAATCGCCTATCAACCTGCAGCAGAAGTCTTGAGTCGATTAGAAACGCTTCAACCCGTAAATTATATGATCAATAATCACGCATTTGACGAAAGCTTGATCGCGAATTCCGACGTCTATAGCTTAACCTCGGCAATTGGACCGAAAGACGCCTTTTGGCCAGGTCGCGGCGAGTTCTATACACCCGACGTGCAACCCTTATTAATTCCAGGCGATATTCGTGAAACGGCGCAGGGTTTTGACGCTGATTGGTACAGGCCGTCAAACACGGCATCAGCTACACATACAATCGAAGCCTTGGGTCAAGGCGGTGGGGTCATAGCCACTGAAGAAATTCGTTTCTCCCCAGGTGCTGATCTGGCCAGTGTGAGTTTCACCCTGCCCGTACAATTACGCGCACGTGTCGCAAGATTACGCCAGTCCGGTGTGCGCTCTGCGGCCTCTGTTAAATTACTCGACGATAGTTTTGGCCGCCCGCTCGTCGCGGTTTTACGGGCGACCGCAGACACATCGAGCCCGCTTTTATCTGAGCCCTTTTATGCCAAACAGGCCTTGCAACCCTATGCCGACGTGTTTGAAGGCGATCTTGAAACCATGCTTGGATATCAGCCTTCCATTCTTGTCATGCCAGACTCGCAACGCGACGATAGCGAAGCCGTTAGTGAATTTGTTAAAAATGGCGGTATTTTGCTCCGCTTTGCAGGACCTCGTCTAGCCAAACGCTCAGATACATTAATGCCCGTTGCACTAAGACAAGGCGAGCGTGGGATTGGTGGAGCCTTAGCCTGGGAAGATCCGCAAAAACTCGCCGCCTTTAGCGCAGAAAGTCCGTTTTTTGGTCTTCCTACACCGGAAGACGTTACCGTTGCTAAACAGGTCATGGCTGAACCAGGCATTGAAACCGATAGTCGAACCTGGGCGCGCCTCGAAGATGGTAGCCCGATTGTAACCAGCTCTACATTGGGTCAGGGCCGCATTGTTCTTTTCCATGTGACGGCCGGACCGGATTGGTCAAATTTGGCCTTATCCGGATTATATGTCGATATGCTCAGACGGATATTACCTTTGGCAAAATCTCGAAAAGTCGAAACCGTCGAAAGTGTGGCTGACTGGCAATTAGACCGCGAACTTGACGCCTTTGGACGTCTGCAAAGTCCTGCCATAGGCGCACAGCCTATTCCCAATGGCCAGTTTGAGAGCACCGTTGCAAGTTCGAAATTTCGTCCGGGATATTATTCCCAAGGCACACGACAAAATGCGCTCCCCCTGACGCGCAACTCTGCTGAGATCGAACCGCTCTCTACGCCTAGCGGTGCCACACCGAAAACCTTTGGCAAAACGTCTGAAACCTCTTTCATGGGACGGCTCTTGGGCATTGCGCTTATTGCCCTCATCATTGATGCCTTTTTCGCCTTGCTAGCCTCAGGAAGATTATCCTACCTGCGACCGCAACACATCTTACCGCTATTGTTGGTGGGTATCTTATTCATACCAATATCCAGCTTCGCCAATGACGGCATTGATAGACGCGTTGAAGCGGCAACAGGGCTGCATCTCGCTTATATTGAAACGGGTGATGTCAGGCGGGATGAACTTTCGCGCATTGCCATGGAAGGCTTAAGCGAACAGCTTAATGGTCGAACGACGATTGAACCTGTGGGGGTTCACGGCGTTTTACCCGACAGTAAAGGTTTAGAGCTCTATCCTTTCCTGTATTGGCCCGTGCGACGAGATACGCCGGAATTATCACCAGAGGCTCGCAATAATATAAATGCCTATATGAATGCAGGCGGGACGGTCATTTTTGATACGGCCGATGAGGGTGATCGTGTCTTGCGGGCTGGTCAACCACATCCCGGCTTACAGCGCGTGACCGAGGGTTTGGACATCCCAAGATTGATTGAAGTTCCAGAAGATCATGTTCTAACAAAGTCATTTTATCTGTTACAGGTCTTCCCCGGCAGATGGGCCAATGGGCCCGTATATGTGCAAGCGACGGAAAATAGTTCCGGCGGACGAGACGGCGTATCCCCTGTCATTATTGGTTCCAATGATTGGGCTGCTGGTTGGGCGGTAACCGCCGAAGATGGTCGTGTTATAGATCTTGAAAAAGACATTGCTCGACAAAGCGAAATCGCCGTTCGATTTGGGGTCAATGTCGTCATGTATACACTATCAGGGAATTACAAATCTGATCAGGTTCACTCCGCAGCGCTCGTCGAGCGTATTGGACGCGGCGAGGCCCAACTCCCGGTTGAGGTGGATTAATGAGTGATATTTTAGGACAAATCACCTTTGACCCGCTTTTACCACTCTGGGCCGTTTATGTACTAATCGCATTTGTCTTTCTTGCGTCCGTCATGGCAGCTATCGGTCGTTTAAAAAGCCAATTCACCCGCCTTACGGCTGGGCTCTTTCTTACAATCGGTATTGCCAACCCGCAAATCGTTGAAGAAACCCGCGAAAGCCTTCCAGATACTGTTATTCTCATTGAAGACCGCTCAGACAGTATGGAATTTGGCGACCGGTTACAAACGCTGGAAGGCTTATCTTCAGCGCTAAAATCCGAATTTCGAGAAACCGGTGATCTCGATATAATTACTGTCAATGTCACCCAAGATGATGACGGAACACTTCTTGCGCCAGCTTTGACAGATGCATTGGCTGCCGCCCCGTCAGACCGGCTTGCCGGAATTGTTGCCCTGACAGATGGCCGAAGCCATGATGTCGAAGACGCGTTGAGCCAAATTTTACCAGAAGATGTCCCGTTTCACAGTCTGATCATTGGCGCGACTGACGCCAGAGATCGTCGTATTTTGACGACGAAAGCGCCAAAATTTGGAGTTGTCAAAGAACAAGCCGAATTTGAAATTCTCGTCGAAGATCCCGGATTTGAAGGCGAAAGGGCTCGAATTGAATTAAAGCTCAATGGAAATGTCAAAGCCCGTTTTCCGATTACAATTGGAAAACCGCTTTCCGTTCCCTTGGATATCGAAAAACGCGGCAGCAACACGGTCGAACTCGCGGTTGAATCCGTTCCAGGTGAGCTGACCCTTAATAATAATCTCTTTGTTTCCGAAATTCAGGGTGTGCGCGACCGCATGCGCGTACTGTTGATTACAGGTGAGCCGCATTCCGGTGGCCGGGCTTGGCGAAATCTCCTAAAGTCTGATCCGGCCATTGATCTTGTCCATTTCACAATTTTAACCAGCCGCGCCAAATATGTGAATGCGCGAGAATATGAACTCTCTTTGATCGCCTTCCCCACCCGTCAGCTCTTTGAAGAAAAATTAGACGAGTTCGATCTAATCATTTTCGACCAATATGAACGCCGCTCCCTCTCACGTCAGGCGGGTCGGTCGAGACCAACTATTTTGCCGCAATATTTTCAAAATATAGCCCATTATGTTGAAGATGGCGGGGCCTTGCTTCTGGCAACGGGTCCGGCTTTCGCAACAGAAGCCAGCCTTTACCGTACACCGCTCGTGACTGTTTTGCCGTCGCGTCCAACGGGTGATATTTTGACTGGCGCCTTTAAGCCGGAAATCAACAGCAAAGGTCGACGCCACCCTATCACATCTGATTTTGTGGGCGACACTGAATTAAGCTGGGGCGACTGGTACCGGGCAATTGATAATGACCCCATTGGTGGTGATGTCTTGATTGATGGTCCAGAAGGCGTTCCGCTCTTTGTGATTGATAAAGTCAAAGACGGCCGTGTCGCAATGTTAATGAGTGACCAAGCTTGGCTATGGGCGAAAGGGTCTGAAGGCGGCGGACCTTACCGTGAAATGTTCAGACGGACTGCGCATTGGTTGATGGGAGAACCAGAGCTTGACGCCGATACGCTGTCTGCAACGCGCGATGGGGATCAGCTTATTATCACACGGCGCTCTCTAGAAGACGTCAATGCACCCGTGACAATCGTCGCACCTGATGCCTCGCGCAAGCAAGTCGGTCTCGATAAAGTTGCTGAGGGCCTATACCGCGCCGCCATTCCCCTAACCGGCCAAGGGGCTTACCGTCTCTCTAATGGCGATATTTCATCCATTACAGCCGTGGGCAATTTAAACCCGCTAGAATATTCAAATTTATTGCCATCAGATGAGCTCTTAGAACCGCTATCTGAGAGCTCAGGCGGGCTAATAAAGTCAGTCGGAACAGACCCAGATGCCCGACCAAGCTTAAGGCGCGTCAAATCGGGCCGAGCAACATCTGGAACGGATTGGATGGGGCTGGTCGCACATGAACAATATACAGTCACACAAAGTCGCCGCACGCCGCTTGCCCCTGCCCTATTCCTATTTGCGCTCTTCTTTATCTTTATTGCGCTAGCTTGGCGCCGCGAAGGCAAATAAGATAAATTTGAGCAAATTTAAGAATTTCTCAAAAGGATTAGTGTATTCAGCTCTCATTAAAAATAACTCGTCTAAACGAGAAGAATGTTGGGAATAAGAGTATGACCGGACTAAAACCTATAGTTTTTGCCACGTTAAGTGCGCTGCTTTTATCAGGTTGCGCGGTGCATAAGGTCGTAACTGTGCCGGCTAAAGGCGTTTATGAAACCACCAAATTCGCTGGAAAAACTGTTATCGGCGCCGGTGAACTGACCGGAAAAGCTGTTGTTGGAACCGCTGAGCTGACGGGTAAAGCTGTTGTCGGAACAACGAAATTGGTTGGAAAAGGCGTTATCGCGACGGGTAAAGGTGTCTATTATATGGGCACCGTTCCAGTCAAAATTACGGATAAAGCGCTAGACACAACAGCAAAAGTCCTCACCATTACGACCCAAGCCGTCGATCTATCGGGCAAGGTTGTATCTGTTTCACGCGACATTTCTGCCCTTCAGCTTGAACAAGAACTAAAAAATGTCAAACGAGCAAAAAATGTTCTTTCCGTTTTGGTGGACGTTGCCAAAACTTAAATCACCATAAAGTTAGATCACCATATTGTTACAAAATTACTGTAGCGCCTTTTTGTCTGAAAAGCCATTTTGTGCTATGACCGCTCTCAACAGGAGTGAATTATGCATAAATTAGCCGCCATTTTGACCGTTGCAGCCGGCCTAACCCTAGCGTCACAAGCACAGGCTAGAGGATTTAAATCTGATCTTTCAACGACGATTACAGGACCAATTAATGTCGAAGTTGTCGTATCAGAAGACCTAGCTCACCGCGCGGAAAACCTCCCGAAAAAACTATCTGATCGCGGTTCCGGTCGTCGCTTAAATGCAGGTTTTGCGAATAATGGCCTATATGGTCAGAAAGAAATCGACCGCCTTGTCGAAGAGGTCAATGAAGAACTCGCCCATGATTTCGAGAAACGTGGCATCGCCATTTCTGAAAATGCGTCTACGACTTTACGCGTGACACTTGTCATGGCGAAACCAAATCGACCAACACATAATCAACTCTCTAGAGACATTGGCCTCTCATTTAATAGCTTTGGGCTTGGCGGTGCTGAACTCACAGCGGACGTCATTGGTGCAAATGGGGAAAGCTTAGGCACAATGGAATATGATTATTACACGAGCTTTAACGAGCGAGTCTTCCAACCCATAGGGATATGGGAAGATGCAAATCGATCAATCTCGAAGTTTTCTAGAAAGGCGTCAAAGACATTAGCTGCCCTCGGTGCAAGCGGGAACAGCTAGGAAATTTGCTCTAGGGCACATTAATCGCCTTATGGGTCTGAACTGAGAGACGCCATAAGGGATTATCCAAACAATATTCAAAGGCGGCCTGTTCATGGCTCGCCTTTTTTTCTGCGTCCAGATAACTATCATCACGCGGCTGCAAGCAAAAATATTTAAACTCTAGATCGACAAAGTCTGATGGATGGTTCTCAAGCTGAGGAAAAACAAGCTTTAGCTCATCCCCCGTTTTCTGGACCAATGCCGCATCCGCTTTGGGTGAGACGCAAAGCCAATCAATACCCTTTGGTGCTTTTAAGGTCCCATTGGTCTCAACGGCAATTTTAAAGCCCGCATCATGTAGGGCGGAAATTAAACTATCATCTAACTGTAAAAGTGGCTCGCCGCCCGTACACACAACCCAAGGCTCGCCCTGCGCGCGCCAAAGCGATTTTACTTTAGCCGCAAGGCTTTCAGCCGTGTCATAGCGCGCACCATTTACGCCGTCCATTTTCACAAAATCTGTGTCGCAAAACTTACAAATGGCGGCGGCCCTATCCTTTTCCAGTCCACTCCAAAGATTGCAGCCGGCAAAGCGCAAGAAAACCGCGACAGTCCCTGCTCTTACGCCTTCGCCTTGTACGGTCAGGAAAATTTCTTTGACGCTGTAACTACTCATGCGTTCACATAGGCCTTCCAGCCTTGTTCACGCAGCTCACAGGCCGGACAATCGCCGCACCCATATCCCCAATCATGCAAATGATCATGCACGCCTTTGTAACATGTATGGGTCTTGGTTCTGATGATCTCGACGAGTCTGCTCCCGCCTAAAGTCTCGGCCAAGCCCCAAGCGCCCGCTTTGGACAAAAACATCAAGGGCGTGTGAAGTGTATAGGGTTTATCAAGGCCCAGCGAGATCGCTTCCATTTGGCGGTCTAACGTCTCTTTGCGACAATCGGGATAACCGGAAAAATCCGCTTCACACATACCCGCTACGAGGTCGCTATACCCACGACGCCAGCCCAGTGCCGCCGCATAATTCAAAAAGATCAGATTACGTCCGGGAACAAAGGTCGTCGGCAGCCCATTTTCATGCACGCCAATCTCAACATGTCGGGTCAAAGCCGTCTCGCTGATTTGACCCAGACCTGCCAGGTTGATCACATGATCTTCGCCCAGCCGGTCTGCCCAGTCTGGGAAATTTTTTGTAATTTCGGCTCTGACATCAAGGCGGCATTGCATCTCAATGTCATGCCGTTGACCATACTCAAAGCCAATCGTTTCGACCCGCTCAAAACGCGACAACGCCCAAGCCAGACAGGTCGCAGAGTCTTGTCCGCCTGAGAATAAAAGTCCCGCTATTTTTGACCGATCTGTCATGGCAGGGCGCATAGCGGAAAGCCTCGCCTTCGCCAAGTCATGAGACCAGCCCCGTTTTTCCCCTATTTGGCGTGGGACTTGCATATTTTCCCGTATGAAGACAGCTATTACATTGCGGCAACGCCTAAAGGGTAAAAAGCGCTATATCGCCCTTGGCATTATTGCGGTAGAATTGGCCTCCTTACCCGCCGCCGCCAAAATTATTCATATGGCAGCCTTTCAAACCAAACCGCGTGTTCTCGCCGCTGAAATCCCAACATCTGAACCCGGCGTGTCACGCTTTCTCGTGAATTCAAATGACGGCTTCGGTGTCGAGGTCGAGGGATTTATTGGAGACATCAAAACAACGATTTATGAAAACGGCACACTTGCAAGTAAGAGACGATTTGGCGACCAAGCCCAATTACCTGGTGCCGCTAAGTCCTGCGCCCAAAGCCTCTCAAACCAAGCTAGTCCAGTCTATCAAGCCGTTCGAAAGACCGAACTTAGCGA
>CAYTLJ010000074.1:0-10141 GCA_964438555.1 uncultured Algimonas sp.
AGCGCAACCAGCGCCACCGCCACCACCTCCGCCACCACCACCGCCTCAGGTTCAGTGTTCAGACGGATCTTTGGTTAGTGACTCTGCGTTCTGTCCAAGAGAAGTTGTTGAGATTGCTCCTGTAGTTCAGAATCAGTACAATGTTTGTGCGAATTCACCAGTGGCCATCTTTGATGTTCCTGTGAACTCAACACCTAAGCAGATGTCACGTCTGGGTACATTGCCTGAATTTGGCGACTCACACGGCCTGACGCCATCGCAGTTCTATGAGAAGCTGAACAGCCGCTATAACTCAAATGCAACAGATAAGGCTTATTTGAATTATCTCTTCAAGCAGATGGGTTACGCAAATGGATGGGCCGATGCTCAACCATATATGTTCTCTGAAGAAGTTCTGCCTGTTGGCACAAGAGGCTTATTGGGTCTTGGTAAGCAGCATCACTTTGCTTATTCTGTCCTTCCAACAAGCCAGCGTGACCGTGAGGCATTCCGCATCCAGAGTGCAAATGGCGTTGTCATTCACTTCATGAAGACATGTGGTAACTACATGTATGCTTGTGAATAGTCCGATTTAAAACTCGGTCTTATATAAAGACTTTTAAGAGCCTCCACTTCGGTGGGGGCTTTTTTTATGAAAGCACGTCACCTATTCGCTTTGTAGAAATCTAAAGGCTTATGCCTAAGCCATGCGACGAAGCGGATCATCTCTTCATCCGCGAGAACGAGGTCTAGACTTCCAAATCGTTCCAATTCACGCGTCGTAAAACGCGCATGTATTTTGCGATGACAAATTGGATGCAGTGGAACGGTCTCTTTGCCACCTCTGGATTTAGGAATGACGTGATGTTTCTCTATTTTTTGCCCTAAGGCTCGCATACACAAGGCACAATTTCTTTGAGGTTGCGCTTTTAGGTTATTCCAGGCGCGCTGCTCTTTGCGTTTCGGCATATGTGTCAAAACTGACCTCGCGGCCCGCCCTCTCCATCTCATCTTTTATTTGGATAACCTCGTCTAATCGCGCTCTATCATGCGCGAGAAAAGAAATCACAGCATTTGGTTTCTCCGCAAGATGCACCTGCACTGCGGCCTCAACAAAGGATAGTGGCACAATGCGTCCCTCAACTGAGACCTGGTTTTTATGATCCAAAGTAATAGAAATTGCTGCCACTGGCGTTAGCGGTTCTAAACCTTCAGTCTTTGTAAAATCCAAGCCTTCTTCATCTAGAAATACAGCCGTTACGATAAAGAAAATCAAAAGAATAAAGACAATATCCAACATGGGAGTCATATCGACGTCCGCTTCGCTATTTCTATTAAACCGCAATCGACGACGAGCCATAGACAACCTCCCATATGTTCTGATATATTATACCATAACATAAAATGCCTAAAATTGCAAAAGCTAGTTTTGAATGAGATAATCGATTAGTGCCAAAGCCTCTTCACTGTCCCAAACCGCATCGCCTTCAAAGAAGGCAATTTCACGACCATTTGGGTTGTATATCACCGTTGTTGGAAAGCCCAACAGCCGTAATTCACCAGAAATTCCAAATGTCTCATCGTGATATGGTTCGAGATTTTCAATCCCATTTTCATTGAAAAATTTGGCGGGGTCAGCGGGCGTTCTATCAATACTGATCGTCACAACTTGGAAGTCTTCACCGCCTCTTAGAGATTGGAGGTTATCTAGTGATGGCATTTCTTTTATACAAGGCGCGCACCATGTTGCCCAAATATTGACCAAAATAGTCTTTCCTTGCAAATCCTCGAAGTTGAGTGTTTTGCCATCATTTGTCTTATAAACTGTCTTTGGAAGGGGCCGAGGGGCCTCTCTTACCGTCAATTTTCGTAAAGATTTAACGCCGTAATGGTCTAACCCTGTTTTCGGCGCCTGACAGGACTGGACAAGAACGAACAGGACAGTGAAAAGCCCGAAGACAAGCATTGCGCGGATCATATTCGCCAAAGTGAAAAATGAGGACGTCATGACGGACCAAATAGACAAACCAAATACAAAAGGCCAGAAAATGTGGGGTGGTCGCTTCGCCGCAGGGCCCGGCGCGCTCATGCAGGCGATTAATGTCTCAATTGGCTTTGACCGGAAACTTGCCAAACAAGACATTGCAGGATCCAAAGCACATTCTGACATGCTGGCCAAACAAGGCATAATCTCTGAGCAAGACCGGGCTGATATTCATAAAGGGCTTGATGAAATCGGTGCAGAAATTGAAGCAGGCACATTTCCTTGGTCGGAAGAGTTAGAAGATATTCACCTCAATATTGAAGCGCGTCTCAAAGATAAAATCGGCGAAGCCGGAGGTCGCTTACATACAGGTCGCTCTCGCAATGATCAGGTCGCGACCGATTTTCGCCTCTGGGTCCGAGACCACCTTGATCTATTTGAAGAGCAGCTCACCCATCTGATCACCGCTTTGGTCAATCAAGCCGACGCGAATACAGATACAATCATGCCCGGCTTTACGCATTTGCAATCGGCACAACCCGTGACCTTTGGGCATCACATGCTGGCTTACGCGGAAATGTTTGCGCGTGACCGCGCCCGCATCAAAGATTGCCGCATGCGTATGAATGAAAGCCCCTTGGGAGCGGCCGCCCTAGCTGGAACACCTTATCCCATTGATCGGGGTATGACGGCGGCCGCGCTTGGGTTTGAGCGCCCTATGGCCAATTCACTCGATGCAGTTTCCGCGAGAGATTTTGCCCTAGAAGCCTTGTCGGCGGCGAGCATTTGCGCGACCCATCTTTCGCGCTTATCTGAAGAAATCGTCATTTGGACCAGCGCGCAATTCCAATTCATCAAACTCTCAGATGCCTTTACAACAGGCAGTTCAATCATGCCGCAAAAGCGTAATCCGGACGCGGCGGAACTCATTCGGGCCAAAGTCGGACGGATCATGGGCGCATTGACGAGCCTGACGATTGTCATGAAAGGTCTTCCCCTCGCCTATTCTAAAGATATGCAAGAAGATAAAGAACCTGTCTTTGATGCCTTTGACGCGCTCGAATTGGGTCTTGCTGCGATGACGGGCATGGTTGCAGATATGGTTCCGAATAAAGAGAGATTAGCAGGCGCGGCAGGCGCGGCTTTTTCAACGGCCACCGATTTGGCAGACTGGCTCGTCATGAATTTAAATATGCCTTTTCGGGACGCGCATCATGTCACGGGCTCCATTGTCGCTTTGGCTGAAAAACAAGGCAAGACTTTGGACGCCTTATCCTTGGACGATATGCAATCTGTTGAAGCGGGTATCACAAAAGACATATTTTCCGTTTTGTCACCGCTTGCGTCGGCCAGTAGTCGAACAAGTTATGGCGGGACGGCGCCTAGCGAAGTTAAGAAGCAAGTCGCAAAATGGAAAAAGGCTTTGTCCGGCTAGTCATTAATTACAAGATTTGGCCGACCGTTTCAGAATTTCTAAGATAGGTTTTTCAGCCCAACTATCTTCATAGGGTTTGTTTATCGAGCTTGTTCGCCAGGACAGGCCCCATTTTTTGTCATCAGGCTTATATTCCGTATTCAAACCCAAAGTCTGTTCAGGACTGACAATAACAATACGAATAAGCCTATCTGTTTTGGCGCCCACAGCTTTTGCGGCCTGATGTGCTTTATTATCTGCCGCCAAATAGACAGGCACCGCACCCTCTCCAAAATCATATGAGAGTTTACAGACCTGGTTTTCAGAGCCCTTCAAATTCGCCAGTCGAAAGGTACGATCTTTTAAGGAGTCTGGTTCAGTGGGGCTAAGGTCATTTAAGTGTTTGAAAGATCTCTCTGCGGCGCGGTTGAATGATTTTTGACTTTCAAGTTTCACATCCAAGCGGTTCACAACATTTCCGACACTGGACTTAACAGAACCGGCGGCATCTTCAACAACACGCGCGGGCGCGGTTACAATGGACCAAGCTTTCCACACGCCAAAGGCAATAAGACAAGCAACAAAAGCGATGGCGACCCACTTTATCGCTTTCCACATCTCGGACCGGTCCGGCTTTGCCTCACTCATCCTCAAACCCCTTTAATCTTTTTGAAGCCTCAATATTGGCAAAGGCGCGCTGCGCTTTTGAATATTGTGTCCATTTCGCAATATCGTCTCGCGTACGACCACAGCCCGTACATACACCCGACGAAATATCGAGCGTACAGATTAGACGGCACGGGCTTTCGATATTGGGATTAGACTGCATAGTCTCTAGATAGATAGACCTAAGAGATATGCAAGCCAGCTTTTAAAAATTGAGAAAAAAGTTAAAGCAGAAAGAAGAGCGCTTTATGGCTTTTCTTCCAAGCGCTTCGCTTCTTCGGCGGCTAATTCTTCAGGGTTAATCTTGAAGGTTGCCTCAAGATTATAATCACCTTTAATCTTAAGCGTGTCAGCCTTAGACGATTTGATGTCTTTTAGCCGAAAATAACGATCCTTGTTAAATATAGTGGGATCAACAGATACAGTTTTACCATCTTGCAAAAATTCGAATTCGGGAAGCACACCATCTTTCTCTGCTGCTCGCAAGACAATTGTTTTGAGGCCAGGTACAACAAACCCTAATCCTCCAGGCGCGACACCTTTCATGATTTTGGACCCATCTTTTGCACCTTCATTTAGGTCCGAGACATCAAAACTCCCATCGGTTTGACGAAACGGGAATTTGAATATCACATTGACCGATGTCCCCTCACTCTCGTCTTTTTGCGCAACTTTTCCATCCATAACACGGCAAAGTTCTCCTGACTTTGAACTGGATTTAAGCCTATCTATGCCCAATAGAAATCCATCTTCATCAACATCTAAATATTCCCGTTGATTTTCGAAACGGTACAGAATTTGATCCGGCGTCGGATTGTCATTAATCCCTTCAAATTTCATCTGCACTTCGGGTTCAATAATATTTAGGTATTTCCCATCAGCGGCATAAAATGCCTTGACCATGCGGACCATATCTTTGGCTGGCGTACAGGCATCTTCGGCGAGTGCCGGCATGGATGTGAGCGAGAAAAATAAAATTGTCGTCGCGAGAATTTTATTCTTCATCAGTAGTCTCTTTCCATGTAAACCGCCGTAATATCTTGGGGCTCGGTACGGGTTGCAACGTATAATCTCCACCACCCACGACCATTCCCGTCGCGTCGAGATCTTTTAAGTCATCAAGGCTCACAATCCACATATCATTAACGGTTTCTAATGAGAGCGGGGCTTGTCCCTCTTCCGTGAGCGCCCAGACCGTGGGCTGGACTTCATTGGCCTTCATCTTGATGCCAAAATAATCAGTGTCAGGCATCAAAAGCGCGACGGCGCTTGGCAGCATTTTCTTATAGAACTTTTTGCCATCCTTTGCGCCTTCTTTTAGCTCTGCGAATTCATAACGCCCACTTTCATTATGAAATAAAGGCGACAATCCCATTTCAAAATATAAGCCTTCATCATCGGCAGGTCGTTCGGCGCGGGTTGGATCATCAACGCAAATATCTGTGTCTGGTCTCTCTAATGTAGCGTCTATAAATGTCGGAACAGCCCCTGTTTCGCGCGAAAATGGTAGGTCAGTTACAAGCTCACCGTCTTTCATCAGATAGAATCGATCTGGCCAAACCCCACCATCTTTGATGATAAAACGCGATTTTAAGCGTACATCAACGACATCACGCCTCTCATCCTTGATTTCAGATAATTCATCGATAAGTTTTGGGACGTCTTTTGCCGGGAAACAAAAGGTTTCGCCACGTAATTCATCCGCTGCATATGCAGGGAATGCAAAAACTGACGAAAGCGTAAGTAAAATTGCAGGAATCGCAGGTTTCATCTTTGACCTTTGTAAGATATGTCTGTGTAACCCTTAAAGGATGAACTATTCATGAAACGCGTTAGCAAACTATTGCCCCACATAAAACTTACAGTCACGTCAGGTCTGTGTGTGCTCTTTTTAGCAGGATGTGGAATTCGAGGTCAGCTAAAAACACCGCCCCCTCTCTTTGGTAGTAAAACGGTGGACAATACGCGGGTCCCAACACAAGACCTTGATATTGATGACAAGCCCGACCCCAATGAACTATTGGATCAGGAGTTTGGAGATCCGGAAGATGATGATTTTTCTGATCTAGATTTTGATTTTGAAGACGAAACCGACCCGATATAAAAAATGCGCCATTTTGACTATAAAGACGGCGAAATGCACGCCGAGAATATCCCATTGTCTAAAATCGCAGCGGAGGTCGGCACACCCGTCTACGTCTATTCGACAGCAACATTTACGCGCCATTATAAAGTCTTTGCCGAAAACTTTTCTGACACGGAAGCGCTTGTCGCGTATTCCGTTAAAGCCAACTCAAATATCGCTGTCCTAGCAACCCTTGCTAAATTAGGCGCTGGTGCCGATGTCGTCTCCGGCGGAGAACTGAAACGGGCTTTGATTGCAGGTATTCCCGCCAAGAAAATTGTTTTTTCAGGCGTCGGAAAAACGCGGGAGGAGATGGAAGACGCGTTAACGGCCGGGATCCGAGTATTCAATGTTGAAAGCCTTCCTGAACTCAGGCTTTTAAACGAGATCGCGCTATCCATGGGCAAAAAAGCGCCTATTGCCTTTCGCGTAAATCCAGATGTCACGGCGGGTGGTCATGACAAAATTTCGACAGGTAAAAAAGAAAATAAATTTGGAATTGCCTGGTCACGGGCCGAAGCCACTTACTCGGAGGCCGCAAAGCTCCCGGCCATTAAAATTGTTGGCGTAGATGTTCATATTGGCAGTCAAATTTCTGATCTGGCGCCCTTTGAAAAAGCCATTGTAAAAGTTGGCGGGCTCATCAAACGCCTAAGAGCTGCGGGTCATAGCATCACAAGTTTTGATATAGGCGGCGGTCTTGGGATCCCTTATGGCAATAATACGACTCCACCACCTTTGCCGTCCGAATATGCCGCTATGGTAAAGCGCTTAACAGCAGATCTCAATGTTGAGATGATTTTTGAACCGGGTCGAATGATCGCTGGCAATTCAGGCATTCTCTTATCCGAAGTCCTTTATGTCAAACGCGGTGAAGATCGAGATTTTCTCATTATTGACGCCGCTATGAATGATCTTTTGCGGCCTGCCCTTTACGATGCCTTCCATGACATGGAAGCCGTTAAACAGCCCTCACTCGATCATATGGAGACTTATGACGTTGTAGGCCCAATTTGTGAGAGTGGGGATACCTTTACCAAGGGACGAGAAATGCCGAAGCTGGAAAGCGGCGAGCTTATCGTCTTACATTCCGCTGGGGCATATGGCGCAGCTCAAGCCAGTCAATATAATACCCGCCCCCTGATTCCTGAAGTCCTCGTCAATGGGGATGAATTTGCCGTTATCCGCTCACGTCCATCTGTAGAGGATATCCTAAAAACAGAATCGTTACCTGACTGGCTGGATAATGAACTGTAATCCCTTGCAAATGTCACAGACATTTAACGCGACAACCCTTTTTGTGACGCTATAGTCAGAGAGATGGCCGCTGCATTAGAGACAGTTTTAAAGCAAACAGAAAACCTCGTTCGGCGGGCACGCCTTCGCTTGATCTGGGAACGCTATATCCCAACCCTTGCGCCCGCACTTTTAGCTCTTTCGCTTTTTATATTGGGAGCCTGGATCGGTCTATGGCAATGGATCGGTGATCCTGTTCGACTGATTGCCCTTATTATCACGCTCGTCATTATTGGTCGGGCTCTATATCGTGCGCGCTCTATACGCTTTCCAAGCCGGTCGGATGCGCGTCGTCGGGTTGAGACAGATTCCGGTCAATCGCATCGCCCTCTCGATGTCCTCGAAGACCGCCCCGCTTTGTCTGCGGATGTCTGGCCAGCCCATCAACAAACTGCCCTGGATCAAACCAAATTTTTAAGCAAGGCACAGCCTCGACCCGCTCTCTCCCCAATCGACCCGGCTTATCTGCGTTACGCCCTGCCCGTTCTTTTGATTATTGCGGCCGTTTTTATGGCTGGCTTTTCATTTGATCGTTTTCGGCAGGCTTTATCACCCAGTTGGCAATCCCCAATCAGAAGCGCGAATATCAGCTATGAAGCTTGGATTGATCCGCCTGCTTATACTGGACGTCCACCAATATATTTTAAAGATAAATCGGAATTTTCTATTCCAGCTGGCAGTGAATTCGTGTCCCGCATTTCCGGAAGCTCAAACGCACCCCGCCCCCGATTCCAACAGGGCTGGCGCAGTCGGTTTTTAAAGCCCAAGAAAATTGGCGCTAAGAGTTTCGAAGTTCGCGAAATCATTGAGACATCGTCTACAATCGAATTTCGCGTCGGGTTTTCTCGGAAACGGTTTAAACTGACGGTCACAGATGATCTCGCCCCTGACGTCGAAATTCTAGAGCCCCCGACACCCGATAAACGGGATCGTTTGGTTCTAACCTATAGCCTAAAAGACGATTTTGGTGTGGAACGCCTTGATCTTGAAATGGCTTTATTGACAGAAGACACAACTGAGGAAAATGCCTTTGACGGTGCAACTGTCAAAGCCGATATTCCTTTGCCGCGCTCGGCTCAAAAAGATGTAGAACGTGGCTCTTCTGCGTTGGATCTATCGAAAAATCGTTGGGCCGGCAAAAAAGCGGTGGGTCGGTTGATCGCCACAGACGGGGCCGGCAATCAAGGTGTATCGGAGCTCACCTATTTTACGATCCCAGATAAGATTTTTGTCGAACCTTTAGCCAAGGCGATTGCAGAACAACGCGGCTTGGTTATGGCGGGACTAGACAAAGAATATGCGCCGCGCCCAGATCCTGAATGGACCAAGGCCCATGGGTTTATAAATGAAAATAAACCACACCTTAGATTTGATCGCGCGCCAGCTGAAATTCAACGCGCAACGCTTTTAATCGAAGCTATAACCGATCTTCCTTCTGGTTATTTTGAAGACCCTGCCGTCTTTATGGGTTTGCGTCACGCCCGCTCTGCCATGCGACATGCCGATGAAATAGATCTCTTAAGCGGCCTCCCAGAAGATCTGTGGAAGATAGCTATTCGCGCCGAATTTGGCGTTTTAGGGTCGGCCCTTGAAGAAATGCGAGAGGCTGAACAAGCGCTTCGAGAAGGCATTGCGCGTCGTGCCCCCCAACGCGAGATTGATGCTCTGTTTGAGCGATATAATCTGGCTGTAGAAGCCTATACCGAAGAATTACGCCGCAAGGCATTGGAAGAAGGAAATACGGGCGAAGGTGGTGAAGGCGGGGGCGGCAATATGGGCAGTGTGGATGAAATCCAAGAACTCCTAAAAGCAATTGAAGAAGCCAATGCAGCTGGCGACACAGAAGGCGCGCGCCGGGCCCTCGCCCAGCTGGCAGAACTCCTCGAAAACATGCAAATCCAGCTCGCCCAAGGCGGCGGAGGTGAAGGCGGCGAGTCGAGTGAAGGTAGCTTATCGGAAGAATTACGTGAAAACCTTGAAGACCTTGCCGATCTGACGGGCCGCCAACGTGACCTACAAGACGAAACAGAACAAGCTGAACGCGGCCAGGAAGAAGATGGTCAAGATGAAGAGGACGGGGAAGACGGCGATGACAGCGAAGATGGCAATGATCGAGAGAGAGAAGAGCGCCCTGAACTGAGCCCAGAAGAGCTCGCCCAACGCCAATCAGAGCTTAGAGACCTCCTTGATCAACTTGACGGGATCATTCCCGGTGAAAGCGAAAATGGTGACCGCGCACAAGAATCTCAGTCAGGGCAAAGTGGACAAGCCGGGGAACAAGGTCAGGGCGGTCAAGGCGGCCAAGAGGGTGCACAGAGCGGCCAGCCATCTGGCCAAGGAGAAACTGGTGAGGGTCAATCTGGACAAGGAGAAAATGGTGAGGGTCAATCTGGACAAGGCCAAGCGCAAGCTGGGCAATCTGGTGGTGGTACTGAACAGGGTGAAGGTCTTAGGGGCGGTCGATCTACGCAAGACTTACAAGACCAATTAGCCAATGGATTGGGCGCAGCCGGCCAAGCCATGGAGCGCAGCGAAGACGCGCTTGAAAATGGCGATCTGGGCGGCGCTGCAGAGGCTCAGTCCGATGCCATACAAGCCCTACGTCAAGCTGGCGAAGCCTTAGCAGAAGCCGCACAACGTGAAAGCGGTCAAGACGGAGAAAATGGTGGGTCGCAAC
>CAYTLJ010000074.1:10241-13063 GCA_964438555.1 uncultured Algimonas sp.
AAAAGGACAGGTTCACCTTCGACAAGCCGTGTTTCAGTCTCGGGCTCTGAAATATCTAACCCACCCAGTTTCACATTTATCCCCAGCGCCTGATAGGCGCTAGCCGCAATAGGTGTCCGGTTCACAATATCTTGTCGCTTAAAAAAAGCTAAAATGGCAGCGATTAGTAGCAGCGCGATTGTAATCACCCAGATAGCGGAAATAATGCGCTTGCGCCGTTTGAGCTTTTCCGCATCTGCCCTATCGCGCATGGCAATATGGGCCCCAACAGATGGACGAGACGCTGCGTCCCCAAGATCCAACTCAGCTTGAGTTTCAAGCTCCGGGGTCGTTTTTCCTGCGGTTGTCAAAGTCTCAACTTGCATTTGAACGACCTTATTGTCCTTTAGGGCTAATTCGTCCGGATCTGTGACGGGTCCGGGCTCAAACCAGACAGCATTGCACTTTGTACAATTCACAGTTCGCCCATTTGGCCCGATTGAGCCATCTTTTATTCTATATTGTGTGGAACATTCGGGACAGGTGAGTATCATAGTGGCAGAACGTAAACCGATTCAGTTATAGAAAGTCATACCTACGTGCCACAACAGGCCCAAATGTCTAGTCAATCAACGCTTTTACCTGATCTTGTTAATTTTGATCGTGTCGGGCTTCGCTATGGTCGCGGCCCTGAAGTCCTTATTGATGCGACGCTTGATCTTCCACAAGGCAGCTTTACCTTCCTGACGGGACCATCCGGCGCAGGAAAAACATCCTTACTCAAACTTTGTTATCTCTCTCTAAAACCCTCACGCGGTCTTATCCGCATGTTTGGACGCGATACGTCACTGATGACAAATGCGGAAAAACAGGCCATTAAACGCCGAATTGGCGTCGTTTTGCAAGACTTCCACTTGGTCGAACATCTTTCCGTTTATGAAAATGTTGCCCTCCCCTTACGCGTCGCCGGACAAGCCAGATCGAGTTATAATCGGGATTTGATTGAACTGTTAGAGTGGGTTGGTCTTGGCGATCGTCTACAGGCCTATCCGCCAACCTTATCGGGCGGTGAAAAACAAAGGGCTGCCATTGCCCGCGCCGTCATTGCAAAACCTGACCTATTGATCGCGGATGAACCGACGGGAAATGTCGATCCAGAAATAGGTCGCCGACTCCTAAGATTGTTTGCAGAGATGAACCGTATGGGAACGACGATTTTAATCGCAACGCATGACACACATCTCATCAATGAAATTCAGGCCCGTATTATCCGGATTGATAATGGTAATATCTATAAGGGTATGCCGGAGTAATGGAGACGGCTCAAACATTCCCGCGTCAAGCCGCCCTACTCCCTGTCAAACTCAGGAACACACGTGCATTATGGCTGGTCTTGATCATTATGGCGCTTTTGGCGAGCCTATCTCTACTCTTTGCGCGCGGGGCCATGCGGCTATCATCTGATTGGCAAACCCAATTATCTGATACAATTTCCGTTCAAATTATTTTAGACAGTGCAAGCGATTGGGACGCGCAAACCGAGGCGGCGAGAACAGCCTTACTCGATGCACTCCCAGGTGCAGACATTGAAATTGTTTCGCAATCAGACGCCAAAAAACTCTTACAGCCCTGGCTTGGCAATACGGCCCTTCCCGAGGATTTGGTTGTTCCAGCTTTATTGCAAGTTTCAGGGATTGAGCTGTCGAGTGATCATATAAAAAACACGCTCGACCCATTGGGATTGCGCACCAATATAGATGATAATTCGCGCTATGCTGATGCCCTAACTGTCACGACCAGAAAGCTCTTATTCGTTAGCCTATCCGTCTTGGCTTTGATTTTAATGACAGGCGTTTGCATCAATATTTTTGCCACACGGGCCGCTATGACCGCGCAGAAAGAAATTATCAGGGTCCTTGTCCAAGTTGGCGCCAGTGACAAATTTATTTCCAATCTGTTTATTCGCCAAGCTGCACTTCGGGGATGTCTGGGGGCCTTTATCGGGATTGCCATTGCGGGCGCCATATGGCTCTTACTCTCGGTTTTTGATGACTGGTTTGGTCTGGCTTGGACAGGGCTTGCGCCTGTCTTGGTTGATATTTTCTGGCTTGTGCTTTTGGGTTTTGTTTTCACGCTCATCTGTGCGGTCGCAGCAGGCATGACGTCCTGGCGTCAACTCAGTTTTGAACGAGACCGTCTGTAATGGGCAGACGACATAAATATAAAAGGAAACCCTCAAAAAGACGCGGTTGGGCAAAATTTTTAAGTTTTCTTATTATTGGCTTTTTGTCGATTTTATTGGGCGGTTTTTTATCATTCGCGCATCACGTGGATCAACTTCAAACACCGTCTAAGCTGACCGCCGCTGATGGTATTGTCGTCTGGACAGGGAAAGGCGGAGGACGTCTTGAAGCTGGGGCCAAATTACTGATGGAGAAAAAGGGAGAGCGTCTCCTTATTTCGGGCGTATATGAAAGCAATGACCTTGACGCCATACGACAGCTTACAGGTCTAACCAATGATATGGCGGCGTGCTGTCTTGATCTTGATTACGCGGCAACCAACACGATTGAAAATGCAAGAGAAACGGCGAATTGGGCACGTGTCCTTGACTATGATCACATTATTCTTGTGACATCAGCCTATCATATGCCGCGCGCAAAAGCCGAAATTTCTAATGCGGCAGGGCGCATTCGAATATCGCCCTACCCTGTTGAACGCTCAGAGAAAGCGCGCTGGTTCAAGTCCTGGAGCCGAACAAAACGGCTCTTGCAGGAATATTCAAAATTACTTTTGACCTATGCGCGGGGTCGCGGAGATGATCGACAGCCGCCAGAGTTGGA
>CAYTLJ010000075.1:0-12972 GCA_964438555.1 uncultured Algimonas sp.
AAACTGGTGCCGCGAGGGAGAATTGAACTCCCGACCTCATCATTACCAATGATGCGCTCTACCACTGAGCTACCGCGGCTTTACTCGAGAAAAAGGTCTTCAAGAGAGAGGGCGTAATATACGGTTTTCCTCGGCTCGCAAGAGTTTTATTCAACGATATTAGGCGTTGTGGTATAGGATGTTCTATCTCGGAAATTTTCACCCTTATGGCTTGCAATAGTTTTTAAATGCGGGACTAAAACTCGACAACAGAATGGGTGGACGCTGCCTTTTGCGCCATGAGACCCATTTTCACAGCCATTTTTCCGTCTTCTGGAGTGACTTCGACCGATCCTTTGCCGTTTAAAACGTCGAGGAATTTTTGATGTTGAAAGAAGGTCGAGCCGTGGTGATCTCCAGCATCTAGGATTGTTTTGTCGATCAGCACATCTTGGGTTTCTGGCCGTTTGGGGTTTCGTGGAAAGGTAGATAATTGCGAATGGGGCGGCGGGCCAAGTTCTTTGGGCCATAATCGCTGTGGGCCGGGGAGGCGGCATTCGATCTTTCCTTTGTGACCAATGGCTCCAATTTCCTCATTCCATTTTGTACCATCAGCAAACATGCAAAGCTCAAGCATGGCGCGCGCGCCATTCTCAAAGTCAAAAATCACATAGCCACCATCCCAAATGTCAGATGTCATCCCGTCATAAACTTCGTCCAGGTGATTGACCATTTGTCCCGCCGAGGCGGAAACGCGAATAGGGTTTGATTGGAGGATAAGACGCATGAGATCGAAAAAATGACAGCATTTCTCAACAAGAGTCCCGCCCGAATTGTGATTAAACCGGTTCCAGTCACCTATTTTACGCAGAAAGGGAAAGCGGTGTTCTTTAATCGTCAGCATTTTAATGCCGCCCGTAATATCGTCCGCTTTCTCAATGAACTTCTGAATAGGTGGCATATAGCGATATTCCATCGCCACCCAGATCGGGGATTTATGGTTTTTAAGAAATCTATCCAATCTCGCTTCTTGATGAGGGTGAGAATAAATGGGTTTTTCACATAGGATAGGGAGGTCTTTGACAGCGCTTATTTCCTCAAGATTGTCAATGTGACTATGATTTGGACTCACAATTATAATGGCGTCCAGCCCCGGCGTCTTAACAAGGGCTTCTATTGATGGTGCGATTTTGGCACCGCTTGCTTCTTTGGATGCAGCCTCAGCTAGATCGGAAACTGGATCATAGACAACGCTAATGTCGGCGCCATCCAATAAATTTACATTGGCAATATGTTCATGGCCCATCATGCCACATCCAATCATGCCGTATTTCTTTGTCATATTGATCTCAAATTCATCTAAAAACGGGACACGTAACGGGCGACGTCAGGATTAAACCAAGTCTTGGAAAACTCGGCAGGTCTATCGAATTGATCCCAACTCACCCGTTCAATATAGCCAGCTATTTCTCCGGCTTTCATATTGAAACCCTCAGGGGTCCATTTTGGAATGACGGACGCGCCCAGTCGGTCTTCGATTTTTGAAATGCGCAGATCAAAGCTCTCTTTATAAAAATGATAAAGTGACTCACTAATGTCAGAAAGGCGCAAATTCTTGGAAAAACGATGGTCCAGCCAGATTTCTTCCAATGCGATTTGAATGTCACCTAAAGACCGAAGCCGAACAATGCGATGCGCCTTTGGCGAGGGGCCGAAATCGGGCGCGTCTTTTGGTTTTAGTGCAAGAGAAATGTCTTGAATTTGAGCCTTCGGCAATCCAGCGCCTTTGATAAGTTCTAGGCGGAAATGGCTGTAAATACTGTCGACCGCTTGTTTATATTGGATATAATTTCCGGACCCTTGAACACGTTTCAAAAGTCCTTTTTCCTCTAGAATTAACAGCGCTTTGCGAAGGGTGCCAACGGCAACGCCGTATTGTTCAGCCATGATTTTTTCTGGCGGCAAACGGGTTCCGTCCGTTAAAATACCTGCACCTATTTCTCTGATGAGCGTTTCAGAGATAAGTAAATGTTTTGGCAATGGTCGTGTTTTGAACATTTAAGCCTTGGTAATTGATACATAATTGATATATTTCTCTTGCGCTAAATTATTGTCTCAGATAACTCAAGTAAAATAAATCAATACTATATCAATTCGGAGGGACATATGTCCGTCGTGCCTGTGAAATCTGAGGATCTCGATAGTTCAGAAGTTTCGTGGTTTTCGGCTTTATGTTCGGACGATTATCAATTTTTGGGCATCCCGGACGGCGATCTCCGGTCAAGTTGGGAGCATTGTAGTAAGATTTTGCTTGAGGCTGAAAAACAGGGGTTTCGAAATATATTATGTCCGTCCTCCTATCAGGTCGGGCAAGACACACTTAGTTTCGTCGCAGGCTGCGCACCGCTCACAAAAAAGATCAATATGTTGGCCGCTATTCGTTGCGGTGAAATGCAGCCCATAATGTTGGCGCGCACCATCGCGACCTTGGACCATATGCTAGAAGGTCGCTTGACCGTCAATATTATCAGCTCGGATTTCCCGGGCGAAAAAGCAGAAAGTGCCTTTCGGTATGAACGCTCCAGAGAAGTTGTGAACATATTGAAACAGGCCTGGACGCAAGACGAGATCAATTTCGACGGTGAAATCTATAACTATCAAAATGTGCCGACCGGTCCTGCACGTCCCTATCAGATAAATGGCGGACCTTTGCTCTATTTCGGGGGTTATTCGCCGCCTGCACTCGAGCTCTGCGGGGAACATTGCGATGTCTATCTTATGTGGCCAGAGCCTAAAGAGAATATTGCGGCGCGTATGAAAGCCGTAAATGCGGTTGCAGAAAATTATGGACGTCAAATCGATTATGGTTTCCGAGCCCATATGATTGTTCGCGACACGGAGCAAGAAGCGCGCGAATATGCCGATTATATCGTCAGTAAATTAGATGATGAATATGGAAAATTGATACGAGACCGTGCGCATGACTCGATTAGTCTGGGCGTTGCGCATCAGGCGAGGTCACGCGAACTCGCCGATAAATTTGGCTATGTTGAAGATAATCTCTGGACAGGCATCGGACGGGCACGCTCAGGTTGTGGCGCTGCGATTGTAGGCTCAACCGATCAAGTCCTGTCGAAAATAGAAGATTATAAAAAAATGGGCATTCGCTCTTTTATCTTCTCAGGCTATCCTCACATTGATGAATGCCGTCATTTTGGAGAGAAAGTCTTGCCACAATTAAAGACCTGTTCTTTGCCACATATTTATGGACGTGTGCCGGAAACTATTCCATCGACCCCATTGGGTGTCGGTGAGCGCGTCTAAGCAGAGAGAAAATCATGGAACGCATAAACTTAACCGATCAACTCGATTTTTCGCGCCTTGTCTATGGCATGTGGCGGGTCAAAGATGACGATCATACACCCGCATATTTGAGCAAGAAAATAAGAGCCTGTTTGGAACAAGGTATTACCACAATAGACCAAGCCGATATTTACGGCGGCTATTCGGCCGAGAAAATTCTGGGTGGCGCCCTTCAATTTGATAGCTCACTTCGAGGTCAAATCGAGATAGTTACAAAATGCGATATCGTCGCCCCGATTGGGAAATATGATGATCGGCGGGTCAAACATTACGATACATCGCGTGCCCATATCCAAGCGTCAGTCGAGAGTTCCCTAAAAGATATGGCAATTGACCATATTGATTTACTTCTCATCCACCGCCCCGACCCATTTATGGATCACCATGAAACGGGTGGCGTTCTCGATGATCTGGTAAAATCAGGTAAGGTGAGGGCCGTCGGCGTGTCTAATTTTAAGCCACATGATATGGAGCTATTAGGCTCGGCCATGAGCTCTCCATTGGTCACCAATCAAATCGAATTAAGTGTGACGAGTAATCAAGCCTTTACCAATGGCGATATTGCCTATCTTCAAAAACACGGAATTTCAGCCATGGCGTGGTCGCCTCTGGGCGGGGGCAGCTTATTTCAAGACAAGCAGAAACCGCTTTATAAAACCTTAGAGGCCTTGGCCCAGACAAACAGTGTTGATGTCGGCGCAATCGCAGTTGCCTGGCTTTTAGCTCACCCAGCCAAAATCTTACCCGTTATGGGCACAAATAATATAGACCGGATAAGATCCCTATCAGATGCAACCAAGGTTGAGATTGACCGCCAGACTTGGTTTGAGATCTTTGAAAAAGCCAATGGCGCCGCGGTTCCGTAAGGAAGGTGCGTTTACGTTCATTCTGGAAACGTCTCTAAGGACCAAATCTTGATTTTTCATGGCTAGGTCTTAATTGATAACCATGCCCAATTCCGGAAAAAGCGACAAAGAAAAGCGTGATGAACGTCTGGCCGCAGAGTTGCGGGCAAATTTGCGTCGCCGAAAACAGGCGGTGAAAAAAGTAAAAAATAATCTAAAATCCAGCCCGTCAAAAGACTGACATAGTCTCGTCTTGATCTCGCCTTAAGCGCGGCCTAACACGCGGCAAGACTCACGATAAAAAGCGATCATTATGGACAAGATTGTCATTGAAGGCGGATACCCGTTAAACGGGGAAATCTCGATTAGCGGCGCCAAGAACTCGGCCATTAAACTTATGGCGGTCTGTCTTTTGACCGATAAGCCGGTGACGCTAAAGAATATGCCGCGTCTGCGCGATACGCGCTCTATGGCGGGATTGCTGACCCATTTGGGTGTCGAGGTCGATCCTGGCAAGGCGGACATCATGAAGCTCCATGCGCCGAAACTGTCCAGTACAACGGCGCCTTATGATTTGGTCCGAAAAATGCGTGCGAGCTTTAATGTCTTAGGGCCTTTATTGGCACGCGAAGAACAAGCCAAAGTCTCTCTGCCTGGTGGGTGCGCAATTGGCGCGCGCCCCGTTGATCTTCATCTCAAAGCGCTTGAGGCTCTGGGCGCCAATATTGAACTGGATGAGGGTTATGTAATCGCAACGGCCAAGGGCGGGTTACGCGGCGCCGAAATTACGTTCCCATTTGTCTCGGTTGGCGCGACCGAACATACAATGCTGGCGGCAGTTTTGGCCAAGGGTGAAACGGTCATGTATAATTCAGCCCGAGAGCCAGAAATTGTCGATCTAGCGAATTGCCTGAATGCGATGGGCGCAAAAATTACTGGGGCTGGCCGGTCCGAGATCCGGATTGAAGGCGTTGCGTCCCTAAAGGGTGTCAAACATTCTGTTGTCCCTGACCGGATCGAAGCTGGTACTTACGCCTTGGCGGCAGCGACAGCAGGCGGGGCGGTGAAGTTAAAAAATATCCGATCGGATCACTTAGGCTCACTTTGGCCGCTTATCGCCCAAGCCGGTGCTAAGGTCTCACTCGATGATAATTCCGTCTTAATCGAACGCGGTGTCGGGCGTCTCAATCCTGTTGATGTAGACACCATGGCCTATCCCGGATTTCCGACCGACCTTCAGGCTCAATTTATGACCTTTATGTGTTTGGCGGATGGCGTGTCGATTATCCGCGAAAATATTTTCGAAAATCGTTTCATGCATTGTCCGGAACTTGTGCGCATGGGCGCCGATATTACGGTGACCGGACGCGAAGCCATTGTGCGGGGCGTCAAAGAGTTCCGCGCGGCCCCCGTTATGGCGACAGATCTGCGTGCATCGGCCTGTTTGATCAATGCTGGCCTTGCCGCGAGAGGGCAAACGCATATTTCGCGTGTTTATCACCTTGACCGGGGCTTTGAAAAAATCGAAGTGAAACTCTCACAATGTGGTGCTAGGGTTTCGAGAGAACGGGATGAATAAATTACGTTTACGCGCGTCAGACACCGGTGATCTGGAAATTATTGCCGGAGCCGTACAAGATTCGATCTTTCAAATTGGTCAATCGCGTTATGATAAGGCGGGCCTAAGTTTCACCTTGCGCCTCTCGCGCTATATGCGCGAAATGGACACGCCGCACCGGGTTGAATCAGGTTTGCGTTTTGACGGCGTCTTATCTGTCAAAAGCCAGGGCGTAGATCTTGCGAAACAAGACGCTTATGCTGTTATTCTGGGCCTGATATATGAGGCGACGGATACACCTGCGGGCATCGTCTCTGTGACACTTGCGGGAGGCGGCGTCATTCAGATTGAGGTTGAAGCCATAGACGCGACGCTTGCCGATATAGGTGATGCTAGAAAAACAAAACGCATTCCAAAACACGATGGCTGATCACTATATAGCGGAACTCCATATTGATGAGGACAGCTTGCCTGTCACCTCAGTTGAAATGCAACATGAGCGCCGTGTCGCTATATTTGATCTGCTTGAAGAAAATGAGTTCCGACCGCTTGAGAGCGAGCGTGGGCCCTATAATTTGACGATAAAAATGCAAGATGGACGTCGTCTTATTTTTGACGTGACCCGTACGAATGGCGCACACCGAGGAACCTATAATATATCACTGGTTCCTTTTCGACGCGTGATCAAAGATTATTTTATGATATGTGAGAGCTATCACAATGCGATCCGGACCGCGACAACGGCCCAGATTGAAGCCATCGATATGGGACGGCGTGGCCTGCACAATGAAGGCTCGCGCATGCTCACCGATGTTCTCAGAAATCAGGTTGAAATAGAATTCAATACCTCCCGTCGGCTTTTTACATTGATTTGCGCGCTACATCGGAGGACGGTCTCGTGAAGGTCTTGTTTATTTGCCAGTTAAACTCCGTTCGCTCGCCCATGGCAGAAGGCTTACTGAAGAAGCATTTAGGTGATGATATATCCGTTCAAAGTTGCGGGCTTTCGCCTGTAGAACCCAATCAATTTATGCTCATCGTTATGAATGAGGTGGGCATTGACATGTCTGAACATGAGCCACTTAATCTGGATGATTTGCGGGGTGAGTCTTATGATCGGGTCATCGCCTTTACGGCTAGCGTGAGATCCGCCGCTGAAGCGGTTTTTGAAGGAACAGATATGGAGATTGAGCTCTGGGCCGTACCTGATCCGGGTGAGGGATCTTTGGATGTGCGGGCTTTACTCAATAATTATCGCGCGATCCGGAGTAATATTTCAGCCCGGATTGGACGAGAGTTTTGATCTCAACGCATTTCGTTTTTGAACTTTAAAATAACAATCTGCGATTAAACCACTTTTCTAATCGAGCCCTCAGCATATGGTAACGTATAATTTAAACGGGATTAGGGGCAAAAACCGCATTAATCCCTTTAAAACCTCACGAAACGGCCTATATAGCGGCTGAAACTAACGGCAAAAAAGGTAACAGTTTGGCCAAGGAAGAACTTTTAGAATTTGAAGGCGAAGTCGTTGAACTTTTGCCGAATGCGACATTTCGCGTAAAGCTAGTCAATGATCATGAAATCATTGCGCACACAGCCGGACGGATGCGTAAAAACCGTATCCGGGTCCTAGCCGGAGATCGTGTCACGGTTGAGATGACACCTTATGATCTGTCCAAAGGTCGGATCACCTATCGTTTCAAATAAAACACCTAGGATGAAACCCTTCATCCTGGCCAGTGCCAGTCCGAGGCGCAGAGACCTTTTGGCACAAATTGGACTGGTTCCCGACAAAATCATTCCTGCAGATATAAATGAAGACCCCATTACGGGCGAGTTGCCGCGTGATCATGCCTTGCGCCTGTCTTGTGAGAAGGCAGCTAAAGTTGCTGGAGATCATCCAGGACGAGTCATTCTAGCATCAGACACGGTTGTCGGTTTAGGACGGCGTATCTTGCCCAAGGCTGAAGACCGTGAAACCGCTGAAAGCTGTTTGCGCTTATTATCTGGCCGGTCTCACCGCGTTTTTACAGGTGTTGCCGTCATTGACGAAACAGGTCTGCTTCGATCTAGGATATCGGAAACCCGATTAAAGATGAAACGGCTTAGTGAGGCTGAAATTTCGGAATATCTCGAGAGCGGTGAATGGGACGGCAAAGCCGGAGGTTACGGCATTCAAGGCTTGGCGGGCGCTTATATTATAAATCTTGCGGGGTCTTTTACGGGCGTTGTGGGCCTGCCCGTCTATGAAACCCGAAATCTCTTAATGGCGGCCTGTTCATGAAAAGACGTGCCGTGATTGAAGAGGCTGTCGGGGAAAGTCGGGCCGCGATTTATGAAGGTCGACGTCTGGTCGAACTTCATATCGAACGAAAGTGGCACTCGACGCCGCGTCACGGCGATATTTATGCTGGACAGGTCAGCTCAATAGATGCCTCAGTCGCTGGACTTTGGGTCGATATAGGGGGTGAGGCTTTGCCAGCTTTGCTGCCTTTTGCGGCGCAAAATAACATGCCGAAATTGACAGAAGGTCAAAAGGTCGAGGTTGAGATATTGCGCTCCCAAATCGGGACCAAAGGCGCGACTCTGAAATTTCTAGATGAAATTGATGCGCAGCCGGGTCTTAAAACAGGCTTGGATCTTAAGGGACGTTTGCACGGTAAATATCCCGGCCTCACTTTTGATGAGGCAGCCGTAAATGCCGTTGATGAGGCTTGCGAAAAACAAATTGCCTTATCTGGTGGCGGCTCAATCACGCTAGAACAAACCCAAGCCTTATTGGCGATCGATGTGGATAAGGGCGGGGCGGTATCAGCCGCAGCCGCGGCTAATCAGGCAGCCAAACAGATTGCGTCACAACTCCGCCTGAGAGGGCTGGGGGGATTGATCATTATTGATTTTCCAAATTTGCGCCAACCTAAACAACGCAAGACACTTGAGAAGACCTTACAAGCCGCATTTGAAACAGATCCTTTTGTAACCAAATTTAATGCACTCTCGCGCTTTGGGGTGATTGAGATGACACGTGCAAAACCCGACCTGTCGCTAGACGATATTTTGAATGACAAATATGGAAACCCGACAGTTGAGACGCAGTCCCTGCGAGCCCTTAGGCGTTTGACCCGAGAGGCCAAGGTGTCGCCCGGTGCGCAGTTAGACCTCTCTGTCCCGTCTGATATTATGGACTGGCTCACGAGCGCTCCATTTGATTGGAAACATGATGTGGAGTCCAAAATTGGGGCGCGGTTTAAGCTCGTGTCAGGTGACCGGGTTGAGGTGAAAGCGGACCGATGAGTGTTTGCACCTTTTGTAAGAAAAAACCGGTCAGCGAAAGTTTCACACCCTTTTGCTCAAAACGCTGTGCCGATCTTGATCTTGGGCAATGGCTGGATGGCGGCTACGCCATTCCAACCCAGGACGCCCCGTCATCTGAACCTATAGATGATTGAGGTCTAGCACGCATGCGTCAGGCCCCGGATCAGGTCCGAGGTGGTGTTTAAAATATCGCCAGACCTATGCGAAGGTATCAAACACCAGTTTGGCGTCGATAAAAAAGTCATCAATCCCGAAATCCGTTTCTGCCTGATCTAGGCTTTCGCGGGTGACATAGGAAAATGTTGAGACCTGAATATTGTGGTCGTGATAATACGCAACCAAAGCTTTACTGACCATTCCGGCGGGCACGCAAATATGGGTGACCATGTCGAGCATATCGCCCTTTAGAGGGCCATCGACAAACCAGCCTGAGCGTTCACCATGCACCCATTTTCGTTTAGGCCTAGGGACATGGCCATTTTTGGCTTCAAAGACTTTATGTAACTTTCGTACAGCCGTATTTGGTGATTGGCACCAATGGGAGAGACATATGCGGGCCTCGGGTAATAGATCGCGGATGGCATAGAGGGCTTCTGGGACCCAACTTACCCAGATGATACGGTCCACCAGCCTATGTTCATGGGCGAGGGCGACGAGCATATCTTCAAACCCAGCATCCTTAATATCAACGAGAAGTGTCGCTTTATTCTCATGGATTGAGGCCGCGTGAAAAAGGGCGTCGGCTGTTGGCATATGCGCGAAATTCCCACCCAATTGGGCACGTTCAGAAGCCAGAATTTTAGACAGCTGACGCAGCTTACCCGTGCTGTCAGGCGTGGCTTCATCATGATAGATAAGGGGTGTGCCACAGCGGCTAACGCGGATATCGAATTCGACTTGTTTGACGCCCCAATCAAGGGCGGCATTCAAGCCGATAATCGTATTTTCATATTCAGAGAAGCCGCGAAAGCGATGCGAAATCAGATGTGAGAGCTCAGCCATCTATCGGCTTTAAAGCTTGTCGCTATTTGAGGTCAACGCCGCCCCAAAGTACAGTAAAGGCTTCGCAATGGATAACAATGCTCTCATATTGACTAAGGTCGACATCGGCCGGAATGATATAGGTCTGAGAGCCTTTATTGGATTTCAAAACGCCCAACTTCAAGCCATTTGCAACAACATCTCCGCCGTCTAAATCACCGACATGTTTTTTGGTCAAAAAGATTTTTAAATCCGGCCCATTCTTTGTTTTAAAATCATCGGATAAGACAAGTCTCGTCTGATTATCGACGGTTTCAATCTTAGCTGTGCCTTTGATATTATAGCGTTTTTTGACAAAGTTAAGTTCACCCCCTCCTTGCGCGAAGGAAACAGGCGCCAAAAGCAAAGCGGCGGTTATAAGCAGAATCTTTTTCATGATTATGGTATAGGGTCTGAATTTCACACAGGCTAGTCACGTCGTCGTTATTATTTCGGGATTATGCAGGGGATTCATAATAAGTTCATTTTCCAGCTATGGAAGGCGATATCAAAGCGCGACTAATCGATAATATTGACATTTCCATGCCTCATAAATCTTGATAGGATTAAGCCGAGGTGTTCATGACGAAATTTCAATTAGGTTCGCTCCATCATATCGGACTTGTTGTCCCTGATCTTGACGCGTCGGTGGCGTATTATCGGGACGTCATGGGTGTATCCGAAATTTCCGATCTTTACCAAATACCGGACCGCGGATTGAAAATCAGATTTGTAAATTTGTTGACCGGACGGGTGGAGTTGATTGAGCCCGACAGGAAAACATCTTCGCTTTATAAGTTTTTAGAGGAATACCCGAAAGGCGGGCAGCATCATATTTGTTTTGAAGTTGAGAATATGCGTGAAGCGACCTCTCATATGGAAAACCAAGGGGTAAGATTATTAAGCGAGCCATTTATGGGTATTTTAGGCTCACCAATCGTTTTTCTAAATCCAGATGATACGCAAGGCGTTTTAATCGAACTTATGGAAACGCCTCTGCTTGGCACACATACTTTAGGCCTCTCATCACGTGCGGGGTGACAATTTTATATACGCCACCTTCATGTCATTGTCGGACTTATACATCGATAACTCGCTTATCCATCTGACGATAAAAGCGGGATTTAAAGGTGAAGCAATATTCTATATTGTAGGGGAGTGATGAACGTTATGGCTCAAACTCTCTTTGATAAGATCTGGGATCAACATAAGATCAAAACCTTGGATGGTGGCGAGGACCTTATCGCGATTGACCGCGTATTCTTACATGAGCGCACGGGAAGCGTGGCGCTAAAATCTATGTTGGATGCGGGTCGAGCGCCCATACGACCTGAACACGTCTTTTGCACAATGGACCATATCGTCTCCATTCAGTCTGAGCGCGGTGAAAATGAAGCGCGTATGCCAGGCGGTGATAATTTCATCACGGCGACGCGTGAGGCCTCTCAAGTCGCCGGCATAAATTTGATAGATGTGCTGAGCCCCGAACAAGGCATTGTTCATGTAATTTCGCCAGAGCTTGGAATTGTTCAACCCGGCATGACCCTTGTTTGCCCAGATAGTCATACCTGTTCCCAAGGCGCTTTGGGGGCGCTGGCTTGGGGAATTGGATCAACTGATGCCGAACATGCTATGGTGACGGGTACATTGCGGGTCAAAAAGCCAAAACAAATGCGAATATCCGTAAATGGCAATTTTCGACCCGGCGTCAGCGCCAAAGATCTCGCGCTTTATATTATTGGAAAATACGGCACGGCGGGCGGACAAAGAATGGCGATTGAATATGCGGGCTCCGCTATTCAATCTATGTCAGTTGAAGCGCGGTTGACGCTATGTAATCTGGCCGTGGAATTTGCCGCCTTCACCGCTATTATTGCGCCGGATGAAACGAGTTTTGAGTATCTAAAGGGGCGAAAATATGCGCCGCAAGATTGGGTGGCTGCGCATGAGGAGTGGCGGGCACTCGCAAGTGACAAGGCTGCGACATTTGACGTTGAATATCAAATCAACGCCCAAGATATTCCGCCAATGGTAAGTTGGGGCACAAGCCCTGAAGATGTTGTCTCAATTTCCGGTCAAGTTCCTAAGACTGATAAACAACAAGCTCTCGACTATATGGGGCTCAAATCCGGTCAAGAGATTGAGAGCTTAAAAATTGGCGGTGCCTTTATTGGCTCTTGCACTAATGCGCGTATTTCTGATCTGAGGGCGGCCGCGGCGATTCTAAATGGCCAGACGGTTAATCCAGATGTCAGAGCGATCTGCGTGCCCGGTTCCATGCAAGTTCGCCGTCAGGCGGAAGCGGAAGGCCTTGATCAAATTTTTAAATCTGCAGGCTTTGAATGGGGAAGTGCTGGATGTGCGCTTTGCTTTTATGCAGGAGGCGACACATTTGCGCCGGGCACGCGGGTAATCTCAAGTACAAACCGGAATTTCAAAGGGCGACAAGGCCCAAATGTCAGAACCCATTTGGCAAGCCCGGTCATTGTTGCAGCCTCTGCCATTAAGGGACGGATCAGCATGCCAGCGCCTGGAGCAGGGGGGCATAATGTCTAATCAGCCCTTTAATATCCATATCGGTATCGCGGCTCCACTTATCCGCGACAATATCGACACAGATCAGATCATTCCGTCGCGCGAAATGAAATCTGTGTCTAAGACGGGCTTGTCTGGCGGCATGTTTGCTGGTGAGCGTTACATAAGCGGGCGCGAGCCTAATCCAGACTTTGTTTTGAATAAAACCGAATATGCGGATGCGACCATTCTCTTAACGGGCCAGAATTTTGGCTGCGGGTCTTCTCGTGAACATGCTGTCTGGGCACTTAAAGAATATGGCTTTCGCGCCATTATTGCGCAGAGCTTTGGCGAGATATTTTATAATAATTGCGT
>CAYTLJ010000076.1:0-12916 GCA_964438555.1 uncultured Algimonas sp.
TGACACACACAATTCTTCACTTCAATGGGACAAAACCACTTGTTAATCTCGCATGCGGTTCAACATTTTTGTGACTTGAGGCAATGGGTCGGCTCGCGTAAGAGGCGAACTACTTTAGGCATTATAACAAACCTGCTCTTTTTTGGGGATACGCTTGAGCAAACTTTTGAAACCTAGTCTTCTTGGATGTTTTCATACGGGATTGCTGTGTGCAGGACTGCCCATGGCTGCTCTTGCGCAATCACCGGGCGAGATCGACACGTCTCCACAAACCGTACTGGAAACGCCGGACAACACAAGTTCAGAGCAAGTTTATCAGCCAGACTATTTTGACCAATTTACGCCGCAAACAGCGAGCGATATGGTTCAAGTCATTCCGGGCTTCAACATTCGCGGGGGCGGAAATGATCAAAGAGGGTTTGGTGAAGCCAGCCTCAATATATTGATTAATGGACGTAGGCCGTCTTCCAAATCCTCAGGTGCGAATGCAATCTTATCTCGAATTCCTGCCAGCAATGTCATTCGGATTGAAATACTGGACGGGGAAAGCTTGGATATTCCAGGCCTGTCCGGCCAAGTCGCAAACATTGTCGCAAAGTCGGGAGAGCTATCAGGGAGCTGGGACCTGGCCGCTCGATTTGAAAAAGACAGCCAACCACAATTTGGTGACGCAACATTAAATTTCTCAGCCAAACGTGGCCAGTTAGAAGCCGTAGGCAGTATCGGGCATAATCAATTTATCACATCGGAATTTGGCACTGAAGAATTTTTTGACGGCTCAGGGACGTTATTCCAAGACAGAGATGAACGCCTATCATTTGATTTTCAAAACCCATTTGCCAATCTCAACTTAAATTGGGAAAGAGACAATGGTCATATTGGCAATCTAAATTTATCTGCCTTGAGACGGAATAATAACGTTACCCTCCAAGAACAATTTCAAGACTTAGTTGACGTCAATCGTAGCGGCGCGTCAGTTGCAAATTCAGGGGATGATGAGGATCAATTTGAAATCGGCGCGGATTATGACTTTGGCCTCAATGTATTGGGGTCTCAAGGCCGGTTAAAGCTAATTGGGCTTTACGGGTATACCGATAGAACCGATATAGATACGTTCCTATTTGACGATGCGGATCCGGGCCAGGTTTTTCAAAGTTTTGAACAAAATAATATTTCAAATGAATATATCGCCCGAGGTGAATATAGTTGGAAATCCGGTGAAACGAATGATTGGACAGTCTCTGTCGAGGCTGCGCGAAACACGTTGGACTCTATTTCTGATTTTATTGAGAATGACATAGATTTACTCGATGACGAAACCCGTGTTGAAGAAGATCGTTTCCAAGCAAATCTGTCTCGGTCTTGGGCCTTAAGCCCAAATACAACGGCTCAAGCCTCAATCGGGGGCGAATATTCAATTATTGATGTCGCAAGTAATGATGCGGATGCGGAAACCTTTCTAAGGCCAAGAGGCGTTTTGAATTTGTCTCATAAATTAAACGATGATTGGACAATAAGGGGACAAGTCGAGCGGAGTGTGGATCAACTCGATTTCGATGATTTCGTCTCCACCGTTAGCCTTTCTGAAAACACCCAATCAGAAGGCGGAAATGTTAGTCCTCCACAAAATTGGGAGTTTGAAGCTGAACTGATTAAACAATCGCAGACAGGATTATCTGGTAGCTTGTCGCTTTTTTATGACGTGATCGAAGATCCAATTGAACAAATCTTGTTTTTAAATGGAGCGCAAGGTCCAGCCAATCTTGCAGATAGTGCCAATAGATACGGCGCCGAAGCCAATCTAACCTGGGTCCTAGATGAGTATATTCAAGGGCTGAGAGTTACAGGCGAATTCCTATTGGCGGGATCATCTCTAAATGATCCAATTACAAATCAAAATCGCGATATTTCGGTTGAGACACTATGGGAATATGACGTTGAACTTCGCTACGATATACCGAACACTCCATTTGCGATTGAAGCGGAAGTCGAACAGGGCGATCGAGCTTTGATTTTCAGAATCGATGAAACAACCGAAAATAACTTTATCAGACCCGAATTCGAACTCTCTTTGATTCACAAAGAACTCTTTGGCATGCAATGGACCTTACGTCTTCAAAACATCCTTGATTTCAAACTACAACGTGAGCGTTTTATCTTCTCGCCAACACGAAACGGTGATCTGATAGAAAGTCAGTTTACGCAAAGACAAAGAGGCCAGCGTTTTTCCATCCAAGTGACAGATACGTTTTAGTAGACGCAATCCTGATAGCTGCGTTTAACGTCTCCGCCCCAATCCCCATTAAAAAGCTTAATCAGACGATCCGCATTAGACTGGCCCTCAGTCACCATACGGTCCAGGTCTTGTAAGAAAATGGTTTCATTCTCACCATGGGCGTTAAGTCTTGCGCGTGCATTCAATCCAAGTCTAGAAATCTCGAGAACCTGCCGTGCCAATTCATTCACTGTGGTGTTTCGAAATTTTGCCTGCAGGCCTTGTGCAGGGACTGTGTCTCTTAGGCTTTGTCTTTCGTCTTCAGTCCAGTCTTTAACGAAATCCCAAGCCGCATCCAGCGCCGTCTGATCATAAAGAAGGCCTACCCAGAATGCAGGTAGAGCGCAAAGTTCATTCCAAGGCCCTGTATCCGCGCCGCGCATTTCAAGGAAGGTTTTTAAACGGACTTCTGGGAAAATCGTGGAAAGATGATTTTCAAAATCCCCCATTGTCGCGACCTGCCCTGGGACCACATCTAATTTTCCGTCCAAGAAGTGACGGAAATCTTGCCCAGACGCATCTAGATATTTCCCGTCGCGGTAAACAAAATACATGGGTACAGTAAGCGCGTAATCGACATATTGTTCAAACCCAAATCCGTCTTCGAATACAAATGGCAACATACCTGTTCGGTCTGCATCCGTATCGAGCCAAACGCGAGACCGGAAAGATTTATACCCATTCAGCTTTCCTTCGGTCAAAGGCGAATTTGCAAATAGAGCCGTCGCTATTGGCTGAAGCGCAAGTGAGACACGAAATTTTTTGACCATGTCAGATTCTGATGAAAAATCGAGATTTGTCTGAACCGTACAGGTTCTAAACATCATCTCGCGCCCCATGGTTCCGACTTTTTGCATATAGTCGCGCATGATCTTATAGCGCCCTTTGGGCATGATCGGCACATCTTCCAATTTCGTATCTGGCCGGAATCCCAAAGATAAAAACCCTGCTCCCATTTCATCGGCCACCTCTTGGACTTCGCGCAAATGACGCGCGACTTCACCACAGGTCTGATGAACATGCTCAAGTGGAGCGCCTGATAACTCTAATTGACCGCCAGGTTCTAAAGAGACTGACGCGCCGTCACGTTTAAGCGCAATCAGATGTCCATTCTCTTCAACAGGCGCCCAATCAAAGCGTTGCAAGCCTTCCAACATGCCTTTTATCGAACAGGCGCCATCATAAGGCAGAGGGAGGTTTTTAGCTTTGCAAAAGCCAATTTTTTCATGTTCCGTACCAATGCGCCAATCTGATTTTGGCTTGGATCCAGAGGCCAGATAATCAATCATCTGAGCCTTTGAGCCTATTGGGGATGTTTTGGATATTAAAGCACCTGACATGACGCGCCTTTAAGCCCAAGAGAGAAACACGGCAAGTCGGAAAACCTGCAGATATGCCAAACGAAATTGTGAACCCTCTAACTGTGAATTCATTGCTTTGCGTCATAGGGCCTACATGATAGGGGGCGCCCATGTCGAAGACGACCCTTATAAACCGAGCACCAGACGCAAAACCTAAAGCAAAGGGTAAAATCTCACTTGTCGGATTAGGACGAAAAGAGATTGCAACACAGCTCGCATCTATCGGCATAGAGCCTAAAAAAATCCGGATGCGAACCAAACAGGTGTTTCATTGGATCTATAATTATGGGGTAAATTCATTCGACGAGATGACAAATATCGCCAAACCCTTGAGGCAGAAACTTGACCAAGCCTTTAGCCTTGAGCGACCTGAAATCGTCGAAAGACTTATTTCCGTCGACGGCACCCGAAAATATCTCATCCGTATGGCGCCAGGTATAGAAGTTGAAACCGTGTTTATTCCCGATGTCTCAAAGACAGGTGCCCTTTGTGTCAGTTCACAAGTCGGTTGCACATTAAACTGCAAATTTTGTCATACGGGCACGCAACCTCTCGTACGAAATCTCACCGCGCGCGAGATTGTTTTACAAGTCATTATCGCCCGCGATGATCTGGGCGAATGGCCGTCTACACAGGATAAACGAAAGCTGACAAACATCGTCTTTATGGGGATGGGTGAACCCCTTTATAATACAGATAATGTGGGAGACGCCTTAGACATTATTTGTGACCCAGAAGGTCTTGGTATTGGTAGGCGACGGATCACCGTCTCAACCAGCGGGGTCGTCCCTGAAATTGGACCTATGGGTGAACGCACATCCGCACAGCTCGCGATTTCGCTTCATGCCGCCAATGATGAATTGCGCACACAAATCATGCCGATCAACAAGAAATACCCCTTAAAAGAGCTGATGCAAGCTTGTCGTGATTATCCCGGACTATCAAATTCGCGCCGGATAACATTTGAATATGTCATGCTCAAAGATATTAATGATCAACCTTGGCACGCAAAACAATTGATAAAATTGCTCCGCGGCATTCCATCAAAGGTCAATCTGATCCCGTTCAATCCTTGGCCGGGAACGGAATATGAAGTCTCAGACCCCGAAACTATTCAGACCTTTGCCGATCTTGTAAATCGGGCTGGATATGCCAGCCCTATTCGAAAGACTCGCGGACAAGATATTTTGGCGGCATGTGGACAGCTGAAAAGCGAGAGTGAGAAAATTAGAGCGAGCGCTCTTAAGGCTGCGAAATAAACGAAATTTTCACTACAAAATTGTGTTAGATTCGCATGCACCCAATTCAGCTGTAAGTTTCAATCTAAATCCGAACAAAACACTTGAACCTTTGGTTCAATCCTTCAAAACTGTTCCTTGATTTTCCTGGGTGGGCTTAGAAAATCAGCGGGGCACGCAACATTTAACAGGGACCTCGTTTATGCTACCCGCCTTTGAAACGCTTGCCGCCGGATTTCCCTGGCTTATATTTTATCTGGTGATGGTCGCCATTATATATGTGGCAGCGATTGTAATCTATGTCCGGCTGACCCCGCATAAAGAATTGGAACTTGTTCAAACCGGAAATATTGCCGCCGCAATTCACTTTTCCGCACTTGTTATCAGCCTCGCCCTTCCAATAGCGGCCTGTTTGATCAATAAATTTTCACTTTTCGACGTTGGAATATGGGCGAGTTTTTCGCTTTTTTTGCAGCTCTTCCTATTCCGAATGACAGATTTCATAATTTTCAGAGGCATGCCTGAAAGAATTGAACGAGATGAAATTGGGCCCACATTGGTTTTAGCGTCGTTTAAACTCTCTGGGTCACTTATTCTTGCTTTCGCCATTGCGGGTTAGGGCGGTTGTCCATTGAGTTTTCGCGCACATAAACGGAAACAATTTCCGGACTGGATCATTTACGGTCTTGTATTAATGATGTTCGTTTGGACAGCCTATGGTACAAAAACAGAGGTGATTGTACCTGAACCGCTTTCTTCACCAGAGCTAGGCGCCCTCCTCCCAAGCGAGTCTCCACGCGATGAATTGGTTGTTGTTGAAACGGCTCCTGCAGAAGACGGAACCGGCACTGCCTTTGCCATAAATAATACGGGGCGTTGGATGACCGCGCGACACGTCGTAGATGGATGTAAAGAGGTTGGATTAAGGGTCAATCGTGGGCGTTTCATGCGTGTAAATGTCAAAGTTTTTGAAAACTCAGATTTGGCGGTTTTACAATCTGATTGGACTCGTACGACACTCCCGGCGGATTTAGACACACGACGCCAAATCGGTGAAATTGGATATTTCTTTGGGTTCCCACAAGGGAAACCCGGAGAAGTCGTTGGATCTCTTATTGCGCGAAATCGGATGAAGGTTCGAGGTCGATACACAAATCAAGAAGCGATACTCGCGTGGTCAGAACTTGGTCGCTCACGCAACCTTGTCGGGTCTCTGGGGGGTATGTCTGGCGCGCCCGTTCTTGATAAGGACGGTGAAATTATCGGGGTGGTGACAGCTGAAGCGCCAAGGCGTGGCCGAATTTATAGCGTGGCGCCTAAATATTTACGCGGCATAATAACCGAACCTGCTTCCGGGACTGAGCCTTTATCTTTGGACAATTATAGTCAATCAGCTGATAAGCTCAGGCGAGATAGGCGAGTCGCAAAAATAATATGTTTGGTCGATTAACATCAAAACCGGGAAACCGCATTTGGAAGATATTTGTAATTTTCCTTTTCACTTTGATTATTGCAGCGCTATTTTGGACGATTGATAGATTTGTTCCGGCGCAACACCTCCCCTGGAAATCTCTTGATACGTCTCGTCCTTTGGGACGCGCTACAAAACATCAACTTTTCAGACTAAGTCTGTCTCCCTCCGAGACTTGTATGGCTCTAGCCAGAGACAGTACGGGATTTAAAACGCAGCTCGCCGAGCCCAAACGACCCAAAACTGGCGCGGGCGCAGGGATTTGCGGCTGGGATAAAGCCAGGCTTGTCTACGGAACTGAAGATGTAAGATTTGCACCAAGAGAGAGCCATATGCAGTGCCCTCTCTCTGTTGCGGCTTATATTTGGCAAAAAGAAGCCGACAAACTCGCCCAAAAGCGTTTTGGTCAAAAGATTAAAACCATCCATCATATGGGAACTTATTCTTGCCGAAAACAGGTTGGAAATAGCTCTGGAAAATGGTCCGAACATGCATTTGCCAATGCATGGGATGTTGCCGCATTTGAATTAGAAGACGGCAAACTCATTCGCGTCCTGACGGGTTGGGATGGGCCGCGCGATGAGGCAAATTTCCTGCGCGACGTCCGGGCAATGTCGTGCGGTCTCTTCCGCGTGACGCTCTCACCAGACTTTAATGAAGCTCATGCAGATCACTTTCATTTTGACATGGGGCCCGGCAAAGCCTGTCGTTAGAAAAATATTTAAAATTATATGGTATTTAAAACCATGCATATTTTAGTGATCATTTTTGGCATTCTCGTAACAGCGTTCTTTTGGACGATGCGGATTATGAATAACCGCAAAAATATAGGTGATGCCGCAAATACAGTTCATGGCTTGGCCGTTCAGGCGAAAAACTTGCCGCGTCAGCGTCGTTTTAAAAAGGCACATAATCGGCGCGGCCTTGATCTCGTCGAAACGCCTGTCGAAGCGGCAACAATTCTGATGATCATGATCGCAAAATCTGGCCGGACTAGACGCGTTGAACCGGTTGAGCGCAAAGTTATAGAGACGTTACTCCATACTAATATGCAACTCTCAGAAGATGATGCTGATGGTATGATCTTACAAATGGACAGTCTTACACATGATATTGTTCTGCCAGAATCTTCAATCGCGCCTATGACGAAACTTTTGCGAGACCATCTCTCAAAATCACATGCGCAAGATCTCGAACAAATGCTCGAACAGGTTGCGCGAGCAGATGATAATATCTCAGCCGAGCAGTCAGAGTTTTTGCGGCGCTTCCGTGAACCCTTTGATTTGAACTAGCACATTTCGATCGTAATTTGATGTATTGAATAGGTCTCGGACAGATATGCTCTGATCTGGTCGTTTGTGCTAATCTCTGCGTTTTCGCCGTTCTCATGAATTTTGAATGTCATGACATATTCATCATGTGACATAGACCAAATCCGCATATCGGAAATCGAGCCTATTGACGGGAATCTATTTAACACATCGTCTTGAATGGCATTGATATCGAATTTTTTTGGTACAGCTTGAACAAGAACATGTGCGGTTTCTTTGACCAAAAGGATGGCAGATCTTAAAATTAACACAGCCACTAAAATGGATAAGATCGGATCTGCTAGGGTCCAATTTGTGAGTAGAATAATAATGGCTGCCAATATAGCGCCAATTGATCCTAACAAATCCCCGAGCACATGCAGCATGGCACCGCGAACATTGAAGTTATGTTGGTCCGCACCTGACAAAATTTTAAAGACGACGAGATTAACAACCAATCCGAGCCCAGCAATGACCAACATGGGCATGGCTAAAATCTCGCCAGGATCAGAAAATCTTTGAACAGCCTCTATAACTATCCAAACGGCAACCAGGCACAATGTTAGGCCGTTCACAAAGGCAATCAGGACCGGCACACGATTATAGCCGAAACTATATCTCTCATTTGGCGGCCGAGCAGAAATCCGAAAGGCAAGCCAGGCCAAAGCTAGAGCAACAAAATCCGTGAACATATGTCCGGCATCTGCAATTAAAGCGAGTGAGCCCGACACAACACCGCCAATGATCTCGGCAATCATGAAAAGCCCAGTCAGAATCGCAGCCAACCCAACCCGGCGGATATTATTTTGCGTCACTTTCGGGGCATGCGAATGACCATGTTCATGTCCACCGCAATGTGAATGTCCATCTGGGTGGTGATGTTCATGTGAATGAGACTGCATAGGTTGATATTGAATGTGAAATTTATGCGGTCAAGAGCCAAGCTCTTAAGTTCGCCTTAGCCAATTCATGCTAAAAAGCCCCCGTGAAAACGCTAAATAGACATAAAATACAAGCTGTAGAGAGTTTATCTGATACGGATTGGGCGGCCTGGGACAGGATGCGCTCTGAAAATCCTGCTTTGATTTCACCCTATTTTCATCCCGATTATACGCGGCTCTTATCTGAATTGCGACCGGATGTAAGTATTGTTAGCCTATATGACGAGGCTGGAAATGCTAAGGCTTTTTTACCCATTCAAGGCAAGCGATTTGCACGGCCTGTTGGTGCCCCGATGAGCGACTATCATGGCTTGATCACATCAGATCCGGAGCTTAGCTATAGTCAAAGCCTTGGTCTTACAACAATTGGCGCCCTGCATTTTTCCCATGCGATCGATACAAACAGACTGCAAACCACTCAAATATTATCACGGGATGAGACGGCCTGTTTCGAGATAGAAACAGATGTGCAGGCTTGGCGGGACTCTAAAGATAGTTCTTACCGCAGACATTTAAAATCAAATAGGCGACGTATCCGAAAAGCTGCTGAGGCGATTGGAGACCCACGTCTTGAGACCTTCTGTCGCGATATTGACGTTTACCAATCTTTGCTAGGTTGGAAGCGTGCTAAATTTGCGCAAACAGGTAAATATGATGTTCTCTCTGCAGATTGGACACAAAGCCTTATCCGTACCCTTTGGGAACGTGGAGAAAAGGCCGCGTTACGCTGCGACATGCACGCCCTGTTTTTCGGCGACCGATTAGCTGCGATTGATCTTGGCCTGACGGACGGCGTCACCTTTCATAGCTGGATGGTCGCCTATGATGATGATTTGTCGGAATATGGCCCAGGTATTCAACTCCTAGAGAAAATGATCGATGCATCAACAGAGACCGGTTATAAAAGATATGACCTTGGTGCTGGGCTCGACGGATATAAACGCCATTACGCCACCCATAGCTCACCCGTCGTTGGAGGATTTGTGCCTCTGACCGGCGCTGCGGGACGACTATCGCGCGTCTATGCTGCAACTGAACGATGGGGCGAAAAAGCCTTAAGAGATATCCCTGGAAAATTACGTCGGCGCTATTCGCAAATAGCCGCCTGTGAAGACGATTTTTCTGGACGTACGCGGCATATGTTAGCTGCCGTAGGTTTTGCCTTTAGAAAATAATGCGCTGATGGCGAGCTCGGATTGGCAAGATCCAAGTCGCAAACATAACCGCATAAAACATGAACATATTAGGCGGGTTACACGCTTGGTCGTTTAATCTATACATAATAAAAAAAATCACTGGGGAGACCAAAAATGGTCCGCATCAATCCAAACGGGTCCGCCAATAGCAACGACACCAATCCCGCAGAGCTTGAGACAATTCTTAGGGCGCAACGCGAGGGTTTTAACAAAAATCCAAATCCCGATTGGGCCTCGCGCAAATCAAAACTTGAAACACTCAAAACGCTTATCCTGTCTCATCAAGATGATTTTGTTCAGGCCATTAGTGAGGATTTTGGACATCGCGCGATTGAAGAAACCTTGATATCGGAAATACTCTTTATCCAAGGCGGAATACATCACGCTTTAAAACATACACCCAAATGGATGAAGTCCCGCAAAGCCCCAATCGGTTTGCATTTTAGGCCCGCAAAAAATGTTATCATCCCACAACCTCTTGGCGTGATCGGCATTATTAGCCCTTGGAACTATCCGCTGCAGCTCGCCATTATGCCTCTGATCGGCGCAATTGGCGCGGGCAATCGCGCAATGATCAAACCCAGTGAATATACACCTCGCCTGAGCCAATTATTAAAAGAGGTACTCGCCAAGGGGTTTTCCAATGATGAAATTTATGTCGCAACGGGCGGGGTAGAGGTCGCATCTGCCTTTTCGGCCCTGCCCTTTGATCACCTTGTCTTTACCGGCTCAACGCCTGTGGGCAGGATTGTGGGAGAGGCTGCTGGCAGAAATCTTGTCCCGGTCACGCTAGAGCTTGGTGGAAAATCGCCAACCATTATAGATGAGAGTGCCAATATGGACCTTGCGGTGCCCCGCATCGCCTATGGGAAACTTCTAAATGCTGGTCAAACCTGTATAGCGCCTGATTACGTCCTTATGCCTCAAGCTAAAATCAATGCTTTCTCGGACGCTATGATCAAAAAGGCAGAGCGCTTCTACCCGACATTTGCTGGCAATGATGACTATACAACAATTATTGCAGACTCACATTACGCGCGTCTCCAGGACCTCTTAGAAGATGCCGAGAATAAAGGCGCCCATATTCAAACCGCTGGACAGGATGATAAGCAACAACTTGCCAAAGAACGCCGTGTCCCCTTGACGGTTGTCACAAATACAACACCAGATATGAAAATTATGCAGGAAGAAATATTTGGCCCCCTTCTCCCTATAGTTGCATCTGAAACATTGGACGACGCGCTCACCTATGTGCAGTCACATGAACGTCCCCTCGCCCTATATTGGTTTGGAGAAAATAAAGCTAAACGCGACAAAGTCCTGAAACAGTCCATTTCCGGTGGTGTGACGATTAATGATATTATGATGCATGTCGCCCAAGAAGATATGCCCTTTGGCGGCGTCGGTCCGTCAGGCATGGGCGCCTATCACGGCGAGGCCGGCTTTAATGCGTTCTCGCACCTGAAAAGTGTCTTCATTCAAACGCGCTTTAGTCAGGGAAAAAATCTCTTCCCGCCCTATACGGAAAAGACACAAAAAATGCTGAGACTTATGAAAAAAATTCTCTAATGGAGCGTGACTTTGACGTCATAATTGTCGGCGCAGGTAGTGCGGGCTGCACGCTGGCAAATCGACTGAGCGAAGACCCAAAAATTTCGGTTTGCCTGATAGAAGCTGGCCCAACCCATAAACATTGGAGCGTGTCTACACCTGGATTGACCTTAATAAATATGGTGGGCAAAAAACGAAATTGGGGATTTGAGACTGTGCCTCAAAAGGCCCTAAAGGGCCGGCAATGCTATCAACCACGTGGCAAGGTCCTGGGTGGATCTTCAAGCATTAATGCGATGATCTATATTCGGGGTCACAAGGCCGATTATGATCATTGGGCTGAGCTTGGCAATGCGGGCTGGTCCTATGCGGATGTGCTTCCTTATTTTAAAAAATCTGAAAATAGTGATAGAGGCGATGATGGATTTCATAGCGCGTCCGGCCCCTTAAGCGTGGAACGCCAAACCAGTAGCAACACCTCTCCATTAAATGATGTTTTTTTAGAGGCTGGAAGGCAATTACAATTTCCAATTAATGATGACTTTAACGCAGAAACGCAGATCGGATTTGGTTATTATGACGTGACCCAAAAAAACGGCACGCGCTGGTCCACGGCCAAAGCTTTTTTGGAGCCTGCAGAAAACCGCTCTAATCTCCATATTATTTCGGGTGTCCTGGCCGAAAAAATCATCATTGAGGACGGCCGCGCCACGGGCGTTCAAATTCAACACCGCGGTAAGTCGATTGAATTGCACGCCAGAAAAGACGTCATTCTATCTGCAGGCGCCTTTGGCTCGCCGCAACTTTTATTGCTCTCAGGCATTGGCGCAAAAAAAAATCTAAACCCGCACGGGATTTCTCAAATTCACGACCTCCCAGGGGTTGGAGAAAACCTACATGATCATATTGATTGGATCTCGGCCTATCGCGCGAAACACAAAAAAAGACATAAAGAGACGATCGGATTTTCTTTCAAAGCTACGCTAAATATGATTGGCGAATTTTTTAAATATAGAAAACATAAATCAGGTCTTTTAGCCTCCAACCTCGCCGAGAGTGGCGCCTTTTTATATATAGACCGAAATGAAGTTTCACCCGACATACAACTTCATTTTGTCATTGCTATGGTTGATGATCATGGACGTAATACGCGATTTGGACATGGCTATTCAACACATGTGTGTTTATTGCGACCCAAAAGCCGCGGGACTCTGACGCTTAACTCCGCTGATCCAAGAGACCCGCCAGCCATAGATCCGGCCTTTTTAACCGATCCTGATGATGTTGAAAAACTCTATCAAGCCGCGCGTCTAACCCAACAAATTATGCAAAGCCCCGCATTTGATACTGTTCGCGGGGAGCCACTTTTTGGATCGGATATGGCGGAAGAAAAAGACTTGCGTGAAGATATTCTGTCTAGGGCCGATACAGTCTATCACCCTGTCGGTACGTGTAAAATGGGCTCTGATAAAATGGCAGTGGTTGACAGCCGTCTTCGCGTTCATGGTCTTCAAAATTTACGTGTTGTAGATGCGTCCATAATGCCGCAGGTCATTTCTGGAAATACAAATGC
>CAYTLJ010000077.1:0-12837 GCA_964438555.1 uncultured Algimonas sp.
AACGTTGGTTTGCTGTACTACCTACAGATGTTGCTTGATTTGCACCGTGCATCACAGGGCATTTGCCTTGATCACTCATATTGTCTCCATTGTGTTTGTGTAAATTGGTAATTGGCGACACCCTTAGCGTTAATTTTTCATAGGGTAAAATTGAAAGATATGATAGTTTCGATAGGCCGTGTCTATGATAATTTTATTGTAAGAGGCGACATTAGCCGTGAAACATTCGCCGTATTCTATTTTAAGGACGGCGTCTTGATTGCCGCTGATGCGATCAATGATTGACCAAAATTTATGATCGCGAAACGCCTCAGATCAGCCTAAGTAAAAGCACCACCTTTAAGGCTCGCAGATAGCGAAAGCTCGCTCAAAGAGATTGCGGCGCAGTTTAAGTAGACGTGGACATCAAAATTCACCGAAACGCATTTTTAGTGTGCTATTATTAGGCCTAAGCTTTGGACAGCTTTGCGGTATTGCAAGCCTCGATGTTTTATAGTCTTATTCTTGGGCGCATAAATTTAAGGACCCATAAGGTGGATACGAACTCTGGAAAAGGCTCAACGGACGAAAATTTTCCAGTCGGCTCTTTCTTGATCCGCAAAGATTTACGTCCTCATGTCATGTGTTACTATAAGTTTGCACGAGAAATAGATGATATTGCGGATAGCACCTTGATCGAGCCAGAAGAAAAAATTCGCCGTTTAACGCAATTCGAACACGCCTTAGAACATGGAAATGAAGAGCCGGGTCTGGAAAGTGCGACGCGCCTGCGTAAGTCCATGCGGGACACAAACGTGCCTTTTCATCATGGGTTGGATTTAATTTCGGCGTTTAAACAAGATGCCGTAAAATCACGATATGAGAGTTGGGACGACTTAATCGATTATTGTCAACGCTCAGCCGCACCGGTGGGCCGCTATCTTTTGGACCTACATGAGGAGCCCAAGACACTTTATCCGGCCTCAGACGCATTATGTCACGCTCTCCAAGTCATCAACCATATCCAAGATGCCGCGGATGATCGACGTGATATGGACCGGGTTTATGTCCCAACAAATTGGTTAAAGGCAGAGGGCCTAACTGTTTGCGCCCTAGATGCCCCGCAGACAAGTCCGGCATTGCGCCGCGTTTTTAACAAGATGCTTGATGGTACAAGCACGCAACTCGAGCAATCTCGTCACCTTGCGGCCTCCATGAAGGCCCGTGGCCTGGGCGCTGAAACGCGGGTCATACAGAAACTTGCGCAAACACTTACCCATAATTTATATCGCAAAGATCCGATTGCCACTCGCGTTGAACTTTCCAAACTGGCTATGTTATTCGTATCAATTAAAGGCCTAATCGGACTATAAAAATGAACATCATAAAATAAGGTAATACTAGCAATCCGATAAAATTAGTGTTTTAACAATATTTCAGATTACTTGATGTGGATGGGCTGTAAGTTTGAGCAAATATAAGACACCTCTTCTGGACAGCATCAATACCCCGAAAGACTTACGAAAACTGGGACCAGATGTTTTAACGCAATTAGCCGGTGAATTGCGAACTGAAATGATTCATGCAGGATTGGTCGCGGCGAATATTGTTAATGTTGCCCTTGAAATGTTAGGCATCAACCAAATTGACCTTGAAAGCCGTTCTCTTTTCACTGTCCCGAAAGTTCATGTGGCGCAATGACATCTCAAATTGAGACTAACGATCAGGCGACTATCGCAATTCCACAACGTCTGACTATGGATGTTGAGCACGCCCATATTCGTGTCAAAGATATTGTAGCCGCGTCTGGCTCGTCTTTTTTTTGGGCAATGCGATTGCTCCCAAAAGCGCGACGGCGCGCGATTTTTGCCGTTTATGCTTTTTGCCGCCAAGTGGATGATATTGTAGATGAAGACGGACAGGATAAAGATAAACTAATAGCTCTTAATACATGGCGACGCGCTATCGCGGGACTTTACGAAACCCCGCAAGCTCAGATGCAAGATTTCGGAAAAGATATGAATAATATCTTGCTCATCCTCTCTGAAGCCATCCAAACATACGAACTTGAAGAAGTTGATTTTCAAGCTGTTATTGATGGTATGGAAATGGATGCCCACGGACCTGTAACCTTAAATGACATGGAAACGTTGAATTTATATTGTGATCGCGTCGCCTCAGCCGTTGGCCGGTTATGTGTCCCCATATTTGGTCAAGCCGATGCTAAAGGGCGTGAGGTTGCAAACCATTTAGGACAGGCTTTACAACTTACCAATATTATTCGAGATGTGCCTGAGGATGCTGAAATTAAGCGGCTATACTTACCCCAAGACCTCCTCGCCAATTTCGGTATAGAAAATCAATCTCCTGAAGCCGTCGCTCAACATTCTAATTTACCCAAAGCCTGTGCAGCACTTGGCATGCTGGCGGAAGAGCGTTTTGATAAAGCCAAACTCGCGATCTCGAAATGCGATGCCCATGCCATGCGGGCCCCAAGGGTCATGATGAATGTATATTATCAAAATTTAAAACGATTACGATCCAAAGGATGGCAGCCTCATAGGTTGCGACAACAGGGTTATGCCACCCGCATCTGGCGTAAGTTTGAGAAACTCTTGATCGGATTGCGCTACGGTTTTTTCTAATGAGATCATTTCATATCATCGGCGCAGGCATGGCAGGCCTAGCAAGTGCGGTTCACCTCATTTCAAAATACGGTGTTTCAGGTCAATCAATCACTCTTTATGAATCCGCGCCCCAAGCAGGGGGACGCTGCCGATCCTTTCTTGACGCAGCACTGGATTGCGAAATAGACAACGGCAATCATCTTTTGCTCAGCGGCAATTATTGCGCTGCAAACTATCTTGATGTCATTGGGGCGTCCCACGAACTTATCGGCCCCGACCATGCCGTCTTTCCGTTTTTCGATCTTAAAACCCGCGAGAGATGGAATGTAAAATTTAATCCAACCCCAATCCCTTTCTGGCTATTCAAAAAAGCATCCCGTGTTAACGGAGCGCGTTTTTTTGACCACCTGCCCTTACTTAAATTAATGCGCGCAGGTGAAACACAAACCATCGCAGATTTTGTAGATCACGCTAATCCAATTTATGAGCGATTTATTGATCCGCTCAGTGTTGCCGTCATTAATATGACCCCAGAAACAGCCAGTGCAAAACTCATGCGCAATGTCTTGAAAGAAACAGCATTAAAAGGCGGAAAAGCCTGCCAGCCCCGTATCGCCCGCAATAGTCTTGCTAAAACCCTGGTTAATCCGGCCATAGACTATCTCAAAGAAAAAGGCGTTAGCATCCATATGAAACACCGGTTAAAGTCTCTCAAATTTGAAAATCGCCGCGTAAAACACTTAGTGTTTACACAGAGAACTATTCCTCTTGACCCACAAGATAAGGTCATCTCAGCCCTGCCCCCCGCGCCCACTCAAAAAATATTATACGGGCTAGAAATACCTCTAACCTACTCGGCTATTATAAATCTGCACTTTAAACTCGATCAAGAGATAAAGGTCGATTGGCCGGCGCCTTTAATAGGTATTATAGGCGGGACTGCCCAATGGGTATTTATTCGCGGATCTATTGCCTCTGTGACAATTTCTGCCGGGAATGATCTACTAGATAAACCAGCGGTCGATCTCGCAAATGAGGTATGGAAAGAAATATCGCCATTACTTGATAAAGCCGACACGCCCTTACCGCCTTACAAGGTCATCAAAGAAAAACGAGCCACCCTAGCCCAGACCCCAGAGCTTGAGCACCACCGTCCAGCGCCGGACACAGACTATGAGAATTTATATCTGGCGGGCGATTGGACAGATACGGGATTGCCCGCCACTATTGAAGGCGCCATCCGGTCAGGCTATCTGGCGGCTAAAATCGCATATAGTGATGACTCGAAACCTCTTGGACGGCAGCCAAAAAACGTCTAAAATCATTTAAACCTCAGATCAGAGACTAAAATATGACTGTTCCGTTTGAACACACAGCCAATACGAATATGCATGCCGAACTTGATGCACTAATAAAATCATCTTCTGAAGGGCTTGCCAACCGCCAAAAAACGGATGGTCATTGGCAATTTGAGCTTGAGGCGGATGCAACTATGCCCGCCGAATATATTTTCTTCATGCATTATATGGACGAGATCGATGTAGGACTCGAACAAAAATTATGTGTTTATCTCCGGCGTATTCAAAATCCTGATGGAGGTTGGCCGTTATTTCATAAAGGCGATATGGATATATCAGCAACGGTTAAGGCCTATTACGCGCTCAAACTTGCAGGCGAAGATATTGACGCCCCGCATATGGCAAAAGCCCGCGAGTTGGTTTTAAAAGCTGGCGGCGCAGAACGCTCTAGTGTGTTTACACGTTATACACTTTGTTTGTTTGGACAAGCCCCGTGGAAAGCTGTTCCAGTTATGCCCGTTGAGCTTATGCTCATGCCAGATTGGTTTCCCGTCACAATTTATAAAATGTCCTACTGGTCACGTACGCTCATTGCGCCGCTTTTAGTCCTGGCGGCCTTAAAACCCGTGGCCCGTAATCCAAAAAACATCTCTGCCCGAGAACTCTTTAAAGACGATCCAGAGACTGTTACCGATTACCACCAAAATATATCTGGAAAATGGCAAGGAAGTTTTTTTCTTGGTCTCGATAAAGTCCTGCGTATCGTTGAGCCTTATTTCCCAAAGAAATTTAGACAAAAGTCTATTCAATCCGCGGTTGATTTTTTCACGTCCCGCATGAACGGCGAAGATGGATTGGGCGCGATTGCTCCTCCTATGGCCAATGCGGTCATGGCGCTGGATGCATTGGGGTATGACAAAAATGACCCGTTGGTTGTAGAAGGCAAAAAAGCGCTCAAAAAATTACTTACGGATGATAATGGGGAAATATACCTCCAACCCTGTCTGTCTCCGGTCTGGGATACATGCTTAAGCGCTCATGCCATGTTAGAAGCCGGAAATGAAACCAGTATAGCGGCGGCAGAGAAAGGATGTGATTGGTTGATTGATCGCCAAATCTTAGACGTAAAAGGTGATTGGATTAAAAAAGCGCCCGATCTTCGTCCCGGCGGATGGGCGTTTCAATACCGAAATGATCACTATCCCGATGTTGATGATACCGCCGTTGTTGGCATGGCGATGCACCGAACAGGTGACCCTAAATACAAAGAGTCAATTGCCCGCGCCGAAGAATGGATAATAGGCATGCAATCATCAAATGGCGGATGGGGAGCGTTCGACATTGATAACGATAAGGAATATCTGAATTATGTTCCTTTTGCTGATCATGGCGCCCTGCTTGACCCGCCAACCGAGGATGTGAGCGCACGTTGCCTGAGCTTCTTGGCCCAACTTGGACACGATACAAGCCACCCTGTTGTGGCCAAAGGATTGAAATATCTCAAGGATACACAAGAAGAAGACGGGTCTTGGTTTGGGCGTTGGGGGACAAATTATATTTACGGTACATGGTCCGTACTTTGCGCATTAAATGTTTTAGGCGAACCACATGATGCGCCCTATATTCGTAAGGCCGTTGATTGGTTACTCTCGCGCCAGAACGCGGATGGCGGTTGGGGTGAAGACGGCGCAACCTATTATGAAGACCGCAAAGCCGAGTGCAAGGCTAGCACACCCTCTCAAACATCATGGGCTGTTCTGGGTCTTATGGCCGTTGGCGAGGTTGATAATCCAGCGGTCAAACGCGGCATTGAATTTATTATGGCTGCTAAGAATGATGAGGGAAAATGGGAAGAACCTTGGTTTACCGCTGTCGGCTTTCCACGTATTTTTTACTTACGCTATGACGGTTATAGCTCCTTCTTTCCTATTTGGGCCCTATCACGTTTCAAGAATTTAAAGGCGAGTAATAGTAAAGCGCCAACTTATGGTATGTGATGTTAGGCATTGTCACCGGCCTTGAACTTGAAAAACAACTCTGTCTGAAAGCCTATAAAGCTATCGCAAAAGATAGTCCGCTTATTATCTGCGCCGCCGGAACCATAGAGGGGGCAGAGCGCGCGGCCAAAGATTTAATAGATCAAGGTGCGAGCCATCTCATAAGTTTTGGTCTTTGCGGCGGCCTTGCAACGGACATAGAGACAGGCGACCTTATAATGCCAAAAACCGTTATGATGGAGAGCGAAACGCTCTCGTTGAACAGTGATTGGTTTGAAAAAATATCTGGTGACTTACCTTATGCGAAAACAGGCACACTTATCTCAGTGCGTGAGGCTGTTACCTCACCTCAAGCCAAGGCTTTGCTCCATGAACAAAGCGGCGCCATGGCTGTTGATGTAGAAAGCTTTGCCGTAATGCAAGCGGCCAAAGCGTATAATCTACCAGGTCTAATCTTGCGCGCCGTGCTCGACCCCGTCCATCAAACCTTACCTGAAGCGGCCTTACGCGGCGTGAACGTCGATGGGGAAACACAAATATGGCCAGTGATAAAAGGGCTTATGCGCCGCCCGCAAGACCTACCAGATTTGATGCGATTGGGTGGGCAGAAAAAGCGAGCTTGTGAGACATTGACCGAGACTATAAAAAAAGCCAAATTTTAGATGGCTCTATGATAGGATTGCAGCCCTAAATTACTCGGCTGCGTCCTGCGCCATCATTTTCTCAACATGTTCTTCATGAATATTATAGTTGGCAGGACGTTGTTTTGAGAAATCAATTTCAGGCGCCATTGGACCATCGGTTTTGATACCGCGCAAAGCGACTTTAAGCGCATGTATCGGCCGGTACATCATATCCGTAACCGTTGTTGGCTCATAACCACAATGCGCCATACAATCCGAGCATTTTTCATAATTACTTGTACCGTATAAGTCCCAATTCGTATCTTCCATAAGTTCTTTAAATGTATCAACATAGCCTTCCCCAATCAGATAGCAGGGCTTTTGCCATCCAAAAATATTACGGGTCGGCATGCCCCAAGGCGTGCAATCATAGCTTTGGTTGCCAGCAAGGAAATCCAAGTAAAGATGTGAGTGATTAAATGACCATTTTTTACCTTTCCCGAGACGAAAAACATCACGGAAAAGGGTTTTCGTTTTCTCTCTATTCAAGAAACTATCCTGATCCGGCGCACGTTCATAAGAAAAGCCCGGCGACATGGTCACACCCACACCCAACGCTTTACAGTAATCCATATATTCGGCGATTTGCTCGGCTGTTGTACCTTCAAAAATCGTCGCATTTACATTTACATGGAACCCAGCCTCTTTAGCTGCCTTTATGGCGCTAATGGCGCGCTCAAATACGCCATCTTGACAGACAGCTTTATCATGTTCCTCTTTTAGCCCGTCTAAATGAACCGAGAAGAATAGATAGTCAGATGGCGTGAACAGATGTAACTTCTTTTCAAGCAAAAGCGCATTTGTACAGAGCGATACAAATTTCTTACGATCCGTAATGCCTTTGACGATTTCACCAATCTCTTTATGGATAAGCGGCTCACCCCCTGGAATGGCAACCATGGGCGCACCGCACTCATCCACGGCCTGAAGGCAATCTTCAACACTGAGTCGTTTTTGTAAAATCGGTTTCGGAAAATCAATTTTCCCGCACCCTGCACAGGCGAGATTACATTGAAAGAGAGGCTCAAGCATAAGGACGAGCGGGTACCGTTTATTGCCTTTGAGGCGCTGCTTTATAATATATTTTCCAACAGCAATTTGTTGAATTAACGGAACACCCATAATTTATCTCTTCATAACGCCTTGAGGTTTGCCTGTAAGGCTCTCCGCTTAATTCAATAATTACGTTTTAAGCGGTGTCGTGAATATCTCTGAGTTCAAAGGGTATATTGAAATTCACATTTTCCTCTATACCGTCAAGTAATTCGATATTTTTAAACCCGAAATCACCTAGACGCACAATCAGTTGATCTATTAGAATTTCAGGCGCTGACGCCCCTGCCGTTACACCGATTTGGTTGACATTTTCAAGCCATTTAGGATTCAAGGCCGAGGCATCATCAATAAGATAGCTCGTTACACCCATTTCCGTACCAATTTCGCGCAGCCGGTTCGAATTAGACGAATTCTTAGCCCCTATAACGAGTACAAGGTCTACTTTTTCGACCAAATCCCGAACCGCCTTTTGTCGGTTTTGAGTCGCGTAACAAATATCTTGGACATTCGGTCCGCTAATGTTGGGGTACTTTGCAATTAACGCGTCAATTATATCGCGCGTATCATCAACGGAAAGCGTGGTTTGTGTGACATATGCTAGAGCATCTGGGTTTGAAACCTCCAAAGTTTCCACATCCTGTGAGTTCTCTATCAGATAAACCTTACCGTCTATTTGGCCCAGCGTACCCTCAACTTCAGCATGGCCCGCATGTCCAATCATAACAATTTCATGCCCTTGCCTCGCATAAAGCTGACCTTGTTTATGGACTTTAGAAACGAGCGGGCATGTTGCATCTAGCGTATGTAAATTCCGTCCTCCCGCATCTGATATAACTTTTTTTGAAACGCCATGCGCTGAAAAAATCGTCACCGCGCCTTCTGGGATTTCATCAATCTCATCAACAAAAATTGCACCTTTGCTCCGCAAATCATTGACGACATATTTATTGTGAACAATTTCATGGCGTACATAAACGGGAGCCCCGTATTTTTGTATAGCTCGCTCAACAATTTCAATCGCTCGAACAACGCCGGCACAAAACCCTCTTGGTTGCGCCAAAACTATTTTTTTTTCGATCGCTAACACGTACCCCCCCACTAAAACCTTATCAGGGCTTCGCACCTTTCGCGCTAAACCAGCTAATCCTAACCCGTTCCATTAGGGTTTAACGGCCGTAATCACAAATAACATTTTTGGTATCTCTAGAATCGCCCTTTTCAACTATGAAAAAATTGATATCGAGCCTTGAATCTGTAAAGAGTTATAACGTGGCTAAAGTTAATTATTCTCACCCGCTTTTCGGGGCAAATTTAAAAACGCTTATGACCTTATATAGACGCTCGGGCGGATTAAAACCGAGCCATAAAGGGTTATTTTTTCTTTTCATTCTATCCGCCTTAGCCCGATGGCCTTTTACCCGGATTGAAGCCCTTTATGTTTTCCTAAAGCGCAAAAAAAAAGCCAAGCAGGACCCAATATTTATTCTGGGTCATTGGAGAAGCGGGACAACGCATCTCTATAATGTTTTAAGTAAAGCCGACCGTTATGGCTATGTCTCACCTTTCGCAACGGCTCTGCCCTGGGATATATTAGTCATCGGGAGGCTTTTCGCACCCTTACTCAAAAAAGGCCTGCCTAATAGCCGCTTCATCGACAATGTAAAAGTTGATGCCCAGAGTCCTCAAGAAGATGAGATCGCTCTCGCAAATATGAGCCATATTTCCTATTATCACGCTATATATTTTCCCGAAAATTTCGAACATTATTTCAATCAGGGGGTTTTTTTCGACGGCTTGGACGCTGACCAAAAAGACAAATGGGAGAAAACGCTAAAATACCTTTATCTCAAGCTAACCTTGGATCAAGATGGACGACGGCTATTAATAAAAAACCCCGTTTACACGGCTCGACCCGCCCATCTTTTAGGGATATTTCCCGCCGCAAAACTTATTCATATTCATCGTCACCCTTACAGGGTTTTTGTGTCGATGCGCAATTTTTATGAAAAGCTCTTTCCGGAATTAGCTCTACAACGTTACGACCATATCGATATAGATATGATTGTTTTTCGAACCTATCGCCGGATGATGATGATCTTGAAAGAACAGACCCGAAACTTACCAAATAACCAATATGCCGAAATGCGTTTCGATGACTTTCAAACCGATCCAATAGGTGAACTTAGGAAGGTCTATACCCAACTCGACCTGGGTGATTTTGAAGAAGATAGCCCAGCATTCACAGCCTATTTAGACACAGTGAAAAATTATCAGAAAAATACATTTGAGCTACCAGAGGACCTAAAAGCACGTATAGATGCCAATTGGGGGGATCTCTATGCCGATTGGGGCTATGAAGCGCACGCTTAAATTTTTACTAAGCCTAGCCCTCATTGCGGGTCTTTATATTGGCTGGTTATGGCTACGTCCCATAGGACAATTTCCGGAATTACAATGTGAACATAGAGCACTTAGCTATGATGGTCAGCCGCTCATCGGCGTAGAAGATATGGCTTATGATTCTAAAAACAATCAGATTTTTATCTCAGCCTATGACAGACACACAAAATCTTCTGGAGGCATTTACCGTTGGAATATCACGCATAAAGACGCTGAGGTCAGCCGTCTGGACTTGCCCAATACCAACCCTAATGCCTATTGGCCACATGGTTTTGATCTTCAGCAAAATGATACACAATTAAGGCTGTCTATAATTGAGCGGGATCTAAGCCAAAGTCGTTATGTGAACGCACAAATCAGCCAATATAGCATAGCAGAGGATGGGACCATCACCCTATCAAAACGTCTCAAACAAAAGTCACTCTGCAGTTCTAACAACCTTATCACAAGCGCAATATGGCCCCACAATATAGATAGCTCGCAATCATTTTACATTACCCAAGACCATCAAACTTGCCATAAAAAGGAGCAAATTTTAGCGGATATTTTCAATCCACACAGCGCGGCTTTATTGCATTGGCAAGAGAATGAGAATGAGACAGATATAATAATGGAAAAGCTTGCTTATGCCAATGGCATCACGCGAACCTCAAAAGCCGTATACCTTGCGGAAACGCGGGCAAAGCGTTTAACCTTATTGAACGTCTCAGAGCACACAAAAATTGAACGTCTCGGAGATATTTCACTACCTGGGGGACCTGATAATCTGACGTCCGACGGGACGAGTATCATCGTAGCTCTTCACCCTAATCTTATCCGCTATGCCGCCTTTCGCGCGGGTTGGGGTCCGCGGGTAAAAAGCCGTTTTTCTATGATCTCAACCGATAATGATATTAAAACATATGACCTATCGGCAGAGCTGCTTTCAGGAGCAACCGTGGCGTTGCGCGCAAAGCGTCAAATCTATCTTGGGGCCGCTTTTGATTCAGGCATTGCCGTGTGCCAATTACCCGAAGGTGATTATGAATAAGAAAATTCTTATAATAGGCGGCGCAGGTTTTATTGGCCGGCATATCGTCTCGCAATCAAATGCACTTGGTATGGATGTTTGCGTATTAGATGTAATGCCGCGCCCCGACGGTATTGCGGCGACTGTAAAGTGGCAACAAGGCTCCATTCTTGATCAAGACATATTGCGTGAAACCATGCAGGGTAAATCAATTGTCTTTCATCTAGCTGCGCTGGCCCATTTAGGCGTGCCGCAAAAACATCGCTATCACCAGATTAACGCCATAGGGACTAAAAATGTTTTGGCTGCGGCCCGTTTTGCCGGAACCGAACATTTGTTAATAACCTCAACAGAAGTCATTTTACGCGATTGGCGCCAAGCTTTAACGCAACCCCTTACCGTTCCGGAAACCTTACCCGATATGTCAGCAATGGCGGGACCTTATTGTCGTTCAAAACTAGACGCTGAAATTGCCGCGCGCCGCGCAATAAGTGCCGGGCAAGCTGTCTCTTTGCTCTATCCAACCATTCCAGTAGGGCCTGGGGATTATAATCTCACAGCGCCAAGCGCTATGCTCAAACAATTTATCACCGCGCCGCCGCCAGCTTATTTGGATTGCCGCTTTAATTTTATCGGCGTTGAAGATGTCGCGCGTGCGCATATTTTGGCAGCCGAGCAGAAACCGGGCGGAAAATATCTTTTGGGGGGTGATGATGTGGATATGTCCGAGCTTTTAAACTGGCTTGCCCCGCTAACAGATAAAAAATTGCCGCAAAAAACCGTACCTTATAAGCTTGCAGCCATGACGGCCCATATTGCGAAGCTGGGATCCTTACTAAGCGGCAAAGCCCCATTAGCCAGCCTTGAAGGGGTTAAGCTCGCTAAACAGAAAATTTATGTTGATAGCTCGGCTAGCCGCAAAGCGTTAGGCTGGTCACCAACGCCTGTTAAACCTGCCATATTACGCGCCGCCACATGGCTGAAAACGACATCTTTATAAATTTAATTCGCAATCTTTTCCATATGCTCGAGCAAGGCGTCTATACCCTCTCGCTTGGCAAGAGACGAAAATTCTTGACGCTTCGTTACCAAAGGCGAAACGCGCTCTACCAGCACATCGAGCAAACGAGGCTCTCCATCTACGTCTCGAATACGCCAGTCAATTGAGGCTTTCTTGATCCCGGCACTATTTACTAATTCACTGCGGACAATGACTTCGCGTTCACCGCGCGGTCGGCTTTCCGTCACATTAATTTCCTGTTCTGCCAAGCCCCCAATCTGGGAGGCAAAAGCCCCCGCAATATAATTTGGGAACAAACTATCATATGTTGATTTCTGAGCCGGAGTCGGAAGATCGGTCGGAACACTTTTAAAAAGAAATTTGCCGATAGACTCTGTTGCCAGACGTGTTTTCAAAGCCTCTCTATAAGCCTGATCTTGCGCCGCTTCATTTAGAGAGTCATCTTTGGCAATTTTACCAAGTTCGACAACTAGGGAATTCGTAAAATCTTCGGCCTCACCTTGCGTTATTTGAGCAAAGACAGTTTGGCTCATGAAAGCCATGCTGACAAAGCTCATCGCCACAATTTTAGTCATTTGAACTATATAAGCTGGTTGCTTAAACAGGGCTGACATATAGGTCTCCACGCCAATCTATTCAAAAATTCAAACTTATATAGCACGAACTGTACTGTATGAAATCTGAACATAGACCACGTATGAATTACATTTACGTCACTTAACGTCACGCTTTTGCGAGGTCCATTTAATAAGCGCAGGCGTTACGCT
>CAYTLJ010000078.1:0-12663 GCA_964438555.1 uncultured Algimonas sp.
ATGAACGCGCCGCAGACTAACCTCAAAAAGGATGCGCAAAAGGCGGCGAAGCTGACGCCGATGATGGCGCAATTCCTTGATATCAAAGCGGGCGTTGGGCCTGAAGCGCTCTTATTTTACCGCATGGGTGATTTTTACGAGCTGTTTTTTGACGATGCGGTTCGCGCCGCCGCAGCCCTCGATATTGCGTTAACGAAACGGGGCAAACATTTAGGCGAGCCGATCCCGATGTGCGGTGTGCCAGTTCATGCCTCGGAAGTTTATCTTCAGCGTCTAATAAAAAAAGGGTTTCGCGTTGCGGTCTGCGAGCAAACCGAAGATCCTTCGGAGGCTAAAAAACGCGGCTCAAAATCCGTGGTTCGCCGCGAAGTTGTTCGGTTAGTTACACCGGGCACTTTGACCGAAGACAACCTGCTCGATGCACGCGGCTCAAATATTATTATGTCCCTTATTCGCACGCCGTCTGGAGACCACGCCATTGCATGGGCCGATGTCTCAGACGGCATGTTTAAATCTTGCGCCAGTGATCCTGACGGTCTTGCGGCTCAAATCGCATCATTGTCACCGCGTGAAATTGTTCTGTCAGAAACGGTCTATAGCGACCAAGATTTTTTAAAATCTCTGAATATTGAACAGATTGCCCTCACACCCCAGCCAGATATTAAATTTGATGTGCGCTCTGCAACCCGTCGCCTGTCTGAGCAATTTGGTGTTGGCGGTCTTGAAGGGCTGGGTGATTTTTCCAAAGCCGAAATTGCGGCCGCAGGCGGCTTGCTTGATTATCTTGAGCTTACACAGGCTGGCTCTCCCGTTCGACTATCCGCGCCTAAATCATCAAAGCGGGCGGGCTATCTCTCAATTGATCCGGCGACCCGCGCAAGCCTTGAAATCGACCGGACACAAAAAGGCACGCGTAAAGGCTCGCTCCTGTCTGTGATTGACAGAACGATAACGGGACCTGGCGCGCGGCTTTTATCTGATCGTTTAAATAGACCCTTGCTCGATGTTGCCGAAATAAATGCGCGACTTGACGCCGTAGAATTTTTTGCCGGCCAAGAGGATCAAGGACGGGTCTTGCGCGGCCACCTGCGAAGCGCAGGCGATATGGCCCGGGCGGCATCTCGCCTTGTTTTAGGGCGGGGCGGGCCAAGAGATCTGAAAACCTTGACGGACACGCTACAGCTTTGCGAAAAAATTGTCTCTGAATTTGCGAAAGCGCCGGGGCTGAAACCCCCTAAAACTTTAGAGAGCGCCTTATCTGGCATTAGCCTCATAAATAAAACTGAACTTGCTGCGCTGGCGCGTGATCTGTCTAAAGCCCTGCTTGAAGATGTGCCCATGCTGGCGCGGGATGGCGGCTTTGTCGCCCAAGGCTGGCGCCCAGAAATTGATGAGCTCAAAACATTACGCGACAATTCGCGTCGCCTGATTGCGGGCCTACAGGCCAATTATGCCGAGCTTGCAAATATACCGACCTTAAAAATCAAACATAATAATGTCCTGGGATATTTCGTCGAAGTTACGCCGAAATATGCGGATGCGATGCTCTCTAAAGGTCCGGAAAGCCCCTTCATTCACAAACAGACTTTGGTCTCAGGCGTGCGCTTTACAACGGTTGAGCTGGCAGAACTCGACCGCAAAATTGCAAGTGCGGCTGAAAAGGTCTGCGCCTTAGAGGTGGCTGTTTTTGATGAATTCGTTGCGCGCGTAACCGAATGGGTCGAAACCATCCGGTCTGTGGCCGCTGATCTGGCTCGCCTTGACGTGCAATCGGCTTGGGCTGTCTGGGCCCGAGAGACAAAGGCCGTTCGTCCGAAAGTTGATGATGGATCCCAATTTAAAATCGAACAAGGTCGACACCCTGTCGTAGAGGATGCGCTTAAAAAAGACGGCGCCGCAGGCTTTACCGCCAATGATTGTCACCTTGATGCCTCCGCAAAACAGGGCGCGCGCCTGACCTTGATTACCGGTCCGAATATGTCGGGTAAGTCCACTTATCTGCGCCAAAATGCTTTAATGTTTATTTTGGCTCAATCCGGCGGGTTTGTTCCCGCATCAAGCGCCCATATTGGCGTGGCGGATCAGCTTTTCTCTCGTGTGGGCGCTTCAGACGATCTGTCAAAAGGCCGCTCTACCTTTATGACCGAGATGATCGAGACGGCGGCGATTTTAAATCAGGCGACAGAACGCTCCTTTGTTATATTAGATGAAATCGGACGCGGCACATCGACCTTTGATGGTCTTTCTATTGCTTGGGCAAGTGTAGAGCATCTCTTGGAGGTCAATTTGTCTCGCGCGCTTTTTGCCACACATTATCATGAATTGACCGAGTTGATTGAGGATTTGGACGGGGCAGAAAATGCATCTCTGAGAGCCAAAGAATGGGAGGGCGATCTGGTCTTTTTACATGACGTTCGAAAAGGCGCAGCTGATCGCTCTTATGGGGTTCAAGTTGCAAAGCTTGCTGGACTGCCTCAAGCCGCTGTTGAGCGCGCGCGCATTGTTTTGGAAAAACTGGAATCTGATTCAGATCAAGGCAGCGCATTGCCTGTCGGCCTGCCTTTATTTAGCGCATCGATTGCGCCACCTGCCCCAAAACCGTCTCAAATTGACCTTGCTCTTGCCAGATTGGATGTGGATTCACTCACGCCGCGCCAAGCATTAGACCTGCTTTATGATTTGTCAGATAAGGCGAAGAAAACAACGGAATAGAAAATGGCCCGCCGACCAAAGACGCCACCCATTCCCCGCCACGCAAGAGAGCTGGATACGGGCTTCACCCATGACGGTCTCGTTGCGGAGCTGGATGACTTTGCCAAAGAGGGCGGACCGAAATTAAGAAGCGTTGTCCTTACCCATCTCAAGGCGCAACTCGACGCGGCCATGCTCTATACGCGAAAACGTTTTGATCACGGCCGCTTAGACGGTTTGGAAACCGCCCATATGATCGCGGCCATTCATGATAAAATTATTACGGCCTTATGGAAATTTGCGACCCGCCATATTGTTGTGGCTGAAAACCCGACTGAGTCTGAACGTATTTCGCTATGCGCTGTTGGCGGGTTTGGCCGAGGGGAGATGGCGCCCGAGTCCGATGTAGATCTTCTCTTTTTAATCGCCTCCAAAAAAGGCTCCGCCCATACAGAAGCTCTGACAGAATATATTCTTTATATGTTGTGGGATTTAGGGTTGAAAGTTGGTCATTCCAGCCGAACCGTCGAGCAATGTTTGAAACTGGCGAAAGAAGATCAGACCATATTGACGTCGCTTTTAGATATGCGGTTCTTAGAGGGCGATGAGAAGCTGTCAAACGACCTATATGCAGCCTTCCGTAAAACCATTACAAAGGGAAAGGGGCGAGCTTATATTGCGGAAAAACTGATGGAACGCGATATACGCCATGCCAAAGAAGGCAATTCGCGCTATGTGATTGAGCCCAATATTAAGGAAGGGAAGGGAGGCTTGCGCGACCTACATGTCTTATATTGGATCACGCGGTTCTTAGGCGGCGCTGCGAATGAAGCGACGCCAATATCTGACCCACAATTTACGGGCGCCTATGTTGGGCTAGGTCTGTTTGATGAGCGCGCCGCGCAAAGATTTCGGCGCGCCGCGGATTTTTTATGGCGGACACGACATACGCTACATTGGACGGCAGGACGCGCGACCGAAACATTATCTTTTGATATGCAGGTCAAACTTGCCCCTAAAATGGGGCATGCGGTGGAAGAAGTCGAAGTCGCGGTTGAGCGCTTCATGCGTGAATATTTCACCAATGCGCGTCATGTCGGCGCTCTAACGCGGATTGCTTGCGCGAAATTAGAATCTGAAAAAGCGCTGCGCTTGCCAAAAGGTCTAAGCAACCTCATGCCGGGCTCGCGCCGCAATTTGAAAAACAAAGATTTTATTCTGGACCGAGGCCGTTTGATGTTTGCCAATCCGATGACCTTAAAAGAAAAACCAGAGCAAATCCTGCAGCTTTTTGAAACGGCCGGTCGTCGCAATATTAATATTCATCCGGATGCGTTTTCAGCGATTGATTTTCGTAGCAATCTTATGGACCGCGATTTTCGCCGCAATTCAGACCATGCGGAAATATTCAAAAAAATTCTACTCGGCGCTAAAGCGCCCTATGCGACTTTGAAGACAATGAATGAGGCGGGCGTATTGGGTCGGTACTTGTCAGAATTTGGCGGCATTGTTTCGCGCACGCAATTTAATATGCATCATGCTTACACGGTCGATGAGCATACATTGCGTTTGATTGATAATTTTGATGATCTCAGAAAGGGACGCCTTGAAGAGGGCATGCCGATAACGACAAAGATTGCAAGCAAAATGACGGAGCGCCAGATATTGACCATGATGCTGGCGTGCCTCTTACATGATACGGGTAAGGGAAAAGGGGATCAGTGTATTGAAGGCGCGCAGCTTGCGCGCCGGGCCTGTAACCGCATGGGCATTGACTCGGATATTACAGATGATGTGTCTTGGTTAGTCAGGCGCCATTTGGACATGAGCGAAACCGCCCAAAGGCGAGATGTCACGGACCCGGACACAGTTGCAGATTTTGCAAAATTAATAGGGTCTATCGACAGGCTAGATTTGCTGTCGGTTTTAACAGTGATTGATATAAAATCTGTTGGTCCCGGCATATGGAATGATTGGAAAGCTACCTTATTAAGAGCGCTCTATATCGGGACCAAAAACTATCTTGAAGGCCGTGAAGATTTGGCGCCAGCTGCGAAAGCGGCCTCGCTGAAACAGCAAATGCAAGAGCGTTTGCCAGAGGGCATGGCCGCGTCAATTTCGCCAATAACGGACCAGTTGCCGAATAATTACTGGCTGAATTTTTCAATGGCCAAACTGGTCATGCAGGCCCGTTTTTTTGAAACGCTCTTGAAATCTGGCCATGATGTCAGCTCCGATTCAGCGACAAAAACCCGCGTAAACCCCAGACGCAATGTGACCGAACTTTGGGTGATGACAAGAGATAGGCCAGGCCTTTTTCGAGATTTATGTCTGGCCATCACGGCCTCGGGCGCATCAATTGCGGGCGCACATTTAAATACGGGTAAAAATGGCCTCGTCATGAATGTGTTTTATTTGAATAATAAAGACGGAAACGCTTTCGCCTCAGACTCAGATCATGCTTTGGATAATTTGCGCCAATTATCTTTAAAGGCAGCTAAGGGCCAAACAGACGGCTTGATAATTCCGCGCAGTGTTAAATCGCGTCGCGCCGGCGCTATACCCGTCAAACGCCGAGTCAAATTTGAAGACACAACTCAGGGCCAAACAACAATCATTGAAGTACAGGGTCGAGACCGACCCGGATTACTCTATGAGCTGGCGCGCTATCTCACAGAGCAGGGCTTTAATATTGCATCTGCGCATATTGAAAATGTCGGAGCTATGGCCGTAGATGCGTTTTATCTCCAAGGACAAACCTTGGACGAGGCGCGTAAAAAAGAAATTCGCGCGGGTCTTTTGCCGCTCTTGGGCTCAGCTCCATCAAATAAAAAAGCGGCCTGATGAAACTTTTACGCTCCACAGCGATTATTGGGTCTTTGACCCTTGTCTCACGCGTATTAGGCTTGATCCGAGATGTTTTAATTGCGCGTTTTCTTGGTGCGGGCGCGGTCTCAGATGCATTTTTTACGGCCTTTAAATTGCCCAATGTATTTCGCCGTATGTTTGCTGAAGGGGCCTTTAACGCCGCCTTCGTCCCGCTTTACGCAAAGCGAATAGAGCAAGACGGGGAAGAGGCGGCCGATAATTTTGCCTCAGAAGTCGGCTCTATGCTGATTATTACCGTCTTGGCGATCGTCATTTTGTTTGAGTTGACCATGCCGTGGTCACTCAATATTATTGGATCTGGACTAGACCGGACGCCAAATGCGGATGGTATTGCGCCGTATAAATTGGCTGTGACCTATGCCTTGGTGACCATGCCATATCTCTTATTTATGTCTTTATTGGCCTTGCTGTCAGGGATCATGAATACGCGCGAAAAATTTGCTATCCCAACTCTGGCTTTGGCACTTTTAAATGTCTTTATGATTTCAGCCCTCGTGATCGCTCCAGGGTTAGGGCTAAGTCAAACCGATACCGGCTTGGCGCTCTCTATTGCCGTTACCATGTCAGGCGCGGCTCAAGCGGGATTGGTCTATTGGGGGTGTAAAAAAGAGGGTGTCAAATTCAAATTTCGGCGCCCAAGACTAACCCCAGGTGTAAAGCGTCTGGTTATATTGGGCATTCCTGGAATTCTCAGTGCGGGCATTACGCAAATAAACCTATTGGTGAGCCATGCGATTGCGACATTCCAAGCCAGCGCAGTGAGTTGGCTGACTTATGCAGACCGGCTTTACCAATTGCCTTTGGGTGTGATTGGAATTGCCATGGGCGTTGCGCTATTGCCCAGCTTATCGCGCTCTATCCGGGCGGGTGATGAGGCGGGGGCGAAAAACTCATTAAACCGCGGGTTTGAAATCGCCGCCTTTTTAACCCTGCCTGCAGCTGTCGCGCTTTATATTATTCCAGATTTTTTAATTAGCGGTATTTATGAACGCGGCGCCTTTACGTCCGAGACAACATATCAAGTCTCAAAAGCGCTCAAATGGTTCGCTTTGGGCTTGCCTGCATTTGTTTTACTCAAAGTTCTAACCCCGGCCTTTTTCGCCCGAGAAGATACGAGAACCCCTATGATTTGGGCCGGTATTTCGGCTGTGATAAATATTGTTGTCGGCATCACACTTTTTAACATTATAGGATTTGAAGGCCTGGCCTTGGCCACAACACTTGCGGCTTGGGTCAATGTTATCGGCTTGTATTTTCTGTTAAAAAGAAATGGCGATTTGGCCCCCGATCGACGTCTGAAACGACACTTACCCCGAATTGGTCTTGCGAGTTTGATTATGGGGGCTGGGCTTTGGGCGATCCGGCCCTATGTTCCTGAGATGGGAGAGACGCATATCATTATGGATTTTGTCTGGTTGATGGGTGTCGTGGGTGTCGGGATTCTTATCTATGCTATCGCGGCTACGCTCTTGCGCGCTTATGACCGCACAGATATAGGCAGGGCGCTTTCTCGCAAACGATAGAAACCGAAATTATGTCTGATACATATACTGGCCCAAACCGCGTCTTCTCAGGTGTACAGCCCTCTGGCTCATTACATTTGGGAAATTACTTGGGCGCGCTCAAAAAATTCGTCAATCTTCAAGACGAGCATGATTGCGTGTTTTGTATTGTTGATTTGCACGCCATCACTGTACCGCAAGACCCGACCAAGCTTGCCGATCAAACGCGTGAGATTGCAGCCGCCTTTCTGGCTTCTGGCGTCGATCCAAAAAAAGCGATCATATACGCCCAGTCTTCTGTGAGGGCCCATACGGAATTGGCGTGGTATTTTAATTGTGTTGCCAGAACAGGTTGGCTCAACCGCATGACACAGTTCAAAGATAAGGCTGGTAAGAATGCGGAAAAAGCGTCTGTTGGGCTCTATACATACCCCGTATTACAGGCGGCTGATATTCTGGCGTTCAAAGGCACACATGTTCCGGTGGGCGAAGACCAAAAACAACATTTGGAATTGTCACGTGATATTGCGCAAAAATTCAACCATGATTTTAATGCGCCGGGCTTCTTCCCGCTCCCTGAGCCTTTGATTAAGGGGCCGGGGGCCAAAGTTATGTCTTTGCGCGATGGAACCAAGAAAATGTCAAAATCTGATCCATCAGATGCGTCGCGCATTAATCTCACGGATTCTGCAGATCAAATTTCAAAAAAGATCCGCAAAGCAAAAACGGATATTGGGTCCGTGCCAACCAGTCCAGAAGACTTAGAGGGCCGACCAGATATCGCCAACTTAATTGCTATTTATGCCGCCCTTTCTGAGAGATCTGAGCAAGACATAATGAATGAGCATGGTGGGGGACAATTCGGACCTTTTAAAGCCGCATTGGCTGAGGTTGCCGTTGAGAGCTTGCGACCGATTACTGAGCTTATGAACCGTTATCTCGGTGCGCCTGATGAGATTGATATGATCCTAAATAAAGCCGGAGAGGCCGCCTCAGAAATCGCGGATCCGATTGTTGCAGATGTGCGCCGCATTATTGGGTTTAGAGGGGCGTAAGATATGCGCAAATTGCTTCTCATAGGCGCTTTAAGTTTAAGCGCCTGCCACGGCACGCCGCCTCAGGGCGGAATTGAAATTTCAGAGGCGCGGTTTCATCCGCCCTTGCCAAGTCAGACAATAGGGGTCGGTTTTCTGACATTTGAGAATAAAGGCGTAAATGATCGTCTCCTCTCCGTGTCTTCCCCGGTTAGTGACCGCATCGAGCTTCACAATCATCAAAATGTGGGCGGCGTTATGCGCATGCGAAAAGTAGAGGCTATAGAGCTTCCAAAGGGCGGCCAAGTAAAGCTGGAATCTGGCAGTTACCACATCATGATTTTTAATGCCGATATGGAATTAGGTGAGGAAACCACGTTGACGCTTGATTTTGAAACGGCGGAAGATGTGACCATTGTCGTCCCGATTGTTAAACGCGGTGAGAGCTCACATGGCTCTGATCACGGAAGCGGAACCAAACATTAGAGCGAGGCCTATCGAAACCCTAATTTATTCAGGTCTTTTGTTTTTCGAATTCGCTTTAATTCTTTTTTGAAATTTTTATAGCGAGCAGATGTGGCCGGGTGGCTGCTCTTTGTTTTTTCACCGCCCTCATGCGGATGGTTTGAATCTTTCCAATATTCAACGGCCGTCTCAACATCGAAACCGGCGCGTGCCATAAGCACAAGCGCCATTTGATCAGCCACTAATTCTAGGTCTTGGCTTGGGGCGAACTCTATATGACCCGCAATAATATGTGACATTTCATGGGCTATAATGAGCGCCAGATTTGTATCATCAATAACATGTCGCATAAGTGCAGAGGTAATAAATATAGCCTCGCCATCTGTATGCCCATTAATCGCGTCTGAGAACACAACCTTTACGGGGGCGTCGCAAGCGGTGTCGGGTTCGATCCTTGCCGTGAATTCGCGTCCCTTTGCGGTGCGCACCTCAATCCGAGGCTTCACAATAGCAAAGCCGTTTTTCAAGACGGCTCTATTATATCGTTCCATCGACAGATCGGAACTTAGGGGTTGATTATTTACAGACAGGATTTCGTCGCCAGCCTCAAGGAATTGGGCTTGTGCTGAGGACCCTCTTCGCACGGCGCGAATATATAATTTCCCATCTTCCAAGCCCAATAATTCTTCGGCCATAAACCGAATAGAGGGTGGGTAGTCCTGTAATTTGTGAACCGTAAATCCTGGGTCTCGCCAAACCTTGGGGCATAGATCAGCATTTGCAATTCGCAAGGCTGCTGCCACACGTTCCAACCGATCATTTAAGTCTTGGTAATCAGACAATACATCTTCGAATTTCTTTGGTTCCGATGGCTCGACGTCTGGGGTGTTTGCATCGACCAAAGGCGTCTTAATTGCAGGCGCGGCTTTCTCAAGTGCTGGCGCGACTGGTTTTGACGCATCAGAACAGGCCGTAAGCGCTAAGCCTAAAACGCAAAATTTTATATATCGACCTAAGGGGTAGATTGTGGGCCGTCCTTAAGAAAATTGGGATAGACGAGCTGGCCGCCGGCTTGTTTTTCTTGAATTTCTTTTCGCGCTGCTGCGATCAATAGATATCGGTCGGGGAAAGTTGGATGTGTTTTGGCGCGGTTTATATTTTTGGGTGCCAGCAAGGACAGTCTTTTCCAAAACCCCTCTACGCCTTCGGGTGAATAGCCTGCGCGTACCATATAATATAGGCCGACATAATCGGCCTCAGATTCAAAGGGTCGCGTATAGCGTGTGCCGCCTAATGTGACGACATAATTACCGAGTGCTTTTCGAATATGTCCCATCGTATTATGGGCGAGCTCATGTCCAATAATTAGAGCCAGTTCTTGATCGCTTTCGACAAACTCCATCATGCCAGCCGTAAAGGTAATATTTCTTCCATCCGCATAGGCATTGATGATCGAGCTACCAGATAGGCGCAAATTATAATCGCAGGCGAGAACGGATTCTACCGGCAGATCCAAAACCTTATCGCCGCGCTTAACCGTCAAAACACTATCTGATAAAAGGTCTTCCCAATTATTTTCAATTTTGGCGGGCTCACCCATATCGTCCAGAATAATATCACCCAGTTTAACACCTGCGAGAGCAGCTGGGCTACCATCTGCGATTTGAAACACGCGGTCTATATCATCGGCACCCAGGACACGCCCGGCAGCCGGGCGAAGCCGCTTGGAATAGGATTTTAGACTATGGGTTTTTACACCAATTGCGGACCGTGTTTTTGGACAAAGCTCGGCATTTTCTGTCAGGACAGGCCATCCCACATTTAAAAGGGTAAAGGTGTTAGATCGAATTTTATAGAGCGCATCCGTTTCTTGCCGTTCGGTCTCGGCGGCCAGATCAGGTGCGCTGATTTCGGGCAAATGGGTATCAAGCCCCGCACAAGCCGAGACCGCTAGGACAAAACAAATCGTGCTCAATCTTTTTAACATTAAGACTATATTGCACTTTAAAGTCGTATCTCGTCAATGGAACTTGCACATTTGCTCAAGCTGCCCCACATAGCACCTATGTTTATACAAACCGAAGATACGCCTAATCCGGCAACCTTGAAATTTTTACCTGGTAAGGACGTTGTTGGTCCAGATGGACGCGTAAGAGAATATAGTCGCGGCGATGACGTTGCGGATGCGCCGATGGCAGAAATGCTCTTTATGATCCCCGATGTGCACCGCATCTTTTTTGGCGCGGATTATATTTCTGTGACACGCGGAGAAGACGCGCAATGGAAACATCTTAAACCCGCTATTTTAGGCGCGATCATGGATTTCTATGTGGCGGGCGGAACACCGCTTTTAGATCAATTGCAATCTGGTGAGGTTGAAGAGCGCGTCTATGAGGGTGAAACGCTCGAAATTGTCGAGCAAATCAAAGAATTGATTGAGCTTCGCGTCAGGCCCGCCGTTGCCCAAGATGGCGGCGATATTGTTTTTAAGCATTTTGATGATCAAGACGGGATTGTTTATTTGGAAATGCGTGGGGCCTGTGCGGGCTGTCCGTCTTCGACCATGACCTTAAAGCACGGCATTGAAAATCTGCTCAAACATTATGTGCCGGAAGTAAATGCGGTCGAACAGATGGCGGCCTAATTCTTATATTGATTGGGCTTAGATGATTGTTCTCGGTCTAGATACGACGGGCCCTTATTGTTCGGTTTCCCTCGTGGATGAGGCGCGTAGTCTCGCCCATATTTCGCGCCGGATCGGACGAGGTCACGCTGAAATCCTGGCCTCTCAGGTCGCGGAACTTTTTCAAAAAGCCGAGATCGGACCAGACAAGGTAGACCGACTGGCTGTTTGTTCGGGCCCGGGAAGTTTCACGGGACTGCGTGTCGCGCTCTCATTTGCCATTGGGTTTGCTTTGCCGCGCGGCCTCCCCGTAATTGGTATCAATGCGCTGGCGCTTTCTCATCAGCAACTTTTGACAGAGGCAGACCAAGCAGCCCTAATCTATCAAGATGTGCGGCGTGATGAATTTATGTTTGCGCCTTTTATGGGAGATACTCTAAATTCTATGACGGGTGATCTCCCGAAAACTGGATCGTGGCGTGACGTCGAAAACCAGGCCGAGCACTTTAAGCTACCACTTAAAGCAGCGCTTGAGCCGGTTGATACGCGCATCCTTGCTTGGCTCTCAATAGATCTCGACCCTGATCACTATCCGGCACACCCTCTCTATGCCAGAGGACCTGACGCGAAATTACCTGGCGGCAAAACATTGACTGGCACGTCGCAATGAGAGTGCTCACGGCCCGTGACGCAAGGTCCATGGCAGAGATACATGCCGTCAGTTTTGAACGGGGCTGGGACGCGCTTGAAATGTCTCGCCATATTTCAAAAGATATATGTTTGGGGCTTGGGGACCCGCTAAGCTGTTTTATCATTTGTGCGCGTGCCGCTGATCAGGCGGATGTTCTAACGATAGCAACCCATCCAGATGCCCGACGCCAAGGTCTGGGCGCAACCTTACTGGATGCGACGCTGACTCATTTGGCGGAGACCAATGTCTCTACAATTTTCCTCGATGTGGCCGAAGACAATCACAGCGCGATAGCGCTTTATAAAAAGGCTGGGTTTCAAGCCATTGGTAGACGGCCAGCCTATTATAAACGTGAAAAAGGCCGCATTGCCGCGCTTAATTTTTCAAAGGTGCTAGACGTGGATGCGCTCTCGGACTAAACCGCCTGCATGAGTGTGAGCATATTAGAAAAGAAATGCGTTGAACGCGGTCTGCGTATGACCGAGCAAAGACGTATTATTGCGCGCGTATTATCAGATGCCGAAGATCACCCTGATGCAGAAGAGGTCTATGCGCGCGCTACATCAATTGATCCAAAGATCAGCCTTGCGACTGTCTATAGAACCGTCCGTCTATTTGATGAGGCCGGTATTATCGAAACCCATGATTTCCGCGATGGTCGCGCGCGCTATGAGCTCGCCGAAGGCGATCACCATGATCACTTAATCGATGTGCAAACAGGCGAAGTCATTGAATTTGTCGATGAAGAGATAGAACGCCTGCAGGAAA
>CAYTLJ010000079.1:0-12497 GCA_964438555.1 uncultured Algimonas sp.
ATTGATTTCCAGGAGACCCTAGGGACAGGCCCTAGGGTGACGATGCTTTAAAACCATGATTTACGTCATTCTAGGGCTTGTCCCTAGAATCTTCTGGGAATAGAATTTTTGAGATGAATTTTGCGTCTATAAAATTTAGGTATTTAAATCAGTGAAACGACCTTGCGTCTATATTCTGGCGTCTCGAAAATATGGCGCGCTTTATATTGGTGTTACGGGTGATCTTCCAAGTCGTTTGCATGATCATCAAATGGGGTCTGGCTCAGAGCATACCAAAAAATATAAAAATCATCGATTAGTCTGGTTTGAAGACTATGATAATTTTGATAGCGCGATCCAACGTGAAAAGTCCTTAAAGCGTTATCCCCGTCAATGGAAAATCAATTTGATAGAGGGGTTGAACCCCAAATGGCTGCCCCTCCATCCAGAGACGGGCGAGTTTCAGACGATTTGAATAATATTCGTAAGTTTCGCTACGTGTCTTAGATATCCAGGAGGCCCTAGGCACAGGGCCTAGGGCGACGATAATGTAAAAACTATATATTACGTCGTCCTAGGGCTTGTCCCTAGAATCTTCTGGGAATTGAGTTTTGAGATAGTTTTTTTGAATCAATTTGATTGAAGATTTAAACCCAAAATGGTTACCGCTTTATCCTGAGACAGGTGAGCTTCAGGAGATATGAGGTGATGGCGCAAGGTCTTTACCTAACCCGAGATGTCCAGGAGACCCTAGGGACAAGGCCTAGGGTGACGGTTGTATTTATTGCTATTCTTTCTTCTTCGGTTTCCAATAGTCGCGGCGGCATCTTTGGCCGAGGCGGGTGAGGAGTTCGTAATTGAGCATGCCGTCAGCCCGGGCCTCCGCCTCTAAATGTTCACCGCGGAAAACGGCGACGCCGCCAACTTCGACCGTGAGGCGGGCTTCTGAGGCGTCTAATATTGTGAGGTCCATAGAGACGCGGCCGACAATGGGGACTTCCATATCGTGTAAGATCGCGGTTCCGGAATTGGAAAAACTGACGGGAATGCCGTCCGCATAGCCTGCGCCGACAATGGCAATCCGCATGTCGCGTGGTGCCGTGAAGCTCGCATTATAGCCTATGGTCTCGCCAGCTTTGACATATTTGACTTGGAGGATGGGCGCGAGGAGCGTGGCAGCGGGTTTAGAAACTTCTTGTTCTGGGTTATTTGTCGCCATGCCGCCATATAGGCCGATCCCGGGACGAACCATTTGGAAATGATAATCCTTGCCCAGATATATTCCAGCCGTATTGGCAAGAGAAAGTGGGGTGAGGGGGAGTTTAGCAGAGGCTTTTCGGAAGCGATCAAGCTGCGTCTTATTGAGCGGGTTTGAAGCATCTGGCGCGCAGGCGAGGTGGCTCATAACCCATTCTGGGTTGAGGGCGTCCCAGAGTTTTTTATCGCGCGATAATGTGGTGAGTTCATCCGCGGTCAGGCCAAGCCGGTTCATACCCGTATCAATATGAATTGCCGTATAGGGCGGCCAATTAACGTCCCGAGAGACATCGGCCCAAAATTGCGCTTGCTCGAGTGAATTGATGACGGGCTTTAACTTCGCGCCCAGCAATACGCCTTTATCGCGCGGGGCAGGGCCATTGAGAACATAGATCGCGGCATTGGGCCCAACGCCGTCACGTAGTAATTTGCCTTCGCCGGCGGTTGCGACAAAAAATATACGGCACCCCGCGCCGTATAGGGCTTTGGCTACTGGTACGGCCCCGAGACCATAAGCGTCAGCTTTGACAGAGGCGCCGATTTTGGCTTTGCCAACCTTTGCCTTGAGGGCTTCGTAATTGGCCCGAATCTGAGGCAGATCAACGCGCAAGGTCGGGCGCGTGGAATAGCTCCGAGGTTTTATATCATCTTTATGTTTGAGCATTTCTAATACCTAGAAGGTTTTATGCCCCAGTGAAACACAGCCGTTAAGCGAGAATCAAAAAAGACAGTTTCGGTGTAAAAACTTATATTAACTATATGTGTCATCTTTTTGTTTAGGTCTTGTTAATTTTCAGGCGAAAACTGCCGAAAATGCCCATAAATACTGAGGTTTTGTTCAGCTTCCATTCAATGATAATCGCCTAAATATTGTCATGCGCGCGTCCCAGCCGTGTTTGCACTTCATCCGGTTTCTCTCTCTCCTTTGTCCGGATTGACCGCTGCAGATATCAGGCACGATGTCTGGCATAAAGGTCAACGGTAACGCGCAGCAAGGCCGTGGCTGTCCAGTTTTCTCTCTCTCTCGACTGGACAGTCCGGCTTTGTCTTTTTTAGTTCAAAGAAAAAGCCAGCCTGAAAGGCTGACCTCTATAGAAATCGAGCTTTGAGCGTTGACTTTACGCGCTAGCCGTATTGATCGCTGGAATGCGTAAGACTTGTCCGGGATAAATTTTATCGGGATCTGAAAGCATTGGCTTATTAGCTTCAAAAATTTCGGGATAGAGTTTCCAGGTGCCGTAATATTTTTTCGAAATCCCGCCTAATGTATCACCAGAAACGACAGTGTGAAATTGTGACTCACGACCCGCAATACGTGTGCCCGCTTGGTCTTTGACACCGCCAACGCCTTCGACATTGCCGACAGCCAGGATGATTTTTTCTTTCATTTCCTGCGTCGTCGCTTCACCGCCGAGTGTGACAACACCATCGTCATCGACCTGAATATCGACACCTTCTGTGTCGAGGCCGTAACCTTCAACTTCTTTTTTGAGTTTATCGCCACCGTCTTTGCCTTTGAATATGGCACCCATGGCTTTTCCGGCGACTTTCACAAATGGAATCATTCCAAACATATGAGATCCTTTAAATGAGTCGGGGAGAGTTCCCCACGTGCCTTATCTACTCAACTTCTGCGCGGAAACCAACTGAAACTTGGCAAGGCCGTTAAAAAGCTATGACATGAAACTGTAACAAGGCTTGGCGTTTGCGCTTGACCTCGCTATAGCTCGGCGGAAATCTTATCATAGTGACACAAAATTGTGTCCGCATATAAAAAGGTTACGACATGGCTCTTATACAAGCTGGTATTTCTTTTTTTGGTCTCTTCAAGATCGACCCTGCTCTTTTTGCCTTTGGCCTTGTCATTGTGATTTTTGGCGCATTGAATATTCTCGAATTCAAACGGTTCGATTAGAGACCGGTTGAAGGCTTAAGATATGTTTCTCGCCTTTGCCCTTCTTATATTCGGCTTTGTCATCCTCATATTGGGGGGTGACCTTATGGTCCGTGGGGCGGCGGCAATCGCGCGGCATTGGGGTGTACCCGCTTTAATCGTTGGCCTGACCATTGTCGCCTTTGGCACATCGGCTCCCGAACTTGTCGTTGGTGTTCAAGCGGTCTTACAGGGGCAGGGCGATTTGGCGGCTGGTAATGTTGTCGGATCTAATATTGCTAATGTTCTCTTGGCTCTTGGCTTACCCGCTTTGATTATGGCCATTCCCACCAATATAGCGGGTGTGGGACGAAATAGCCTGATCGCACTCTTTGCGACCATGTTATTTATGATCCTCGCCTTTATCAAAAGCCCGATGGTGTTTTGGCAGGGCGCGATCCTCTTTGGAGGTATCCTTGTCTATTTGGGTTATATGTTCAGATTGGCCAAGGCTGGGGCCGAAGATCCAATCCTAGAGGAAATGACCGAGATTGATGAGGGCGAAGATGGATTGCCCATGAATGTCTGGAAGTCCGCCTTATTTCTCGTCTTTGGTTTGGTTGGTTTAGTGGCTGGCGGATCCTTGATTGTTGATAATGCCGAATTTATTGCGCGCGAATTTGGCGTGTCTAATACGATTATTGGTCTGACCATTGTCGCGATTGGAACGTCTTTGCCTGAGATCGCGACCGTGATAATCGCAACGTGGCGCGGTCATCCAGAAGTCGCAATTGGTGGCGTATTAGGCTCAAACGTATTTAACATTTTTGCGGTTATGGGCGCCTCCGCTATGGCTGGCCCAGTCTTGGTCGATAATACGCTCAAAGTCTTTGACTTCTGGGTCATGTTGGTTGCGGCAATTGTCCTATTTGTCTTTATTGCCACCCGCCAGCCAATCGGACGGAAAACAGGTATTATCTTCACTGTTGGATATATCCTTTATCTTCTCGCCATTGCGGCGCGAATGATGTGATCCGTCATGCGGTTCGAGATCGAAAAAGATTTCCAATTTGAGGCAGCGCATTTTTTCGGACATGCGGATGCCAATGATCTGTTTAAGAAAGTGCATGGACATAGTTTCAAAGGCATGGTGACGATTTCCGGTGACACCCAAGTCGAAAAAGGGTGGATCCGTGACCTCTGGAAAATCGATCAAATTATTCAAGAGGTGATAAAGCCTTTAGATCATGCTTTGCTCAATGAGGTTGAGGGATTAGCCCAACCCGCCCTTGAGCAAATCGCAGCCTGGATATTTGAGCGGCTTGCGCCGAAACTTCCTGGCTTGTCATGCGTCGAAGTCGGGCGACCCAGTTGCGGTGAGCGCGCGCGGGTACATGGATAAGTCGGTCTTGATAACGGGTGCGGGCGCGCGCCTAGGCGCCTATCTTGCCAAAGGCTTGGGCGAAGATGGCTGGCATGTCTGTATTCACTATTTTCGGAGTGAATCCCGCGCCAAAGATATGGCGGATGGGATTATCGCGCGTGGTGGATCAGCCTCTATCGTCAAAGGCAATCTATCAGTGCCAGATGATCTAAATACATTGATCGAGCGCTGTGGCCGCCCCTTACAAGCCCTGATTAACAATGCCTCGACCTTTACTGCTGATCGGGCTGATAATTATAGCTCGGCAAGCTGGGATTATCACCGCGCCGTCAATCTGGATGCCCCCTTACGCCTTAGCGCAGATTTTGCTGCACAAGCCAGTGAAGGCGGGGCGATCATTAATATGATTGATCAAAGGGTTTTAAAACCCAATCCACAATTTTTCACCTATTCAATCGCCAAAGCTGGACTCTATTGGGCGACGAAAACCATGGCCCAAAGTTTTGCACCCAACATTCGCGTAAATGGCGTGGGGCCCGGTCCAACGCTTGAAAATACCGTGCAAGAAGATGGCGAATTTTCAGCTGAAGCCAAGTCGACGCTTTTAGGTGAGGGTAGCCCGCCAGACACAATATTACACGCTATTCGCTATCTTCTGAGCGCAAAGGCCGTAACCGGTCAGATGATCGCGGTTGATGGCGGACAGCATCTGAACTGGCAAACGCCAGATCTTTTATTTGGTGGAGATCATCATGAGTGATCGAAAAACAATGTTTCAACGCTTTCGCTCCCGCAAGACCCTACCGGTCTCAACCCGTATTTTTGTGAAAGGCCTGTCTATACAAGCCAGTATAGGTGTGCATCCGCATGAATATGAATCCACCCAACCCATCATTATTGATGTAGAGTTAGATATGGCGGATATGGCCTTGCCAAAACAGGACCGTCTGGCCGAGACATTGGATTATGGTTTAGTCGCGCAGAAATGCGAGGAGATTGCCCAAGAAGCCCATGTTCAACTGGTTGAGACATTGGCTGAACGTATCGCGATTTGGGCCTTAGAGGCGGATAAGCGCGTCCAATCTGTGGCAGTTCGGATTGCCAAGCCGCAAGCTCTGTTAAAAGCGGATGTGGCAGGTGTCGAAATTGTGAAAACCAGATGAGCACAAAACGCAATAGCTTGAATGTTTTAGGGTCTCCGCTTCAGACATGCTCGCTTGATCCCGTTACAGGGTGGTTTCGCGATGGCTGTTGCGAAACACAAGCCGCTGATCAGGGGCGCCATCTCGTTTGCGCGATTATGACAGAGGCATTTTTGGCCTTTTCCAAATCGCGCGGTAATGATCTCTCGACGCCGCGGCCTGAATATAATTTTCCTGGCCTTAAACCCGGCGACCGCTGGTGCCTGTGTTTGGAACGCTGGAAAGAAGCCCATGCGGCGGGCAAGGCGCCTCAGGTCGTATTAGACGCCACCCATCAAATGGCTTTAGAACGTGTGCCCTTAGATATTTTTCAAAAATTTGCCCATGAGGACAACTCGGCCTAATAGCTAATTGTGTCCGCTGAGTCGAAACCTCTAAAACCAAAACAAGGTCCTGATCTTATATCGGACTATGTGAAACGATTGCCCGGCAAGCCCGGCGTCTATCGCATGTTTGATGAATTTGGGTCGGTGCTCTATGTGGGCAAAGCTAAAAACCTGAAAAAACGGGTCAATGCCTATAGTTCTTATAAGCGGCACGCCACACGCATTCAGCGTATGATCCGCGCCACAACGGCTATGGAATTTGTTATAACGGAGAGCGAGACAGAGGCACTGATCCTCGAAGCCTCGCTTATTAAGCGGCTGAAACCGCGCTATAATATCTTACTGCGCGATGATAAAAGCTTCCCCTATATTTTGGTGCGTAAAAACCATCCAGCAGCACAAGTGACGAAACATCGCGGGGCACGAAAAATCAAAGGCGATTATTACGGTCCCTTTGCCAGTGCGGGCGCTGTCAACCGAACCCTCGATACGTTGCAACGTGCCTTTAAGCTCAGAAATTGCTCAGATAGCTATTATGAGGCGCGCACGCGCCCCTGTTTGCAATTTCAGATCAAACGCTGCGCCGCGCCCTGTACGGGTGAAATTTCGCTAGGTGATTATGGGGGGTTGATCGGGGATGCTGAAGATTTTCTGCAAGGCAAATCGGATAAGCTGCGCAAACGTCTACAAGGTCAAATGGACGTGGCGTCCAAGGCCATGCAATTTGAAAAGGCGGCCGAATACCGAGACCGCTTGCGCGCCATGGCCGAGGTCTCAACCAAGTCGGGCGCGGCCAATGTGAACCCCAAAACCTTTACCCATGCTGATGTCTTTGGGATTTATAATGCGGGTGGGCAAAGCTGTATTCAGGTCTTCTTTTTCAGGGCCGGCCAGAATTGGGGGACCAATGCCTATTTTCCAAGGCATTCAAATGATGACCCAGTTGAACAGATTTTTGGCGCCTTTCTCGCACAGTTTTATACGAATAAGCCGATCCCTAAGCAGATTTTATTGTCACATGACATAGAGGCGCATGAATTATTAAAAGACGCCCTGTCTGAGCGTGCAGGTCGAAATGTAGACATTTTGATCCCGCAGCGCGGCGAGAAGAAAAAAATTATATCGCAAGCCGTCAAGAATGCGGAAGAAGCCTTGGGCCGGAAACTCGCTGAAACAAGTGCCCAAATCAAACTCTTGAGCGACGTACAAGATCTTTTTGGTATGGAGGACATTCCGCAGCGGGTGGAGGTTTATGATAATAGTCATATTCAAGGACAACATGCGATTGGCGCCTTTATTGTCGCGGGTATGGAGGGATTTCAAAAACGCGATTACCGCACCTTTAATATCAAAGATTCTGAGATCACGCCGGGCGATGATTTTGGCATGATGCGCGAAGTCTTACAAAGACGCTTTGCGCGTTTGAGCAAGGACCCAAAATTGGAATGGCCGGATCTGGTGATTATTGATGGCGGCAAGGGGCAACTCTCAGCCGTGACTGAGACGCTAGAAAACCTAAATGTTCTGGGGCGAATAACACTCGTCGCGATTGCCAAGGGACCCGACCGCAATGCTGGACGTGAGACCTTTTATATGAATGGGCGCGATCCATTTACATTGCCCATGCGAACGCCCGCGCTCTATTTTTTGCAACGGTTGAGAGACGAAGCTCACCGTTTTGCGATTGGGACACATCGCGCACGACGAAAAAAATCAATGCAAACAAATCCACTTGATGGGATTGACGGCATCGGTCCTGGGCGCAAAAAAGCCTTATTGAGTCATTTTGGATCTGCCAAAGCCGTTAAGGGCGCCACGGTCGATGATTTGGCACTAGTAGAGGGGGTCAGTCAAAAGCTGGCTCAGACAATACATGACTACTTCAACGAATGAAGAGGGTGTCGAAATAGACGACGTCATGGATACGCCCGAAGAGACAAGCGGCGCCTTTGCTGACGCGCTTACATGTTTGCGCATATTACTGGTGCCGCTTATTGTGTTTTTGATCTGGAAGGGGTGGCAACCTGTCGAGCAAGGCGGGATTAATTTGAACTTGGCGGTATTATCCTCGGCGCTTTTCTTCATCGCAGCCCTCACAGATATATTTGATGATTTTTTGGGTGGGAATGAGCAATCAGCCTATCGAAAATATGGCTATCTCGATGATGTTGCCGATACGGTCTTGGTCATTGGAACATTGGCGGCTCTCTTATTTGTTCTTAACCGAGCGGGTATTTTAACCTGGACGATTACGGTTCCCGTCGCGGTTTTGATCCTGCGTGAGGTCATTGTCGGGCTTGTAAAAGGCTATGAACTCACGCGCTATATCTGGCCGAACACCTTATTATCCAATGCAAAATCTGGATTTGCAATGTTGGGTACATGCTTACTTATTGCCTCTCCATGGCTGCAAAGCTGGATTGACCAGATACGGGCAGGAACAGATAATGTTGAGGCTGTATTAGCGTCAACCTCGCCATTAATTTGGCTCCTGGGAACAATCGCGATCTGGGTCGCCGCAATTTTATCTATCATTACCGGGGTCATCCTCTTGCGAACAAAACTGGATGAGACCTTGCTGGATGACGTGTCAGAATGAATGATACAACGCTCGATAAACCCACGCAGCGTCATTCGCTTTGGTGGATACCCAATGCGCTGACCATTGGCCGCATACTCGTCATCCCGATTTTGATCATCGCGATTTTATCTTTGGGTCTGCGGCAGCAAAGTACATTTGCGAGCTTTCCGATATTAGGCGGACTTTTTGCAGTGGCGATTGCAACCGATTGGTTGGACGGGTTTTTAGCCAGGCGTTGGAAAGTCGAATCCGGCTTTGGTCGCATGATCGACCCTATTGCCGATAAATTGCTGGTGGCTGGTTGTCTTATCGCGCTTATGATTGTCGCCAAGGGCGCATGGATATTAATGACCCCCGCCATAGCGATCATCTTTAGAGATATCTTGGTTTCAGGCGCGCGCGAACATGCGGCTCTGACAGGTCGGGTTATGCCGCCGACGAAACTGGCCAAATGGAAAACGGCCTGTGAAATGGCCGCGATTGCAGCGCTTATCATTTGGGTGTTTGGTGGAGCGGCCCTTCCAATTGATGATGCCGTGTCATCTATAACGGCTTTGGCCAAGACAATCGGCCTTGTGTTATTATGGATTGCTGCCACCCTTTCTGTTTATACGGGAAGCCTGTATTTGCGCGCAGCTATTGCGAAGTAAATCCATGACAAATAGGGGCGAGTCGGGATAGGTCGCCCGCGGTGAGTATTTGGACAAATATCTCTGGCGCCGCCGCGCGCCTCTTTGGTCCGCCGTCTTCATCTGATGATGGTGCGGGCCGACCTTCGCGTGTTGATCAAGCCAAGCTTGTTGCTGCTATGGTCGCGCTGGGGGCGAAAATGGCCAAAGCAGACGGCCAAGTCCGCGAAGAAGATGTTCTGGCCTTCCGCCAAGTCTTTCGCGCCGATGCCAAGACCGAAGCCACAATTGGCCGCTTCTTTAATCTCGCGCGTCAAACAACACTTGGCTATGAACGTTATGCGCGCATTGTTGCCAAGGCCTTTCGCGCTCAACCCGCCCTTCTTGAGGACGTCATGGATGGGTTGTTCCATATCGCCCTAGCCGACGGTATTGTGACTGATGAAGAGGCCGATTACCTCAGGACAGTCTCGGATGTTTTTGGATTTTCTGACCGGGAATATAGACGTATTCGAAATTCCCATTTGGGTCGGGACGCTGATGATCCCTACCTCATATTAGGGGTGGATCCTGATATTTCGGATGACGGTCTTAAACGCGCTTATCGCCGTCAGGCAGCGGCCAATCACCCCGACCGGCTTGTTGCACGAGGATTGCCGCGTGAAATGCAGGGTCTTGCGACCCATAAAATGGCGATTATCAACCGCGCCTATTCTCAAATCCTTGAGGCGCGCAAATCTAGGCAACCCTTGCGAATTTGACATAAAAAGGGTCTTGACGAGAGCGACTTCTCCTACGACATAGAGGAATATGACTCAGTCCGGTTACATACAGGGTCGCAGACCCGGATTTTTCTCAACGATAGCTCGTGCCGCTTTTTTAACGGTCGCCGCCATTGGCGGTTTGTTTATGTTGGTTTTCTCTGCCGCATTCGCAGTTTTCGTTGTCGCAGGGATTGCAGTTATTGGATTTCTTGTCTTTGCGTTTTTCTGGACGAAGGCCAAGATTACAGGGCGACCTTTTGGCCCGCGTGCCCAATTTGAGCAAATGCGCAAAGATATGGAAGCTCAGCGTGGTGACAGACAGGCCCGCGCAAACCAACCCTCGGCTAAAGACGGGCCGGTTGTCGATGCGCATTATACGCCGCAAGGCTGGTCCGTTGATGATTAGCGCGTTTGGCATAAGCCGCATTTAAAGCTTTAAATCCTCATACGCCTTGTTAAGCCCGCCCCATGCGGGCTTTTGATTTTTGGATATTAATGCTGTGCTGTGTCGGTTGGGCCGGCAGTTTTGTCATTGCAGCTTGGGCCTTGAATGGAACCGCGATTAGCCCCTTTCTCTTAGCAGCCGTGCGTGCCGTTTTCGTCTTGATTGTGATGGGGGTTTTCTTGTTTAAACCTCTGCCAAACGGATTTTTTAGAATGTTGATCGTGGGTCTTTGTGTGGGACCCATACATTTAGGTCTTCTTTATACAGGTTTGGAAACCGCGACGGCTTCTGGCGCGTCAATCCTGTCCCAAGCCTTAATACCTCTGGCGACGCTTTTCTCTGTCATCTGGCTCAAGGAACGGGTGACGACGGCGCAAAGCCTAGCCATTACGGGCGCCTTATTGGGTGTCGTAATTATGATCTATGAGCCGAATGCGCTGAGCCTTGATATAGGTCTGCTTTATGTTTTGGGCGCTTATAGTGCGATGGCTATCGGGACAGTTATTATGCGGCGTGTCCCAGATGTGGATTGGCGCGTCTATGTCGCTTGGACGGCGGTGATGATTTTAATCTTCTGTGCCGCCATGTCATTTTTATTTGAAACAGATCAAGCCAAGGCCTGGCAAGAGGATAAATGGCCATTGTTAATTACCGCAGCCTATGCCGCTATGTGTGTGTCCGTCTTTTCACACGGACAATATTTTAGATTAATTCAGAGCTATCCCGTAAACCGCGTTGTGCCTTTAACAATCATGATTACGGTCTTTGCAACTCTTATGGGTGTCACCCTATTGAATGAAACCCTTTATCCGCGTTACATTGTGGGCGCGGTTTTGATCCTCCCCTGCGTATGGTATATTGCAAGCCGAGGACAATCGGATGCAAAGCCGCAAAAGGAAGGGGAGTGACATGGCCAATAAAACCGTACCCGCTGGGCTAAAAGTCGCGGATTATCTGGACCAAATTTCAGATCCGCAAAGACAGGCTGATTGCCAAAAACTTCACGATATGATGCTGGAAATTGTCGGTGAAGCCCCAAAAATCTGGGGCTCAAAACTTTCAAGTGGCATTGTCGGGTTTGGCGACTATCACTATAAATATGCATCGGGGCGCGAAGGCGATTCCTTGCGGCTAGGTTTTGCCAACCGCGCACAAAATATCTCAATCTATATTATGCCGGGCTATCAGGATTTTTCTGATCAACTCGCACGTCTGGGTAAACATAAGATCGGCAAAGCTTGCCTCTATATAAAGCGCCTCAGCGATGTCGATGAATCGGTTTTACGTGAAATGCTGGTTGAAGGCTTACGCCAAATGGACGAAAAATATCCGAGATGAAAAGTCCCAATTTTAATGACCGGAAATTACCGATCTCACTATTAGTGCTCCATTATACGGGAATGGAAACAGGTGAGGCGGCATGTGCGCGATTATGCGATGAGGCGGCGCAAGTTAGCGCACATTACGTCCTTCATGAAGATGGTAAAATTGAAACTTTAGTCGACGAAGATCATCGCGCTTGGCATGCAGGCGTCAGTGAGTGGAACGGGATTACAGATGTAAATTCGGCCTCCATTGGGATTGAAATTGTCAATGGCGGCCATAATGTTCCGCTGCCAGATGGAAGCCTGCCACCTTATAAGGATGCGCAAATCCTGGCGCTGATCAAACTTTGCAAAGAGATCATAGACAGACATGAAATCAAACCCCGCAATATTGTAGGCCATTCCGATATTGCGCCAGGGCGCAAGGAAGACCCAGGCGAGCATTTCCCATGGGCCAGCCTGGCGGCGGCAGGTATCGGGTTATGGCCGGGAGAGCTAAATGATGATGACCGTATTTTATTTGAGCCAGGGGACCGTGATCGCGGCATATCTGTCCTGCAACGCGGCCTAGCTGAAATTGGATATGGAATTTCGGTCACGGGTGAGATGGACGCGGAAACGGTTGCCGTTATACGAGCTCTGCAAAGACGTTACCGCCCCGCGCGAATAGACGGTGTGATTGATATGCAGATCCTCGATATTGTAAAACAATTGTCCGAGCAGGTGGGGTGA
>CAYTLJ010000080.1:0-12466 GCA_964438555.1 uncultured Algimonas sp.
GCGTTTTAAGCCGTTCGGTTAGCGCTGCGCTTTCGAAGGAAAAGCGGTCATTAATTATGTAGGCCTTAGCATAATTAATGAACCTAAATTTCTAAAAGCCGCTTGATTTCACCGATGTCTGTAAGCCAAAACGACTTTATGGATATTCGCCGCAATGATGAAAGCGCCCTACCTCGCTTTGCCGCCCTTAATGCGGCTTGGATCGAAGATTTACATTACCTTGAAGAAAGCGACAAGCTTATGGTCGCGCATCCCGAAATCTATACGCAAAATGGAAATTCAGTTTTCTCTGTGCATATTGACGATGAAGTCGCCGGAGCCTGTGCGCTCAAGAAACATGAGGATGGCCGCTATGAGCTAACCAAAATGGCGGTCGATCCAAAGTTTCAAGGTCGCGGCATTGGGCAAGAACTTGTGACCACACTCCAAGATTATGCTCGGGATGAGCTTGGCCTAAAGGAACTCTTTTTACTATCGAATACAAAAAACGCCGCCGCCCTTCGCCTTTATAAGCGCAATGGCTGGGTTGTTAATCATGAAGGCAAGCACCCCATTTATGACCGGTGCAATATTGGGATGATCAAAACATTATGAACCGCATAACCCAAGTCCCTGACGACTATGAACATTTAGATATCACGCGATGTGGTTGGGTCCCGCCTGATGATAAGCTGTATTGCTATTATCACGATACGGAATGGGGTCGCCCTATTCGCGAGTCTAAAGCGCTTTTTTCAAAACTTATTCAAGACGGCCAACAAGCCGGCCTGTCTTGGATCACAATTTTACGCAAGCGCGATAATCTCTTGGCCGCTTATGACGGGTTTGATCCAGATATTATTGCCCATTACACAGATGCGGACCGCGCGCGGCTCCTGGGGAATGCGGGCATTATCCGCTCTAAGCTAAAAATCGAAGCCGCGATTCACAATGCAAAATGCTATCTGGATATGCGCTCAGGTGGTATAGAGTTTTCAGACTATCTTTGGGATTTTGTAGGCGGTGTGCCTATTCAAAATAAATGGAAAAAATTCAAAGACGCCCCGGTGAAATCTAAAGAATCTGAGGCCATGTCAAAAGACCTCAAAAAACGAGGCTTTAAATTTGTCGGCCCTGTCATTTGCTATGCCTTTATGCAGGCTGTTGGTCAGATCAATGATCACAGCACAGACTGTCATGCCTATGCGGCGGCGAGAGACAGACGCACAGTTTAAGGCATTCCCGTTTAGTCTTCTCTTTCTCCGATCACGCGGATTAAACCTTCTTGGGCCGTTGAACAAATCAAACGCCCATCCTCAGAATAGAAGCTCCCGCGATTAAATCCGCGAGACCGCGCAGAGCGCGGACTATCCAGATGATAGTAAATCCATTGATTGACGCGAATTTCCTCATGAAACCACATGGCGTGATCCAAGCTTGCGCCTATTATTTTATGGGTTCTGAAATTCACCCCATGAGGTCTGAGCGCCGTGCCCATCAAGGCCTTATCGGAAATAAAGGCCAGTAAGGTACGGTGCGTTATCGGATCATCGCCAATCGCGTCATTAAAGCGGAACCAAAATCCAAAACGCGGTTCATATTCGCCCGGCATCACAACGGTCTCTAGTCCCGGTGTACGCAGGTCCATAATATCAGGGTCAAATTTTAGGTAATAGCTTCGAAATTGATCGGTTGAAACGCCCATCAATTTGGCAATCTCTGGCGCCCGCTCCCAATCATTTGGCAACTCACTATAATGTTGGACATTATCTGGAAAATCGAAACTGTGACTATAGCCTTTTTCGACAACCTGGAAGCTAATCGAGGCATTGAAAATAGCCTCACCGCGCTGTTTTCCAACAACACGCCGTGTCGAGAAACTTCGTCCATTTCGAATGGGATCAACTTCGTATATAATGGGTCGGCTCAGATCACCTGGCCGCAAAAAATATCCATGAAGGGAATGCGGTTTGCGCTCTGGCTCAACTGTGCGCACAGCAGCGTTTAACGCCTGCCCCAAGACCTGTCCCCCAAAGACACGTGGCAATCCCATTTGCAAAGCTTCCCCGCGAAACAATAATGTGTCGAGGGCCTCGATATGCATTTTATTCAAAAATTCGTCGCGGGTGAACATGGGTCGGCCTTAGCGGCAGAGCGCCCCCGGCTCAACACCTCAAATCCTAGGCGCAAGTCTCCTCACGATTTTGAGATCAGACGTTATTAGTATCCTTGCTATTTTTACGCTTTAAGACGCTCAATCTGACGGATCAGCCATATCTGATGGATCAGACGCGGATGGATAGCTTTAACTAACCCCGCAGGTCAAAACGGCCCACAGGTCATAACGCTAACGTGACCAAACTTAACATTAGAATGAATTGCCTTTTCAATCTAAACGCATCAAAGACATTTGATATCAAAAACTATTGATATGTTTAATATGAGTGAGAGATGGCCCTTTTTAAGCTTTCAAAAATTATTCCCTCAATCGCCGTTCTGGCCCTATCCGCCTGTGGCGCCTCGTCTAAAGGTGATACGGTTTCGATTGCAGGATCTTCTACGGTTTTACCGATTATTGCAAATGCGGCTGAGGCCTATCAAAGCCAAATGCCTGAGGTTCAATTGGTCGTAAATTCTGGTGGATCTGGTGTTGGCATCAGCCAATTAGGACGCGGCCAGATCGATATTGGTATGATGTCGCGAGATATTCGCGAGACAGAATATGCGCAATATTCAGACATAAATTTTACAGTTCACAAAATAGGACGCGACGCTGTTATCCCAGTAATTTCATCTGAGATATATGACGCAGGCATAACATCTCTCACACGAGACGATATCGCCGCTATTTACCGCGGCGAGATTACCAATTGGTCTGCCCTAGGTGGTCCAGATCGCGACATTCTTGTGATTGACAAAGAAGCCTCACGTGGAACGCGGCAGGTTTTCATGAATTATATTCTCGGCGATAAAGACGAGATTGCAAAAGGCGCAGATCTGATCCTTGGGTCAAACAATGAAGAACAAACAGCCCTCACCCAAAGTGACTCTGCCATCGGAATGCTCTCTATTGCTTGGCTAGATGAAGATGTAAAAGGGCTTGGACTGGTTTTAGAGAATGGCAAATCGATCGACCCCACCTTAGAAAATGTTGTCAATGGAAGCTTTCCAATCGTCAGAGACTTGATTGTCGTAACACGCGACGGCACAGCCCCAGCTGCTGCTGAATTTATCAAATACCTCAAAACACCAGCCGGACAAAAAATTGTCGAAGATACGGGCTATATCGCATTGGCAGGACAAATCTAAATCATGGCCTTCGCGTCGCAAATGTCCTTTTCTAGGCGACGGCGCTCTCTAAATCTGTCTAGTGGTCTAATCTATGCGAGCCTAACGATCAGCTTCGTCATGGTTTTTGCACTTATTTCAATATTAGTCGGAAATGGCACACCTGCCCTTTTGCGTGAAGGCCTTGGCCTTTTTTCGTTTGAATGGCACCCCGCGCAAAATAAATTTGGCATTTTACCCATGCTTTACGGCACATTTATTGTCGCCTTGATTGCCGTCTTATTGGCGACACCCATTGGAACCTTATGCGCTATTGCCATATCAGAATATCTTCCGCGGCAATTTCGCATTCAAATTAAAGGTCTTTTGGAACTGCTCGCGGGTATTCCGTCGATCATTTACGGGCTGATTGGTATCGCAGTACTCGCCCCTTTTCTGGCTGATAATTTCGAATTGCAATCTGGGCGGACGATTCTCGCAGGCGGTGTCTTGCTGGCAATTATGATCCTGCCGACCATTATCACCCTGAGCGAAGACGCGCTTTACAATATTCCAGATCATTACAGAGAAACCAGCGCGGGACTTGGGCTGTTTAAATTTGAGATCATCAAAGATGTTTTATGGCCTATCGCGAAAACCGATATTATCGGCGCTATACTCTTGGCCCTCGGTCGCGCCCTAGGTGAAACCATGGCGGTTATGTTGGTGATTGGATCGATTGACCGTATTCCAACACCTTTTACAAATGTCCTGTCACCAGGACAAACCATCACGTCAAAATTAGGGCGCGAAGTTTCAGAATCAGCCTTTGGGTCGCCGCATTTTCAGGCCCTGATTTTCCTGGCCCTCCTCTTGGTTTTAGTTGGTCTTGTCATGACGTTAATGGCGCAATTTATGATCCGCAAAGGCGAGGTGCGCCTTGATAACTAGGTCCTTCAAATCCCGGTTTTTTGCGGTCCTCGCCCTGTCGGCGCTTGGCCTTGCGACGCTCACCTTACTGAGCCTTTTAGGCCTGATTATTGTCAAAGGTGCAGGCGCAATAAATCTTGATTTTCTGACGCAAAGCTCGCGAAGTTTTGGCGCGTCAGGCGGCATTTCTGACCAGATCATTGGCAGTCTATTAATGGTCGTAATAGCAGGTCTTTTAGTTTTGCCAGTCTCACTCGGATTAGCTCTATATATGAGCGAAATCATCAAATCCGCGCGCGCGAGACGCGCCGCAAAAACAATCTTACTTACGCTGAATACCGTACCCTCTATTACCTTCGGAATTTTTGGCTTGGTCTTTTTTGTAACAATTTTAGGGACAGGCATAAGCTGGTTTGTTGGCTCTATTATTCTTGCCTTTATGATGCTTCCGACTGTCACGCTGGCAAGCTATCAAAGCTTAAATGCTATCCCCTCAATTTACCGCGAAAATGGATATTCCCTTGGCTTTACCCAAAGCCAGACCTTTACGCATATTCTTATTCCACAGAGCTTTCATGGGACTGTGACGGGTCTTTTGATTGGCCTTGCCAGAGCGGTGGGCGAAACGGCGCCTATCATGTTTGTCGCAACCGCTTTTTCAGGCGTTGGGTTTCCGAGCGCCTTACATGAGCCCGTTTCAACCTTACCAACACATATATTAGCGCTCGCGCAACAGGCCACAAATCCAGAGGCCGTTGCAAATGCCTGGGGCGCAGCGCTTGTTCTTATTCTGATCGTTATGGGCTTCAGCCTAGCGGGTCAGACATTGCGAATTCTTCGACGAAAGGAGTTGTCACTATGACAATTCAATCCTTCAATTTGGACGTTGATGCGTCACTCCATCCGGATGCCATTGCGACCAAGAATTTAAATATATCAATTGGTGGCCATCCAATCTTGAGCGATATTAATGCTCAAATTCCACGCAATGGAATTACAGCCATTGTCGGCCCGTCAGGCGGGGGAAAATCCACCCTTCTTCGTAGCTTTAATCAGATTGGACGTCTAACGCCGCAATATAAAGAAACGGGTCAAATCAATGTATTTGGCACGGATATCTCTGACGGATTTGAACATGTAGAAGAACTTAGAAAAACGGTCGGAATGGTTTTCCAAAGTGCATGCGTTTTCAACACATCCATTTTGAAAAATGTGACCTTTGGACTGGACCGACAAAGAAAATTATCTGCCTCGGCGCGCCTCAACATTGCGGAGACATGCCTGCGTCAAGCCGCACTTTGGGAAGAGGTAAAAGACCGCCTTGATATGCGCGCCAGTAAATTATCTTTGGGACAAAAACAAAGATTATGCTTGGCCCGTGTGCTTGCAATGACACCGAAAATACTATTGCTCGATGAACCGACAGCGTCGCTCGACCCTATGTCCGTTCGTAAAATCGAGGATGCGTTGTTAGTCTTAAAACGCGATTATTCAATTATCATCGTCACCCATGATTTGGAGCAAATGCGACGCCTGGCCGATCATATTATCTTTATCGAAAAGGGTGACCTGAAAGCTCAAGGCAGTTTGGAGCACTTTAAAACGCTGCAAAATAATGAAAGCGTTTTGCGGTATTTCACCCCCTTCCTTAAGCCGCAAAGCCCGCCTGTCTTGACGCGCGTGAAATAGGAATATCTGGGAATAAAAATTAGACGAAAAAAGAACTTATCATGTCAATAAATGAAAAATGCGTTTCAAAACTAAGTATCCTCTCCCACGAGACACGTCTGAAAGTGGTCCGTGAATTAATGCGAGGCTCTGCGACGGTGTCGGACCTCTTGAAAAGAATTCCAATTGAACAAAATTTGATGTCCCATCATTTGCGCATTTTACGCGATGGTGGTCTGGTCAAAACCCAGCGCATTGGCAAAAATATTTGCTACTCGCTGATTGAGTCTGTGCGCGGTACATCAGACGAAGAAGTCGATTTGGGATGTTGTAAATTAAGTTTTTAAACGCGTGCAATTTCTGAGACTCGTCTGGGTTTGACTTATCTCAAAATGCACTAACCAATTCGGCCCGTAATATAGTCATTGGTACGGCTATCTTGAGGGTTGGTGAAAATCTTCAACGTCTCATCAAATTCGACCAAATTACCCATATGGAAGAACGCTGTTTTATTCGAAATTCGTTTCGCTTGCGCCATGGAATGGGTCACAATCACAATACAAAATTTCTTGGATAATTCATCGATCAGTTCATCAAGCCGCGCCGTCGCGATAGGATCCAGCGCAGATGCGGGTTCATCCATCAAGATAACTTCGGGGCTAACGGCAATCGCACGCGCAATAACAAGGCGCTGTTGCTGACCGCCAGACAGGCTTGTGCCAGACTCTTTTAAACGGTCTTTGACCTCGTCCCAAAGACCCGCTCTCGTCAGGCTTTTTGTAACAATTTCATCAAGCTCGGTGCGGTTACTTGCAAGACCATGAATACGCGGGCCATAGGCGACATTATCATAAATGGACTTTGGGAACGGATTAGGTTTTTGAAACACCATGCCGACGCGTGCGCGCAGTAATACCGGATCAAGGCTTGGATCATAAATATCTTCCCCATCCATTCTGACGTCACCCGTAACGGTACAGCCTGCAATTGTATCATTCATCCGGTTAAAGACGCGCAAGAATGAAGATTTCCCGCAACCAGACGGTCCGATAAAGGCTGTCACACTCTGGTCTTCAATATCGATATCGACACCGTGCAACGCTTCCTTGCCCGAATATGCGACTCTGACATCGCGGCAGGTAAATTTTATCTTTTTCTGAGACATATATATCTTCTCTTTATGGACGTCCTACCAGCGTTTCTCGAGACGGTTGCGTAGCCAGATTGCAAACCCATTAATCAAGACCAGAACCAACAGCAATATGATAATAGCAGCCGATGTTTTTTCGACCCAGGCCCGCTCGGCATTCCCCGCCCAAATAAAGATCTGAACCGGCAAAACGGTTGCAGAATCGGTTACACCTTTTGGTATTTCGGTCAGGAAAGCCACCATGCCGATCATCAAAAGCGGAGCCGTTTCACCCAAGGCTTGCGCCATGGCAATGATAGAGCCTGTCAAAATACCAGGTCCGGCATGGGGTAGCTTATGATGAAATACCGCTTGCACATGGGACGCCCCAACGCTCATGGCGCCGTCACGAATAGATTGCGGAACCGCCAATAGGGTCGCACGGGTTGCAATGATAACGGTTGGCAAAGCCCGCAGACCCAAAACCAGACCGCCCACAAGCGGCGCGGATCGCGGCATGCCAAAAAAGTTGATGAAAATAGCGAGGCCCAACACACCAAAAATAATCGAAGGCACGGCCGCCAAATTATTGATATTGATCTCGATAAAATCAACAAAGCGGTTTTTGGGTGCAAATTCATCCAGCCAGATCGCAGCGCCGATGCCAATCGGAATGGCAAGGCACGCCGTGACAAAGAGCGTCATCAGCGAGCCAATAAACGCTCCGCCTATGCCAGCAAGCTCTGCGTCGCGGCTATCTGGACTTGTAAAGAAGCGAATATTGAAAGCGGATTTTATTTCACCCGTTTCGACCAATTGATCCACCCAGGCGATTTGTTGATCAGAGACCTTTCTGTGCTTTTGTAGAACGGCTCGGTCGATATTGCCTTTGAGAAGTTGGTCGACATCATCAGAGGTTGGAACCTTAATCGTTAAGGTCTGTCCAACCAGGTCCGGATTATTATAGGTCATTTGCCTGATAAGATTGGGCGCACCCGAGGATGAGATAACGTTAAATAATTCACCTTTGGCTTTGCGGTCCGTGACGTCTGGGAATCGCTCATAAAGCGTGTCTTGAATAATCTTTCGGTAATTTGCTTTCCTAAGTGCATCTGGGTCGCGCGCGCCTGTCGGATCTAAAACGGATTCGGTAAGTTCGACCTCCATCGTCATTTCATGTTGGAAAAAGGCCTTATAGCCAGACCCAATGACACTAAATAGGAGCCAAACCAAAGCCATAACGGCGATGGATATCGCCAGTACACCAAAGGCTTTAAAGCGCTTCTCTTTGGCGTGGCGCTTTTTGAGCCGCTTTAAGGCGCGGTCTGATGCATGAATGGAGTTAGAGCTTTGCATCAGTCATACCTTGCACGGTAGCGTCGAACAATAATCAGCGCGATGAAATTAAGAACGAGCGTTATAATAAATAACATCAGGCCCAAGGCGAAAGCGGCCAGAGTTTTGGCGCTATCAAATTCTTGGTCACCTGTCAGCAAGGCCACAATTTGAACCGTCACAGTTGTCACAGACTCAAACGGGTTACCCGTCAGATTGGCGGCACGACCAGCCGCGAGGACAACAATCATCGTCTCACCAATGGCGCGGCTCACGGCGAGCAATAGCGCGCCGATAATGCCCGGCAGGGCCCCAGCAAATACAACTTTGGTCATTGTCTCTGACTTGGTGGCTCCCAAAGCATAAGACCCATCCCGCATGGTTTGCGGTACAGCATTGATCACATCATTCGATAAAGACGACACAAATGGGATAATCATAATCCCCATAACCAACCCGGCTGTGATCGCGCTTTGGGTTGGAACGGAATATCCCATGTTTTCGGCGATGTTTCGTATCGCAGGTCCGACCGTCAGAAGCGCGAAAAAGCCGTACACAACCGTTGGCACGCCTGCGAGAATTTCAATCACCGGCTTGATGATTTTCCGGCTGCGACGATTGGCATATTCTGACAGATAGATGGCGATCATTAATCCGATGGGCGCTGCAACCGCAATCGCAATTGCCATAATCAAAAACGTACCGGTAAAGATAGGCACAGCGCCAAAGGCACCAGATTGTCCAACTTGGTCTTCTCTTAAGGCGGTTTGCGGAGACCATTGTGTTCCAAAAAGAAAATCAAAGAACGGCACTTCTTTGAAAAAACGCAGGCTTTCAAAGAGAAGCGAAAAGATAATCCCGATGGTCGTGAAGACGGCAATCATTGAACACATGACCAAAATAGCTTTGATAAAATATTCAACATAGGTGCGCGCCCGAAAGTCTCGGCTAATGCGCGTTGAGGCTAAGAAACTCCCGATCACCGCCACCAGGATCATGCCGATTATAGTAATGGGGACCCCCAGGCCCATCACCATGCCCAAAATCATGACAAGAAAAGCCGCAAGACCTGAGATAATGGCTGAGAACCATCCGTGATAGCCAGGCTGGGAGTGAAAATGTCGTCTTTCCGCAGCTCCACCCACGGCGAATTGTGCGCTGGCTTTACGACGGGCAAATACGAAAGAAGCTGCCGTTAAGGCAGCAACAATGATAGCCAAGACGAGGATCGTATTCACCTATCCATCCTTAATATGATTCAAGCGGCATTAAGCCGCCTGATCACTATAATAGCAAGTCGCTTAATGCGAATAAGATGTCAGGTTTTCCACAGCTGAACGATATTTTGCACGTTCTGCATCTGGAAGTGGAACAAGACCAATCTCTTCTAGATATCCGCCCGGTCCCCAAGCCTCATCCGCTGTGAATTCCAGCGCAAAATCTTGAATGCCAGGATTGGCCGCCACATGCGCCTTTTTGATATAGAAAAACAGCGAACGGGAAATTGCATAATCGCCTGAGGCGATATTTTCAAAGGTCGGCTCGATTGTATCAACATTGGCGCCTTTGATCTTGTCTCCATTTTGATCCAGGAAAGAAAATCCGAAAATGCCCAAAGCCGTCGGCGTATTGACCAAAGTGCTGACAATCGCATTGTCATTTTCACCCGCGTCAATCCACTTGCCGTCTTCACGAATATTATGTGCGATTTTCACGAAAGCCTTTTTATCATTGCCGCGAATATCGCTTAGGCATGCAAATTTCTTGGCGCCGCCTTCCATCGCGACCTCAACAAAGGCGTCACGCGTCCCAGAGGTTGGGGGCGGTCCATAAGCTTCGATATTTGTCGCTGGCAAGCTTGAATCAATTTCGGCCCACGTCTGATAAGGATTAGCTTTTAGCGTACAATCTGTATCGCTAGTGGGGACGTCTTTGGCAAAAGCTTGGAAGATTTGCTTACTGGTCAAATCAAATTGTGTGCCGTCCAGAGCATTCGCCAGAACAATACCATCAAATCCGACTTTGACTTCGATAATGTCGCTCACACCGTTAGAACCGCAAAGGTCAAATTCGCTTTTCTTTTGACGACGAGACGAATTTGTCATGCTCGGTGTTGTACCTGCCGTACCGTCACAGAATAATTTATGGCCGCCGCCAGAGCCTGTCGCTTCGACGACAACATTTTGACCCGTCTTATTTTTATATTCCTGCGCGACCTTGGTCGAAAATGGATAAACTGTCGAAGACCCGACAATCCGAATTTCTGCTTTCTCGGCCGCTTTCTTGGCTTTTGGTGCATCAGATTTCGACGAGGTCGAAGAGGTAGACGCATCCCCACCACATGCCGCAAGGATCAGAGCCGTTGTCGCCAATCCACCTAAAAGTAATTTTTTCATAGCATTCCCTTTTCGTTCAAACCCACAATGTTTTTTATACATTGAAGAACATATCAAAGACATACAGGGGAGCCATGCTCCCCTGTGTATAAGTTAAAAGTCAAACTGCAGACGCGTGACAAAACCAGACACGGAATCATCATTAAAGGTCGCATCTGTCACAGACGCCGCAAAGACAGATTCTAAGCCTAGGCTTGGTCCAACGGATGGACCAGACAATGTGGCGTCCGCATTAAAATAGTTAAATTGGATACGGGCATTTTTGTGCAGCCACCAATTGGCGCCCACAGCAAATGTATCCAGATCACCACCATCAATGCCTGAATCAGTCAAATCAACCGTATCAAATCGCGCATTGATTGAAACCGCGCCCCAGCCACCTTTTGTGACAGGATTATCAATTGTCGGGCGCTTAAATTTACCAACCGAGTAATTCCGGCGTCCGCCAAAGAAATAGCCGCCCCCAATGGAAAAGCCATCAAAACTCGGATCTTCCGTACAGACAAGCGCGTCATCCGAGCAATTGGCATTCACAACGACATATTCGCCTGAGGCCCAAGCTTGACCAAATTGCCCCGCCAGCTCACCGCCGAAAAATGTGTCGCTATCGGCAATACGACCTGTTGAAATGATACGACCTGTATTTTCAACAAATGGACGCTGACGGTAACGCAGATCCGAAGAGTCTTTTTGATCGCGGTGACGGAAAGAGGCGCCAAAATGAACCAAATTCTTATCTGCAAGATCTAATTTATAAACAGCGCGACCCGCAAAAGCGAAACCCTCATTGCCATTATTTTCAATTTCTTCGAGATTTTGACCGAAGGCTCCCAATTGTACGAGATAATTATCACCCTTTGTCGATACTTCGAAACCTGCGCGGCGATCCAATTGGAACGTATCTGTCAAAGCTGCGCGTTCAATCAGGGCGGCATCTAGTGATGAATTGGCCTCTTCTAGCGAGTTCTGGGTTTTGAACTGGCCCGCTTTAAAGCTCAACGGGCTATTTTGTGGTGTCCATTGAATATAGGCGTCTTCGAGATTTATATCACCCGATGAATTGGTGTTAAATTCGATCTTATATTTCAAACCTTCACCAAAATTGCCATATCCCTTGATACGACCACGGCGAAGCGCAGAGGCGCTCAGATCAAAATCTGCTTCATCGGCGTCAGCAACGGCATAGTCGACGTGCAACCTGCCGCCTACATTGATTGTAAATCCATCTTGGGCGTAAGCTGCCTCAGCACAAACTAGGGCGAACGTCAGAGCGAGTGGCGCACTCGCTCCCTTAAGAATTTTTTGCATGTCTAACCTCTTCTCTACCAGAATCGATTTGATTCCAGCCTCACAAGCGAGACCGCCTATGCGCCCATAATGTGACAGCAAGTTAGAAGTTTTATGATGATTTCTATAATTTTTTACGACAGATTTATGACAGGCCTATGGACTCGCCATCACGATCAATCGGAATCGTCTGTTCTATTATAATGTAAGCGTTAGAGAGCGTATTACCCGCCCTATCATATCAATATTGGGTTTTACCCTGTCACCAAGATTAAGCAGGCCATTGCGACAATGGCGAGACCACCAATAGCCAAAATGGATTTGCCTGTTAGGGGCTTAGAAAATGGCCTTTGGCGCTGGACCAAAGAGCTTGATATCATCGATTTATATACAATCATGCGGGTTTCACCTCTTATTTTACAAATATATTACACAGATTGTCATAAAAGTGTCAAATAAAGAATCAGTTAACCAT
>CAYTLJ010000081.1:0-12226 GCA_964438555.1 uncultured Algimonas sp.
TCACTTGGGAATTCTTCAAGCGTTTGTGCACCAGCGGCACGTTCTTCAAGGAATTTTTGATCCCGTTCATTCGCAATCTTCTGATATTTCCGAAGGTTACTACCGGTACCAGCTGGAATGAGACGTCCCACAATGACATTTTCTTTCAGACCTTCAAGCATGTCCTCTTTACCTTGAACGGACGCTTCGGTGAGAACGCGTGTCGTTTCCTGGAAGGACGCTGCTGAGATGAAAGAGCGCGTTTGTAACGAAGCTTTGGTAATACCAAGCAAAACAGGTGTCGCCGTAGCAGGCGTTGCATTTTTATCTTTTTCAAATAGAGCTGCATTGACCTTGTTAAACTCGATCTTATCCATTTGCTCATTGCGCAGAAGCGTCGTGTCACCTGGATCGGTCACTTCAACTTTTTGAAGCATTTGACGCACAATCACTTCAATATGTTTGTCATTAATCGGCACGCCTTGCAGACGATACACGCCTTGAACTTCATCCACGAGATATTCCGCCAAAGCTTCAACACCCATAATGGCTAGGATATCATGCGGTGCCGGGTTACCATCAATGAGGTAGTCGCCTTTCTTGACCATATCACCATCTTGGACGAGCATATGCTTACCTTTGGCAATCAAGAAGGATGATGGCTCAAGATTTTCATCTTCTGGCGTGATCTGGATCTTACGCTTATTTTTGTAATCACGCGTAAATTCGATCTTACCATCAATATCGGCAATAACCGCATCATCTTTTGGACGACGTGCCTCAAAGAGCTCCGCCACACGTGGAAGACCACCGGTAATATCGCGCTGCGTCGCGCCGCCTTTTGCGATACGTGCAAGGATAGCGCCTGGCTTTACGGTCTTACCGTCTTCGACAGACAAGATCGCACCAACAGCGAGCATATAGCGTGCAATATTGCCATTGGCGAGTTTAACAGGCTCACCATTTTCGTCTTCGATCACGGCGACAGGTTGAATATCACCAGATTTAGACGAGGCACGCCAGTCAACAATAACCTTAGACGAGATACCGGTTTCTTCATCCGTCTCTTCCTTAGCCGACACACCTTCAACAATATCAAGTAGACGAACAGTGCCGCCAACTTCTGTGATGATCGGCGTCGCATATGGATCCCATTCAGCAAGACGGTCACCACGCTTAACTTTGGCGCCAGCCTTAAGGGCCATTCGTGTACCGTAATCGACCTTATGGGTCTCCAGTTCTTTGCCGTCTTTATCGACAACTTGGAATTCAAGCTTACGGGCTTTGGCAATAAAGTTGACGTCTGTTTTGATGACCTCTTTGGGTTCATATTTAATGAAACCTTCATTTGAGGATTCAATCACAGACTTATCAGAAACCGACGCTGTGCCGCCAATATGGAAGGTCCGCATGGTTAGCTGTGTACCAGGTTCACCAATTGACTGCGCCGCAATAACACCGACGGCTTCACCCATATTGACCTTGGTTCCGCGTGCGAGATCGCGTCCATAACATGTTGCACAAATACCGGTGACAGTTTCACAGGTAAGCGCTGAACGAACGCGTAGGTTCTGTGCACCCGACTCATCAATTTCGACTGCGATGTCTTCGTCAACATAGGTATTGGCAGGATATAAGAGATCGCCTGTCCGCGGATCATGAAGATCTTCGGCCGTTGTGCGGCCCAATGCGCGTTCTCCAAGAGACACAACAACATCACCACCATCAACAACAGGTTTGAGATCAATCCCCTGCTCTGTTCCACAATCCTGCTCGGTAACGATACAGTCTTGCGCCACATCGACGAGGCGACGTGTCAGATAACCAGAGTTCGCGGTTTTCAAAGCCGTATCGGCCAGACCCTTACGCGCACCATGGGTGGAGTTAAAGTAATCCATCACGGTCAGACCTTCTTTAAAGTTCGCCGTAATTGGAGTTTCAATAATTTCACCAGATGGCTTGGCCATAAGACCGCGCATGCCCGCGAGCTGTTTCATTTGGTTCTTAGACCCACGCGCGCCAGAATCGGCCATCATGAAGACTGAGTTGATAAGCTTACGATCTTTCGCAGCCTCATCCATCATGGCATCCGCCACTTTGTCAGTACATTTAGACCAAGCGTCCACAACCTTGTTATATTTCTCACCTTTGGTGATCAGACCATCTGCATATTGTTGTTCAAAGGCAGACACAGCGCTTTGTGTTTCCTCAACAAGCGTATATTTCGCATCTGGGATAACCATGTCATCCTTACCAAAGGAGATGCCGGCTTTCGCCGCTTCGCGGAACCCAAGTCCCATCATCTTATCAGCAAAGATTACCGTCGCCTTTTGACCACCATGACGATAAACAATATCGATTAATTTCCCGATTTCTTTCTTCGTCAAAATCTTATTGACGACTGAATACGGGATTAGGTGATGGCGTGGTAGAAACTCAGCCAGTTTCAAACGACCAGGCGTTGTCTCAGCAACTTCCATTGTCGTCACGCCATTTTCATCTGTGACAGGGAAACGCCCTTTCACCTTGGCATGAATAGACACAAGACGGTTATCAAGCGCGGCTTCGACTTCGGCCATATCGGCAAACATCATGCCTTCGCCTTTTTCGCCGTCGCGCATAAGCGACATGTAATAAAGACCCAAAACAATATCTTGCGACGGCACAATGATCGGACGACCATTGGCTGGTGACAGAATATTATTTGTCGACATCATCAAGACGCGCGCTTCGAGTTGCGCTTCGATAGAAAGCGGAACGTGAACCGCCATTTGGTCACCGTCAAAGTCGGCGTTAAAGGCCGCACAAACAAGCGGGTGAAGACGGATCGCCTTGCCTTCCGTTAGTTTTGGTTCAAAAGCCTGAATACCAAGTCTGTGAAGTGTCGGCGCACGGTTTAAGAGAACCGGATGTTCACGAATAACTTCGTCAAGAATATCCCAAACTTCTGGACGTTCTTTTTCAACCAATTTCTTGGATTGCTTAACAGTCCCAGATAAGCCCTTCGCGTCAAGACGCGCATAGATAAAGGGTTTGAACAGCTCGAGTGCCATTTTCTTTGGCAAGCCACATTCGTGAAGTTTTAGCTCAGGGCCAACCACGATCACGGAACGACCAGAATAGTCAACACGCTTACCAAGTAGGTTTTGACGGAAACGGCCTTGCTTACCTTTAAGCATGTCAGACATGGATTTCAGCGGACGCTTATTTGCACCCGTAATTGTACGACCCCGACGACCATTATCAAATAATGCGTCAACAGATTCTTGAAGCATACGCTTTTCGTTACGGATGATAATATCTGGCGCACGAAGTTCGATCAGACGCTTTAAGCGGTTATTCCGGTTAATCACGCGGCGATAAAGATCATTCAAATCAGATGTTGCAAAACGACCACCATCTAGCGGTACAAGTGGACGAAGCTCTGGTGGAATGACGGGCACAATTGTGAGCACCATCCACTCAGGACGGTTGCCAGATGTCACAAAGCTCTCAAGAAGCTTCAAACGCTTTGCCAGTTTCTTAAGCTTTAGCTCAGACCCTGTTTCGGTCATGTCAAACCGTGTGCGCTCAATCTCAGCTTCAAGATCAAGATTTTGCAGCATGTCGCGAACGGCTTCGGCGCCAATACCAGCTGTAAAACTGTCTTCACCAAATTCGGCTTGGGCGTCGACATATTCTTCTTCAGACAGGATCTGACGCTCACCCAGTGATGTCAATCCAGGCTCGGTGACGATATAGCTCTCAAAGTAAAGCACACGTTCGACTTCTTTGAGTGTCATATTTAGCATGGTTGAAATCCGCGACGGCAGAGACTTCAGGAACCAAATATGTGCAACGGGTGCAGCCAGTTCGATATGACCCATGCGCTCACGACGGACGCGTGTAACAGTGACTTCGACGCCGCATTTTTCACACACAACGCCTTTATATTTCATGCGCTTATATTTGCCGCATAGACATTCATAGTCTTTGACCGGGCCAAAGATACGCGCACAGAACAGACCATCTTTTTCGGGCTTAAAGGTCCGGTAATTGATGGTCTCAGGTTTTTTGATCTCACCAAAAGACCAGCTTAGGATTTTCTCCGGGCTCGCCAGTGAAATTTTAATGCGGTCAAAGGTTGGACCTTCTTGCGCGGGATTGAAGATGTTCATGACCTCTTGGTTCATGGTACTTCCTTTCAATTTGACCCTGCCATTCCCACGTCTGGGTTTGGCTCGGTCTCAAAATATTCTTTAGTCAGGTCTCACATAGGTTGTGAGACCTTTTGCATTAGCCATTTGTCAATTCGACATTCAGGCCGAGTGAACGAATTTCTTTGACAAGAACGTTGAAGCTTTCCGGAATACCGGCTTCAAACGCATCATCGCCACGAACTATCGACTCATAGACTTTCGTCCGGCCAGCCACGTCATCTGATTTGACTGTCAACATTTCCTGCAGCGTATAAGCGGCGCCATAAGCTTCGAGAGCCCAGACTTCCATCTCACCAAAGCGCTGACCACCAAACTGCGCCTTACCACCCAGCGGCTGCTGCGTAACAAGAGAGTATGGTCCGATCGAACGCGCATGGATTTTATCATCCACCAAGTGATGCAGTTTGAGCAGATATTTATATCCGACGGTAACAGGACGCGTAAATTGCTCACCCGTACGACCATCAAATAATGTCATTTGACCTGAACTATGTAGACCAGCCTTTTCTAGCATTTTGACGATGTCCGGTTCCCGTGCGCCGTCAAAGACAGGCGTCGCGATTGGAACACCGCGTGTGACATTTCCGGCAAGTTCGATGATTTCATCATTCTTGCTCGGGAGTGTTTCCTCTTCGCCGTAAACATGCTGAACGGTTTTTCTGAGCGCGTCCATATTGCCTTCGGCGCGATATTCCTCAAGCGCATTATCGATCATACGACCAACGCCAGCACAGGCCCAACCCAAATGGGTTTCAAGGATTTGACCAACATTCATTCGAGATGGAACGCCAAGTGGGTTCAAAACGATATCAACAGCCGTACCATCTTCGAGGAATGGCATATCTTCGACTGGGTTAATCTTGGAGATCACACCTTTATTGCCGTGACGACCCGCCATCTTATCACCAGGTTGAAGCTTACGCTTCACGGCAACAAAGACTTTGACCATTTTCATGACACCTGGTGGAAGTTCATCACCGCGCTGCAGCTTATCGACTTTATCTTCAAAGCGTGCGTCAAGACGACCTTTGGAGCTGTCATATTGCTCTTTAAGTGCTTCCAGTTCGGAAATGGTTTTCTCATCGTCAACACCGATGCGCCACCAATCGGACCGCGGAATATCACCGAGTGTCTCATTTGTGATTGGGCCTTTCTTAAAGCCGCGCGGGCCAGAAACGGCTGACTTGCCAAGCAATGTCTTCTCGACAGATCCATAAATGGAGCGCTCAAGAATTTTTAGCTCATCATCACGGTCTTTACCCAAAGCTTCGATTTCTTCACGTTCGATTTGGATCGCACGCTCATCTTTATCGACACCATGACGGTTAAAGACACGAACTTCGACGACCGTACCTGAGGCTCCCGGAGGGAGTTTAAGTGATGTATCGCGAACATCAGACGCTTTCTCACCAAAGATCGCACGTAGAAGTTTTTCTTCCGGTGTCATTGGGCTCTCACCTTTTGGCGTGACCTTACCGACAAGAATATCGCCTGCATGGACTTCAGCGCCAACAGCAACGATACCCGCTTCGTCAAGATTACGAAGCGTTTCTTCACCGACATTTGGAATATCGCGTGTGATCTCTTCTGGCCCTAGCTTTGTATCGCGGGCCATGATGGAAAACTCTTCAATGTGAAGTGACGTATAAACATCATCACGCACAATGCGTTCAGATATCAGGATCGAGTCCTCAAAGTTATATCCATTCCACGGCATAAAGGCCACAAGGACGTTTTTACCCAAAGCCAATTCGCCGAGATCTGTCGACGGACCGTCAGCAATAATATCGCCTTCCTTGATCAAATCACCGACTTTAACAAGTGGACGTTGGTTGATCGTCGTAGATTGGTTTGAGCGCTGGAACTTAAGTAGGTTGTAAATATCAACACCGGATTTTTTCAAATCCTTTTCTTTCGTCGCACGCACAACAATACGGCGCGCATCAACTTGCTCGACAATACCGTCACGTTTGGCCGCAACCGTCGCACCTGAATCAAGCGCCACAACACTTTCCATGCCTGTGCCGACCAAAGGCGCTTCAGCCTTGAGAAGCGGCACAGCCTGACGCATCATGTTTGATCCCATCAAAGCGCGGTTCGCATCGTCATTCTCTAGGAATGGGATAAGCGCCGCCGCAACAGAGACGAGCTGTTTTGGCGAGACGTCGATGAAATCAACATCTGCGCGCGGTACAAAGGTCACTTCGCCGTTAACGCGGCAAGTGATGAAATCATCAGCCAGCTCATTATTTTCATTGATCGCGGCATTAGCCTGCGCAACTGAGTAACGGCTTTCTTCCATGGCCGATAGATAAACGACTTCGCTTGTCAGCTTGCCGTCTGCAATCTTGCGATATGGGCTTTCAATAAATCCATATTTATTGACGCGCGCATGGGTCGCGAGTGAGTTGATCAAACCAATATTTGGACCTTCAGGGGTCTCAATCGGACAAATACGTCCATAATGGGTTGGATGAACGTCACGTACTTCAAAACCAGCACGTTCGCGTGTCAGACCACCAGGCCCAAGCGCTGAAAGACGACGTTTATGCGTAATCTCTGAAAGCGGGTTTGTTTGGTCCATAAATTGTGAAAGCTGTGATGATCCAAAGAATTCACGCACAACGGCTGCAGCCGGTTTTGCATTGATAAGATCATGCGGCATAACCGTTTCAATATCGACGCTTTGCATACGTTCTTTGATCGCACGCTCCATCCGGAGTAATCCAATACGGTATTGGTTTTGCATCAGCTCACCTACAGAGCGAACGCGGCGATTGCCGAGATTGTCAATATCGTCAATCTGGCCAATGCCGTCTTTAAGCTTGGTCAGCGTATCAACAACATTGAGGATATCTTCCTTACGCAAGACGCGAATTTCGTCACCAACATCTTCCATATTCATACGCAGGTTCATTTTCACACGACCAACGGCTGACAGATCATAGCGCTCACCATCAAAGAAGAGTGAGTTAAAGAGATCCTCGGCAGCTTCGGCTGTTGGCGGCTCACCCGGGCGCATAACGCGGTAGATATCGACCAAGGCGCCTTCGCGGGAGTCGTTCTTATCCGCAGCAAGTGTATTTCGGATATAAGGACCAACATTAACGTGGTCGATATTTAGAACAGCAATCTCTGGGATTTCCGCCTCAATAATTTGTTCCATAATTTCAAGAGACAGCTCATCACCCGCTTCGGCGTAAATCTGACCCGTATTGAAATTGACAATGTCTTCTGATGCGAAACGCTCGGACATTTCTTCATTTGAAATGAGGATGGATTTCAGACCATCATCCACTAATTTCTTGGCACCGCGTTTGGTTAGTTTGCGGCCTGCAGGCGCAACAACTTCGCCGGTTTTTGCATCAACAAGATCACGCGGCAATTTCGCACCGCGGTAGCCTTCCGGCTTAAATGGACGTGTCCAACCATCTTTCTTTTTCTCGCGTGAAAATTCGATGCTCTCATAATATTCCTGAAGAATATCTTCGCGCGACATACCAAGCGCGTAAAGGATGGTTGTCGCAGGGAGTTTCCGGCGACGGTCAATCCGGGCATGAAGGATATCTTTGGCATCAAATTCAAAATCGAGCCATGATCCGCGATATGGAATAATCCGCGCAGAGAAAAGGAACTTTCCAGATGAATGTCCCTTACCCTTGTCGTGACTAAAGAAGACGCCGGGCGACCGGTGCATTTGCGATACAATCACACGTTCCGTGCCATTGACGATAAATGTACCTTTAGCGGTCATAAGTGGGATATCACCCATATAGACATCTTGCTCTTTGATATCTTTAACAGACCGCGATCCTGTATCATCATCAACGTCAAATACGACAAGGCGCATTTTCACTTTCAGAGGGGCTGCATAGGTGATGTCACGCTGCTGACATTCTTCTTCGTCAAATTTCGGTTTCTCAAAAACGAATGAGACATATTCCAAAACGGCGCGATCAGAAAAATCACGAACAGGGAAAACAGAGTTAAACACACCATTCATGCCTTCATCAGAAAGCCTATCAGCGTGATCTATGTTTTTTTGCAAAAACTGATCATAGGATGACTTTTGAACCTCGATCAAATTTGGCATGCGCACCACTTCGGGGATACGGCCAAAATTCTTGCGGATACGTTTTTTGCCTGTGAATGTAAGCGACATCAAAACAACCTTTATAATTTAGGGCCTTATCGGTTCAGCTGTGCACGACTGAAACCGTCCAACCCTTTAATTTCTCCGGGAATATAGCTTTCCCGTAAGCTTTTTTGAGATTATCTCAAGCTATTATAAACCCGAGAAAACCTCCCCTGCTTGAAAGCAGGAAGGGGCGGCACGAAAAACGTACCGCCCGAATTTGTTTTGCAATGCGCAAGCGCGCATTGCTCTCAAAGAGACTATTTGAGTTCGACAGTCGCGCCTGCGGCTTCGAGTTTCTCTTTGATTTCTTCGGCTTCCGCCTTTGGAGCACCTTCTTTGACAGCTTTTGGTGCGCCTTCGACAAGCTCTTTGGCTTCTTTGAGGCCAAGACCTGTAATGCCGCGAACTTCTTTGATGACAGCAATTTTATTGCCACCGAAAGACGCCAAGATGACATCAAAGTCGTCTTTTGCAGCCGCTTCTTCGCCGCCACCGGCAGCAGCTGGGCCTGCAACAACTGCCGCTGCAGCTGGCTCAATGCCATACTCATCTTTGAGGATGTCATTTAGTTCTTTTGCTTCAAGGATCGTCAATCCGACGAGCTGTTCAGCGAGTTTTTTCACATCAGCCATGATGTAGTTTCCTTTGTTTGTGCCTCGAAAATGAGGCGATTAGGTTCGAGTTTGCGAGAATGAAGTCGTAAATTACGCCGTTGCCTTTTCCTCGATCGTCGCGATAGCGCCCGACAAATTGCGAGCTGGCGACATGAGGGCAGAAGAGATGCTCGTAGCAGGTGCCAGCAATAGCTGAGCTGCCATAGAAATAAGCTCTTCGCGGGATGGCAATTTGGAGAGAGTCACAACACCATTGATATCGAGAACTTCATCACCCATGAATCCGCCAATGACGTCGAAATTATCCGAGTCCTTAGCATATTCAACCACCACTTTTGGCGCGCTGATCATATCCTCGGCCCAGGCAATTGCCACAGGACCGGTGAATTTCTCAGAAGCCGCCTCAAAAGGTTTCCCTTTCAGAGCGATCTTAGCCAAACGGTTTTTTACAACACGGATTTTCGCCCCATGCTCTCTGAGCTTGGCGCGTAATTCCGTCATTTCCGCAACAGTCATGCCCGAATAAGCGGTCATAACCACGGATCCTGCACCATCAAAAATCTCTTCGAGTTCTTTAACGGCGATCTCTTTTTGAGAACGGTCCATTTGCGGTCTCCTAGTTACGGACCTTCACACCATGCAAAGGTCCTCGAGATACTCGCGTATCAGCCTGTTACCAGACATATCCGCGAGCGGTTGTCTGTCCCAGAACTCGAACCAAACCCATTGAAGCCTGAAGGCTTCGCAAAAATTCGGTCTTATTCTGTCTACGCCGGAGATTAAGCAGATCAGATTATCCGCACCGGTGGTCTTGGACAGACCGTCACCAACAAAGCCAAATTGACAAAGCCAATGACGGTATATGGTGCAGGGTATGTACCCTTCACCAAATTCTTAATTTGAGATGGCTAGTTAGACATCTCAGCTGTATCGATCTTCACTGACGGCCCCATTGTGGACGACAATGCGATCTTTCTAACGAAAACGCCTTTTGCACCTGATGGGCGCGCCTTTTGGATCGCGCTCAAAAATGCGGAAACGTTTTCAGCCAGCTTATCTTCTGTGAAGGAGGCCTTTCCTACACCTGCGTGAATAACACCAGCTTTTTCAACACGAAATTCAACAGCGCCGCCTTTTGAGTCAGCAACAGCTTTGGCAACATCCATCGTGACAGTCCCAACCTTTGGGTTTGGCATCATACCTTTTGGGCCAAGAACTTTACCCAGACGCCCAACAAGTGGCATCATGTCAGGCGTGGCAATCACTTTTTCAAATGGCATATCACCATTTTGAATTTGCTCGGCCAAATCTTCAGCGCCAACAACATCGGCACCAGCTGCACGCGCCTCATCAGCTTTTGCATCTTTTGCAAAAACAGCGACGCGAACGGAACGACCCGTTCCATTTGGAAGGTTGCAAACACCACGAACCATTTGATCCGCATGACGTGGATCAACATTGAGGTTCATCGCAATTTCGATGGTCTCATCAAATTTCGCTGTTGCGTTTTTCTTTACAGTCTTAACAGCCTCAACAACTGAAACCTCTGCATCACGGTCGAGACCAGCAATGGCCGCCTTATAACGTTTACCCGCCATGTCTAACCCTCCAACACTTCATAGCCCATAGAGCGCGCAGACCCCATGATGATTTTTGTTGCAGCGTCTAGATCATTCGCTGTCAGATCGACCATTTTTGCTTCAGCAATTTGGCGACAATCTGCAACTGTGACCGTACCACCAGGCTCAATACCGGGATGTTTAGACCCAGATGTCTGTCCCTTATTGGTTTTACCGGCGCCTTTAACAGCCTTCTTCAGGAAGTATGACACAGGCGGTGTCTTTGTCTCAAACGTAAAGGATTTATCCGCAAAAACAGTGATTACTGTTGGGGTTGGGACACCCTTTTCAAGACTTTCCGTTTTGGCATTAAACGCTTTGGAAAATTCCATAATATTCACACCGCGCTGACCCAATGCAGGCCCAAGCGGCGGAGACGGGTTCGCTGAACCCGCAGGGATTGTCAGCTTAATATAGCCCTCAATCTTCTTTGCCATGATCCACTCCTTCAAGTGTAGGCGAAAGCTGCACCATTGCCGCTTTCAATGTGGTGTTCGTGGTACGGTAACGACTGGACTTAGCCGTTCCTCCCACAAACGATTTACCTCAGTCCGTTTTTTCGACCTGAGTATAATTCAATTCGACAGGCGTACCCTGTCCAAAAATGTTAATGAGAACTTTGAGGCGTGCATTTTCTTCATCCACACTCTCAACTGTTCCGTTAAAGCTCTGAAACGGTCCATCAACAACTTTGATGGTTTCGCCAACTTCAAATGTAATCGTCGGCGCGCCGCTCTCGACACCCGCCTCAATTTGACCGACAATACGCGCAACTTCTGCATCAGAGACAGGCATAGGCTTGGTTTGTGATCCCAGAAACCCGGTAACTTTCGGCGTGTTTTTGACAAGGTGATAGGCCTCATCCGTCAAATTCACTTTCACCAAAACATAGCCTGGAAAAAATTTGCGTTCGCTTTCAACTTTGCGGCCCTTACGGATCTCAACAACAGATTCTGTCGGCACTAAAATCTCTTCGAAAAGGTGATCGAGACCTTTTTCACCCGCCTCACGTTGGAGAGATTCTGCGACACGCTTTTCGAAATTCGAATAAGCTTGGACGATATACCACTTTGCAGACATATTACGCCTCTCCAAACCCAAGAATAAATTTCGTCACATTTGCCACGATTGTATCAACACCAAAAAAGAACGCTCCCATGATCACAACCATAATCATAACCAAGATCGTGGTTTTATAGACCTCAGGCCATTCAGGCCAGACAACTTTACGCGCTTCTTGGCGAACTTGCCCGACATATTTAACGGCACCCACCTTAGGTATGGACGACTCCGCCTCAGCCGAATTTGCGGCCGCAGCTTCAACAGCAGCTTGCTTTTTCTTACCCGCATTCTTCCGTCTGTTTTTGCTCTTTGGCATGACGTTCCTAAACTCTACGACCAGATGGCCAAAAACGCGCCCCGTCATAAAATGCCGGTAACGCGTTATTTTGTGTCCCTAAGTCACCTTTACAAGGGGTGGGGTCGATCGGGTGGCAGGGGCAGAAGGACTCGAACCCTCGACACCTGGATTTGGAATCCAGTGCTCTACCAACTGAGCTATACCCCTTCCCGTATGACCGAAGGACCCGGAAGACGAAAATCTTCCGGTTTGAATAAGTTCCCTATTCGATAATCTTTGCAACAACGCCGGCACCGACGGTACGGCCACCTTCACGG
>CAYTLJ010000082.1:0-11636 GCA_964438555.1 uncultured Algimonas sp.
TCGCCGCCAATTCAGCCATCGCAATAACGAGAGCATTTGTTGGGCATGAGGGGATATCGGGTATGACCGAAGCGTCTATAACATAAAGCCCCTTTGTGCCGCGCACCCGTAAATTTTCATCGACACTGGCGGCACTGTCTGTGCCCATGCGGCAGGTTCCGCAATGATGACCAAATGAGGTTGTGCCTGAAATAATTAATTGCCGCATGCCTTTAGGCGTTTTTAATAAGTCCTGATTTTGCTCGACCCCGTTAAAACCGCTGAACGCTTTGGACCCCAAAATCTCTCGGCTGAGATTTAATGCCGCAATCGCGCCTTTCATATCTTGGGCGTCAGAAAATATGTTATGATCTATATCGGGTTGCGCAAATGGATCCTGGCTTGATAATTTCAAAGCCCCTCGGCTCTTTGGCTTCATGAAACTAAATGTCGTTTTGAACCCGTGTTCTGGGCTATGAAGCGGCGGCAGCACTCTTGCATTTGTCGAAACATTCAACATGATGTCACGATTACCATTTGAATATTTTGAAGCGGCATAAACAACCGCAACTGAGCCGTGCACCGCCGATTCAGCAATCTTCGTCTCTGTCCCAAAATTGTGGCCTGCAATTAACATGTGATCATGCAGGTTCGCCCCGAGCTGTTCGGCGGCGACGCGAATGGGAATATCTAATTCTTTCAGATGTTGCGTCGGCCCAATGCCAGATCGCATCAAAATAGCGGGAGACCGTAAGGCGCCCGCGCATAAAATCACCCTGCCCGCCTCCGACTGGTTTATGACGCCGCCAACATCATAGGCAATGCCGGTGCAGCGCTCTTTGTCAAATAAAAGCTCTGTGGCATGCGCGCCCGTTTGGACCGTCAAATTGGGGCGACCCAAAACAGGGCCGAGATAGGCATAGCCCGTATGTTGTCGTTTCTGGCCATCAAATGCCAATTGATTTAGCCCCGCGCCAAGCTGCACGTGGCCATTGAGGTCCTGGCTCACGCCGTAACCCAATCTCTCAGCCGCAGCCAATGTGGCGTCCGCCAGAGGCGGTGCATCGGGGAGTTCCATCACCTGTATGGGACCCGTGTCTCCGCGGTTAGGGGACGGGCCATCTCGCCAGCTTTCTGAGCGAGAAAGCATAGGCGCAAGATCACGCCATCTCCAATTTGGCAGGTTCCAATCATCTATGTCATTCGGTGTTGGGCGGTGATGGATCATGGCATTAATGGCGCTAGACCCGCCCACAAGCTTGCCATGCGGAATGGTTAGGTTTTTGCTGTCCGCATGCGTTTGCGCCGTACCCTTGTCAGGCCAGACAAGATCACCAAAGGTAAGACCAAACCATTTTTTGGGATCGTCTATGCGGGGCTCTGTGGACGTCGGACCCGCCTCGAGCAATAACACATTGGTATTGGGGTTTTCGCTCAGTCTTGCAGCAAGGACAGAGCCCGCCGAACCCGCACCGACAATAATATAATCAAATGATGGATTGGTATTTTTAGCTCTACCACAAGCCGATAACCCGCTAAGCGTAGCGCCCAAAATAGCGGCCCCTCCGGCCATTTGAAAGCTATGTCGGCGTGAGAACTTTTCTACCATATGCTCGGCCCTTGATTTTACGCTCAAACGAGAGCGTAGAAACTCAGGCGGGTCTTGTGAAAGACATTATCGGTTTATTCGCTATTTGGCTAAATGTTCAAATTTCAAAAAATGTTAGATTTTGAACCCACCTCCATAAACGCCGTTTTTAGTGGATTCGAAGATCCTTAAACTCACTCTTTGCGTTCAATCGCGTCTAAAGATATAACACGGCGCAATTCATTGTCCTTGAAATGTTGCGCTCTGATCTCGTCCCGGCGCGCGACAGCGACCTCTGAGTTCACATCATCATATTGCGTCAATGCTTCACTGACGGCTTGGCGGTACGTCACGAGCCGCGCATTCCAATCGGATCTACGCAGATCCAGTGCCTCTAAATTCGACGCGGCCACCTCCCCCAACTCCCGTCGACGTAGATCTTGTATTTCCCATTTCTCGGCGCCAGCTTCTTTTAGCGCGCGTTCTTTGAATTGGAAATTATCAATCCGTCTAGCGTGTAGATTTTGCTCAGATAACCAAGCCGGGCTGCTTTGATCGAGACTGGATAGAGCCGAAAATTTCTCTTGCTCAGACAAAGCATTATCTTGCGAAATTTTGGACCTAGCAATATTGTAATCATCATATTGATCCTCTCTTCCAAAAAAGATCTCGATAACGTCTTCGGAAAAATAGGTGTTGCGTTCCAATCGAATTTGGGCCTTTACCGATGCGATAGCTTGCGCGTCAAACTGTCCGGATTGATATAAAGAGGATTGTTGTAGAATGCTGTCTATCGCCGCCTTATAGTCAATATAGCCACCTAATATTTGAAGCGCCTGTCCAAGCGCAGGTTCAGAGAGTTGACGACTTAAAAGAAGCTCAATCCGGTCAATACTCACCGTGGTATTTTCTTCGCCAATTGCCGAAAGATAGTGATCGAACATTTTTCGAATTTTGTCATTAATGATCAAATTACCTGTCGCGTCGACATCCAACTGTGCTGGCGTTGGAACGCCTTTTAATGAGGCAGGCAATGCCACCATTAGAGATTCGTGATAAGCTTGCTTTTTTTCGGCTTCGGTTAGCTCAGTTGACAATTTTGAATCCGTATCAATGTCTCGCGGAGCCTTCGAATTGAACGGCTCAGTTTCGCGAAATGGCGCCGGCGCAGTGGAATCTGTTTGGTCATTCTTTTGAAGCCCAAACCCCACAAGAGCACTCAAAAGACCCGACGCAATAAGGGCTAAAATTATGGATTGTTTATTCAGCATCTCAATTTAAAAACGGGGCGAAAAGCCCCGTAAAGATTGACCTATAGGCCGCTATTTTTGAGTCGCTGCACGTGTTGGACATAGATTGCCAATGGATCAGAGGTTCCAACACCACGAAGGCCAAACGTCCAATTCACCTCGTCCAAATGGTTTAGCGCATAATCATCTCTGATAACTTGACCCATGTGAGATTTGCATCGTCCAACAACCCCATCATTATCTTCGCTATGGGTGAGGCTCGCAAGACCCATGGCGCCATCAGTAATGTCTAATACATTAGACTGTGTGATTGGATTATATGTACCACTCCAGGAAAAATACCGGACACCGTTCACAATATGGTCCCCATCATTGACGGAATAATCATGAACCCAATTTGGAAATAGCCATCCCCACCAGCCCGTATTGGCATTGTAAACAGGCGTTTCCTGACAGGGACCCTGGCGTAAGCCTTGTGGATGGGCGGCGTTAAAAACGGCAGCATCCGTTGAATTCAACGCCTCTAATGCGCCTAGGGCGTTTGATTCTTGCGTCGGATCACCCGTAACAAAAGCGAGAAAATCGCCAAATGCATTGACAATATTGGCAACAGGTCCAACCAATTTATCCGGTGCACTATTGACCAAATCGGCCGTTTCAGAGCCGAAATGCGGTGATCCAACAGAGGTGACCGACGCCACTAAGTCAGGTCTGACTGACGCCACATAGCGCGCCGTTGGCCCGCCCTGAGAGTGCCCAATCAAATTGACTTTACTCGCACCTGTAACGGCGACTAAATCTTCGACATAAGCCAGTAATTCTTCGCCTCGAGCCGTATTGGTGTCAAAGGCCGCAATGCGCGGTGTAAAAATATCATCCGTTCCGACGCTTTGTAGGGCCGCTTCAACACCGTAAAAATAATCATAGCCAAGCGCACTGTCAAACCCCGCTAGTCCGTGAACAAGGACGACTGGATATTCTGTATCACCAGAATCGTCTGCATAAGCCGTCACGGCACCCGTGGATAGGCCGGTCGCAACCAGCAAAGCCGTAAATATAGATCTTAGTTTGGTCATCAAAATTCCCCTTGATAATATGGCGGCCATATACTTCACCGATAAGCTGTGCGTTTTCGCATTCAGCCTTTAACGACCAGTATTTGACCCAATTTATCAGAGTGTTTATAGCTGGACTTAGCACTTGTCTTAGCGGGAGGTGACAAACTTTTGACAAATCGCGCCAAATCTATCGCCGAAATGAGCGATTGCATGCCGCAAGTCTTAAGTAGCTGGACACGTGTTTTACTCGATGGATTAATCGCAGAAGGTCATGACGGCGTGGCAATTGCAGCCGATGCTGGGTTTGCTCTGCGTGATTTCGATAACCCCAATGCAAGGTTCAGGCTGGACCAAACCACGCGGTTTTGGCAAGCCGCCGTTGCCGCAACGGGGGATGATGCGCTGGGTATATGGGTCTCTAAATATGTAAAACCCACAACTTTTCACGCCCTTGGTTTAGCCGTTGCGGCTAGCCGGAACTGGTATGAAGCCTTGTCCCGCATGGAACGATATTCCGAAGTTGTCAGCGACTCTGAGAAAGTCATTATTCAAATTAAAGACAAATATTGGGAATATCTGCTCTCACCTGGTGCGCAAAAATACCGTGCATCAGTAGAATCCCTTGATGCTATTATGTCCCATATGCTGAGAACGTCGCGCAATCGGATCGAAGGTTTTACCGCCCCTATTTCAGTCGAGCTTGCCCGCCCGAAACCAAAAAACCATTCGACCTTTTCTGAATTTTACGCATGTCCCATAAAATATGATGCGCCGGTCAACCGTATGGTTTTGCCCTTGGCGTTTTTATACGCACCCTTATCAACGACCAATGCGAGCCTCGCAGAACATGGGGACTATATAGTCCAGACCTATCTAACCCAGATCGGCACAGACCCATTAGACCGGAAACTCCGACATGCAATCGTCAGCATGTTGCCGTCAGGGAAAATAAACATACAAATTATTGCCAAGGAAGCCGGTATGAGCGTCCGGTCTTTACAACGCTATTTTTCCGACATTGGCGGCACATTTAGTGACTTCGCCAGCGAGATAAAAGCGTCTCTAGCCCAAGACTATTTATCCCAAAACGCGCTGTCGATTACGGAAATCGCTTTTTTATTGGGCTATGGCAATCCGGCTAGCTTTTCGCGTGCCTTTAAAAGCTGGACAGGCCAGACACCAACGCATTTCCAGCGCATGCAATGATCTAGGTTTTGGTTTTAACTCCGGTATTTTACACAGCCAAATGGATACCTTTCTCATCAAGATAGTCAATTTCTGAACACCCACAAAACCCTCAAAGATAATGCGACGATAAAAGCAAAACCGCGAGAATAATATCAACAAGGATACCGAACCAGATCGCTTTAAAGGGGCATTTATCTAGGACTGTAAATGTCGATTTTATGACGGCCGCAGCCAGAGCTGCCATGCCGAAAAATTCAAAAATCTCTGCATTTCGTGACAGAATGGCGAGAGCTGGTAGGACAACAAGAAAACTGCCAAACAACACCCGAATTTCCACAAGCCCAACTTTTGTTTCAGGCGCAAGCCCAACTAACCGCCCCATATGTAGGGGCCGAAACAAACCGTTCAAGCCAACACACATGGCCAGCACAGCCCCGATATATTGTAAAATATGAGGGGTCATTATGTCTCCTGCGTCTTGTTTTTTGTAAGCGCATTATAAATTAATTTATCGGCCAATCGCTTGGGCATAAGGCTTGAGCCAAAAATTCGCGACACGCGCGCGCCGGCTCCAACATGATAGCTAAGCTTTTTCTTACGACCTTCAATAATATCCAAAACAAGATCCGCAATGACGATCGGTGGTAAGGCTGATTTTTTAGCATGTTCCATAATGCCATGCGTTTTTTTCGCCATATGTGCATAAGGCGTGTCTTCATAGGCTTTGCTCGCATCGAGGTTTTTTCGCCAAATCTCAGATTGGATTGGGCCTGAGCGAATAGAGACGACATCAATGCCTTCGCCGAATAATTCTCTGCGGTAGATTTCGCCCAAGCTTTCCATCGCATGTTTAGACACGCAATAGGCGCCGTTCATAGGCGTATTAAATATGCCAGAGAGTGAGCTAATATTTATAATTTTTACGCCGGGCGCTTTCGCATTGCCCTTACGTAATATTGGCAAAAACCCATTGGTTACAAAACGCGCCCCTAAGACATTGACCTTCATAATATGCTCAAATGCGTCATCTTCCAAAAGCTCAACGGGGCCAAAGAGCGCAAGCCCCGCATTATTAATAATGGCGCTAATACCGTCATCGCCCACAATTTTTGACACGTCAGCCGCAGCAGATGAAATGCTTTGCTTATCGCACACATCAAAGACCAATCTGTGAAACCGGTCTCCCAGCGCGGTCTCAAGCGCAACACTATCCGCGACTTTACGGACACTTCCAAAAACGCGGTATCCCTTTTTAGCCAGACAGAGTGCCATTTCATGACCGATCCCGCTCGACACGCCAGTCACGACAATGTTTTTCCCGTTTTTAGCCTGCAGTGTTTCAGTCATTAAAGGGCCCTCGAAACTTATAGAATGCGGTTATAGAGACCAAAAAATGATCCCTGCGCTTGTGTGGTGAGAGCGGTAAACGCATCTTGATCCATGAGCTGTTCTAAGGCCTGATGATCGCTGCTTTTAAAAATGATGATGCCGTCCATTGCGCAGGGCACTTGTGTTGCCGTGTCTGAGGCCTCACCCGTCCCAATATGGGCTCTAATGATACCGCTATAAAAAATCTCGACAGAAGCGCCTAAATTTAATTCTGCAATAAATTTACTTATGTCTGCCGCGCCTGAATAATGAAAAACGCCATAAGAAACGCCTTGCATATCATCAGGGTTCATCGGACTTAAATCCGCGCCCTTATCGCCGCGCTTGGTAAACCCAAAGGTGAAATTATCCACGGCAGCCATACGGATTACACTCACGCCCTGAAATATTTTGCTTTCAAGCATAGAGCGAAAATTCGTGAGCGCAGGATAACGCACCACGAGCAAGACATCGCGTTTATCCTCTTCGCGCCCATAAAGGGTTTTGATATGTCTTGCCTTGAAGAATGGCGCTCCGCCTATTTTCCGGACGCACCCAACGGCAAGCTTATTGTAAAAGTCATAGATCAGGCTGCTTTTCGTATTAAACCAATTAATCGCATAAATAGGTTCTTCTTCGCTGAGATGGTCTGCATCTCTAAAAATAAATGCGCTAATCTTACCCGGTAATTTCGCCGAGCTTATCTCTATATTTTGTGCCGAATTTTCCATGACTAATACACATCTCGGACATAGCGTTTTTCACGTTTCATCGTCTCGATATATGCATCCACATCCGTTTCGTTCAATCCGCCATATGTCGCCACAATTTCGCGCAAAGCCAGATCGACATCATGCGCCATATGTTTGGCATCGCCGCACACAAAAAGCGCAGCCCCCTGCTCTAACCAGTCATAAAATGCCTGTCCATTTTCGCGCATTCGGGTTTGGACATAAATCTTCTCTTTTTGATCTCGAGAGAAGGCCGTATCTATTTTTGTTAACACGCCTGCGTCTTTGAAGGCTTCAAGCTCATCGCGGTAAAGAAAATCCGTTGCCTCATTCCGGTCGCCAAAGAATAACCACATCGGGCTGCTATAGTTTTGCAAGCTATGTTCTTGTAGAAAGGCGCGAAACGGCGCAATGCCTGTGCCAGGTCCAATCATGATAACGGGGCGCGTTTTATCTTCGGGCAATGTGAAGGCTTTATTGCTGACAAAATAACCTTTCACCGCCCCGTTGGGTTCAACCCTGTCTTGCAAATAGGTTGAGGCCACGCCGCCATATTGACGTCCAGAAATGTCATAGCGCACGGTCGCCACACAGAGGTCGACTTGATCCGGCGTTTGGTTGGGACTTGAGGCGATAGAATATGAGCGCGGCATAAGCGGGCGCAAACATTTTAAAACCCGCGCAACATCGCGTTTTGCTTTGGGAATTCGGTTTAAAATATCGAGAACATCTTGTCCGCCGAGATCATCTTCAAGGCTCAGCCCGACCATCTCAAGCAGGTCTATAGACGGCGTTCTTAAATCAAATTTTTCGAATAAGTCTGATTTTAAGGCCTTATTCTTTTTCAATTTCAAATTCACGCCAATCGCTTTTGCAAAGTCCTTTACGAGATCTGGATCATTTTCGGAAAACACGTTCAGGATACCGCCCGTTTGATAGAGCCGGCCAATGCCTTCATGTTCAAGCGTGTAATGATAGGTTTCTTTGCTCGAGCTTTCAGCCGTAAGCGATTTTTTATCCGTTATTTTAAAGGTCAGCGGATTGTCCCGGCTTGTCCCGGGCGTGGTGGTTTTTTGCGCATTGGAGGCTTGTGTCACACGCTGGGTTTGATCACCTTGCTGTGTGATAATCGGCAAGGTCGTTTGCATCCAGTTTTGTGCATTCTCGGTATAATCGACAGAGGAGTCTACGCGCTCAGATATTCGTTTTGCGCCCAAAGCCTCTAACCGCGCATCCCAATCCTTGCCTGCTTGGCAGAATGTTTCATAGGCGGTATCGCCCAGCGCCATGACGGAATAATGCACCAAAGATAAATCCACATCACCAGCTTGCTGCGCCGCCTCCCACAGGGCTTGGGCGTTATCGGGCATGTCGCCTTCGCCGTAAGTACTACAAATAATCATGACCCGTTCAAAACTAGCCAGCGCCTCAAGGTCGATCTCGTCCATAGGCATGACCTTTGCCGCCATATCATGACTTTCGGCCATACGGGCCACATCCGCGGCGACCGCCTCTGCATTGCCCGTACGCGAGCCATAGATAACGTTTAGCGGCTTGCCCGTAACCTGTTTGACCTCGCGGTAATCTTCGAGCGGTTTTACGTTGACAATTTGGCCTGAGAATGCCGCATTCCCTGTCACGGGGTCAATAATCATATGATCGGTAATATCATTGACACTCACGCCCGGTTTTTCAGAGGCGATTGGCACGCGCGTGCCCTTACGGTGATGCCCAAATCCATGCGGAATACAGATCGTGCCTTGCATCATGTCATCTGTAACCTCGGCAGGTAGTCGAATATCTCCAATGCGCGAGGAGACCAAAATATCGCTCCCATCTGAGATCCGTAACCGTTTCGCATCATCAGGATTGAGCATCGCCGTACAGCGCACCATTTTGGAACGGCTCAGCTTTTTATATTGATGCATCCAGCTATTATTCGTGCTGACATGGCGCCGTCCAATTAGGCGAAGCTCATCCTTACCCACTGGATTTGACGCCTTTACTAAGGCCGGGAAATCAGTCGCAATAATCTCTTTAAGGCGGTCAATATAAGGGTCTGGTGACATATTGATTTTGCGGTCATCCGTTATCAACCCTTCCGGCACGCGCGGCATTAGAGGACTAAGGCGAATGCCATGTTCCGACTTGATCACCTTTTTTAAACTTAAACCCGAAAACCACCGTTTTGGATGGCTAAGCTTTCCATAGCGCCCCAGCATCAAGCCCCAATTTACAACCCGTCTGGGTGTTGCAAACCGGGTAAAGAGATCCAAGCCATTTGGTGATAATCTGCGAATGAGTTCCTTTAGAACCTGCCAATCATAGGGTCTGTCTTTTTCAACGGGAAATAGAGCTTCTGAAAATTTAGCGTTATTGCTGACCGAAATTGTATGAAAAATGAGATCATAATGATCAATTTCAAGTCCCGATGGTGTTGGCAAAATTATATTGGCGTGACGGGTCGTTTCATTGATGTAATTGTCAATCGAGACCATAAATTCAAGATCGGGGAGACGTGTTTCAAGGCGGCTCCCACTTGGCGTGGATAAGACGGGATTGCCGCATATGGTCATAAAGCCGCGTATTTTCTTGCCCCCCTCGCCGTGAAACTCATCGACCATGCCAGAGACGGGATATTCGCCGTAAAACTCTTTCAATCCGCGAGACTGGCTTGTCCAACGCCCAAAGGCTGTGGGTTGTGTCTTCCCGCGCGCCAGTTCAATCGCGGGCGCAGGGAACATCATGCCGCCTTCGCGGTCAAAATTACCAGATATAATATTGATCGTATTTAAAAGCCAATTACAAAGCCCGCCATGCGGCTGGGTGGATAGTCCCATACGGCCGTAAATAACGGCCTTGTCTTGCGCGGCAAATTCCGCAGCAAGCCGCTCAATGACCTGTTCTGAAATACCCGTAATATCGGCGACCAAACTGGGTTTAAACGGCGCGACCAGATCGCGAATAATCTCTTCGCCTTTTATATGGGAGGCTAAGCGTTCAAGTTTTACATGATCATCGCGGTAGAGAATATGTAAAAAGGCGAGAAGAAAATAAACGTCTGTTGCGGGTTTGATAAAAAGATGTTCCGAGGCAACTTTGGCGGTTTCGGTTTTTCTGGGATCAATAACAACAAATTTCCCGCCCCGATCTTTAATATGTTTGAGCCGCTCAGTAACGCCCGCAGAGGTCATGATACTGCCATTACTGGCGAGCGGATTAGCCCCTAAAATAATCATATGATCCGTGCGGTCTATATCTGGGACGGGAATTCTAAACTCATGACCAAACATGAAATGTGCCGCAAAGTGATGCGGGAGCTGATCCATCGATGTCGCAGAAAATACATTTTTACTGCCAATGGCTTTGGTCAGTGTTTTGACGAATAATAACATGCCCAAATTATGAACAATCGGGTTCCCCAAATATGAGGCAATTGTATCATCCCCATGGGTGGTGCGAAGCCTGTTAAATTCTCGCTCTATCGTATCATAGGCTTCATCCCAGCTTATGCGCTCCCATTGATCGCCTTTTCGCTGAACGGGATATTTGAGCCGGCTCTCATCATAATGCAGAGGACCAAGAACGGGGGCTTTGGGACACATACTGCCGCGGCTAAAGGGGTCGAGCTTGTCTGGTATGACAGATATTTGTTTTTCGCCAAGCGCTTGCGGGTCATATTTGACCTCAACCCCGCACATGGCTTCGCAGAAATTACAAACTCTGAAATGCGTTTGAACCGCCATTACCTCTCCCGCTTTGGATAGCTATCCTTTGGACATAAGAATAGAATGCCATGCTTAAACGGGGCGTTCGGCCTTGTCACGTTAATATGAGGTTTCGCACATTTCGCTAAGCTTGTTGGAACAAATTGACCAAATTATGAGGACAATCTCTGAACCCATTTTCCATTTTTCATAATGGCTGAAATTGCATTATCGGCGCGGTATAATAGGCTTAGATCTTCAAGTGGGTTACCATCAATGATTAATAAGTCTGCAAAAGCACCAGGCTTTATACATCCGATATTACCAGATTGTTGCACGATTTCGGCATTAATCGATGTTGCACTTTTAAGCACGTCAAAGGGCGATTGAACCTCACCGCGCATCATCAATTCTTCTAGCTGTAATGCATGCATGTCCCCTAACAGATCAGTCCCAAAGCCGAGCTTAACGCCCGCTCTAGAACAGATTTCGACAGCCTCTTGGCCCTTTAAACGCACATCATCTAGTTTTTCTAAAATATGTTTAGGTATGCCGCCCTCATCTCCCGTTCGCGCAAAGGCATCATAGGTGATCAGCGTTGGAACAACATAAGCCTCATGCTGGGCGACAACTTTTGCAACCGCCTCGGTAATCAGATTTCCGTGTTCTATGGTTCGTATACCAACCTCAACAGAGCGAAGAATAGACTCTGCCGTATAGGCGTGTGCAGCAACATAACGCCTTTTACGCCTCGCCTCCTCAACAAC
>CAYTLJ010000083.1:0-11576 GCA_964438555.1 uncultured Algimonas sp.
AACCAAACACACTAAAATCAAAAATACCGCCTAATTTCCGTATCATAATCGCCAAAGAGCGAGGACAGGATCCAAAGACGTTTTAAGGCATGGCCGATGATTAATTCATCGGAAACGCCCATGCCGCCATGGAGTTGTACGGCTTCTTCGCCCAGATTGATCGCGGCCTTGGAGATATAAGCTTTTACACCAGAGACGATATTATAGTGATCTTCCGCCTTCGGGTCTAATGAGGTGAGGTAAATTAGGTGAGAGCGGCAGAGTTCGAGCTTGGAATAGGATTCTGCGATCCGGTGCTGGATGGTTTGGAACTTTGCCAAGGCGCGGCCAAATTGTTCGCGCGTATTTGTATAGTCGACTGTGCGTTCAAATAGCAGTTCCATAATGCCTACCATTTCGGCGCAGGCAGCGATTTTGGTTAGGGTTACGCTATCGAGGAAGTTTTCATAGCTGGCCTCCATTGGCTCAGCCTCAGTTTCCAGCAATTCTATTTCACAGGCAACAGAGCCGTCCATAAGACGGTAATCTCGTTTTGATAGGGTCTTTGCTTGGCCAGAGACCATGAAAAAGCGAATATTGGATTTGTCATCTGAGGCGCCATTTTCTGGAATGGCTGAAACAATGAAACTGTCAACCGCACCGGCGCCTAGGATAAATGATTTTTGCCCACTAATTTTATAGCTATCCCCATTTTGCGTATATGTCGTCGTCACATATCCGAGGTCAAATCTGGCCTTGGGTTCGGTATGGGCAACAGCAATTTGTAGGGACCCGTCCATAATCCCGGGGATATATTTTTCTTTTTGATTTTTGGTGCCGAATTGATCGAGGAAATGGCCCGCAAATATTGCGCAAGGCAGGAGGGGCTCAATCGCGACACCGCGTCCAAAAGGTTGCATTACACTGATAATATCGGCGGCCGTTCCACCTATGCCGCCGCTGGCCTCAGAGATCGGAACCATGAGCATGCCGGCTTTGGCCAAAATATTCCAATTGTCCCGGCAAAAGCCGATCGGCGTATTCAAATAGGCCTTGCGTTTGATGTCATCATATCGATCCGTTGTGAACTTCTCGACAACATCTGAGACCATTTGTTGTTCGTCTGTAAAACCTAGGCTCATTCGCACCAATTTTCCCTTATTCCAACAGACGCTATCATTTTTATGCTGAAGGTTTACCTACTTTATTTAATAGCGTTGCCGCAAATTTTGGTGAAAAAACATATGGGTTGATATAGTTGTCAGGTGGCATTTTTTGCGCCTCAAATGTGTATGGTTCAAAAACCTATCATAAATAATAGGTGAGCCCTAGCGTTCGACCAATAAAACGTGTATAGAAGCTAGACTCTCTAGACACATTAGAGGGTCAACAGAATTGAGGAAATGATGGACGAGGCAGCGAAGCGCCTGATCGAAAACCACAATTTGACCGTTATTAAGTCACGGTCAGAAATTCGCGATAAAGCCTTGATTTTCAAGGATTCTGTCGAGCAAATCACCAATTTTAGAATCGCAGCCTGCGCGAATGTTGCCTCAAAGGCGCCAATGGTCGATGAAGCCGGAAATATTCTTGCAACGGACGTTTTTGGCTGGAGAGATACTGATGATAGCTGGTGGCGTCGTCCAGAACTTGCACTCAGTTCACCGATTCCCCGGGCGTGTCGCTATGAAGGTGAGGCCTTTTGGTGCAATGAATCGGGTTTTCACACACGATTGCCCAACGGGCTTTTAGATGAAATTGACCTCGGGAAATTCTCAAGTCACGTCCGACCAAAGGCAATCATGTGCGTGCCTGTACATATGCCATTTGGTCAGATTGGCGCCGTGAGTTTTTCCTCTCCAGATTTGGAAAAAGATGATCTGAGCGAGGAGTTTGAGAAATATGGCCATGCTCTCGAGGCGCTATCTCGGGCCTTTATCATCAGCTATGTAAAAGTATCGGATCAACGTAATTGGATCCCCGCAGATTGCAGTTTGAGCAAGCGCGAGGTGCAATGTGTGAGTTGGGCGGCCTTAGGGAAAACGGACCGCGAAATCGCGCTAATCCTATCGCGCAGCTGTGCGACGGTAAGATTTCATCTGCAAAATGCAGCGCAAAAGCTTAATGCGGTCAACAGATCGCAAACCGTGTTTAAGGCCTCTCAACTGGGTTATTTGGGCTCGGTTGCTGTGAGCCGCGGCGTTTAAGTCATATTCCTATTACTTTTTACAGCAGTTAAAATGTCTTTTATTGTTATTGTTTTTTCATAAAAACGAGAACCAAGAAATGCTATTTTCATTTTCCAAAGAAGAGGAAGAATTTCGGTCAGAGGTGAAAGCCTTCATCGAAGAGAGCCTCACAGAAACATTGCGGGCAGGTGCGATGGCGTCGCCAGCCGTGTTTGTTGAACCGGATATTGGAAAAATATGGCAAAAGCTGCTGGCGGACAAAGGCTGGCTTAATTATTATTGGCCAGAGGCCTATGGCGGACAGGGGTGGTCCGCCACCAAAAAATATATTTTTGAAAAAGAAATGGCGCTCGCAGATGCACCTGCAATTGCCGTCATGGGACTCAAATTGCTCGGACCCATTCTGTGTGAATTTGGAACTGAGGCGCAAAAGAAAGAATATCTCCCAAAGATTTTGAATGGTGAGCATTATTGGTGTCAGGGATTTTCAGAACCGGGCGCGGGATCAGATCTTGCCAGCCTAAAAATGAGTGCCGTGCGCGAAGGCGACCACTATATCCTCAATGGGAGTAAGATCTGGACAACCCATGCGCATCACGCGACCCATATTTTCTGTCTTGTGCGCACAGATAGTTCAGGCCCGCGACAAGAAGGCATTAGCTTCTTATTGGTTAAGCTTGATCAACCCGGCATAGAAATTATGCCAATCAAGGGGCTTGCGGGCGATCATGAGGTTAATCAGATCTTCTTTGATAATGCCAAAGCCCATATTGATGATTTGGTTGGTGAAGAAGGACAGGGCTGGGAGATCGCCAAATTCCTTTTACAAAATGAGAGACGCGGGACGTCTCGCGCCTCGAAATATCTAGTCGATATTAAGCGCGTGAAAGATGTTGTGGGTTACACCTCTGCTGGATGTCATGGAAATCTTTCAACAGATGAGTTTTTCAAACGTGAACTCGCCGAATTGGAATTGGAAGCCAAAGCCATCGAAATCCTGGAACTGCGCATTATCGACGAACATGCCAAAGGCACGCTAAAGCCGGAACTTGCCTCAGTATCAAAACTTCTAGGCTCAAACCTTCGTCAAAAAATTGATGGGGCTATGCTAAAAGCAACAGGCTATTCAGGGCTACAGCTAGAGACCCAGCGACCGCTTTATGGCAATAGTTCTCCTGAGCCTGTAGGCGACAAGATATCACAATTGGCCGCGCCGAAATATCTTAATTCTCGCGCATGGACAATTTTTGGCGGCACGAATGAAATTCAAAAGACCGTCATTGCACGCGCTTTGCTCAGTAAATAAATATTAGGGAATGATCCTATGCAATTAGACCGAGACGGATTGCTGTCATCTTATCGTAAAATGGCGACCATACGCATGTTTGAAGAACGTCTCCATGAGGAGATTAAAACCGGTGAGATTGCTGGCTTTACCCATCTTTATGCCGGCCAAGAAGCAGTCGCGGTCGGGGTGTGTCAGCATCTCACTGATGATGACAAGATTATCTCGACCCATCGAGGTCATGGTCATTGCTTGGCCAAAGGCTGTGATGTCATTGGCATGATGAAGGAAATTTACGGACGCGCTGATGGCTTATGTAAAGGCAAGGGCGGCTCCATGCATATTGCTGATATTGAGAAGGGCATGTTGGGGGCCAATGGTATTGTCGGTGCCGGTGCCCCTATTGCGGTAGGTGCGGCCATGTCGGCCAAACTTGATGGTCGCGGGCGGGTTTCTATTTGTTTTTCGGGCGATGGCGCGTGTAATCAGGGCACGACATTTGAAGCCATGAATATGGCCGTTGTGACCAATGTTCCGGCCATTTTTGTCTATGAGAATAATAAATATTCCGAAAATACGGGCGTTGATTATGCGGTGGGTACAGCAACAGATATTGCAGGGCGTGCAGAAGCCTTTGGCATGAAAGTCTGGCGCGCCAATGGGTCAGATTTCTTTGATGTCTATAATACAATGCTAGACGTGCTTGAATATGTGCGCGCTGGGAATGGCCCGGCTGCCGTTGAGTTTGATACGGAGCGATTTTATGGGCACTTTGAAGGTGACCCACAAAGATATCGTGGGGATGGTGAGCTAGACCGCATTCGTGCAGATCGTGATCCTCTGAAAGCCTTTCGTGAACATATAAAATCCATGGACCAGGTGAATGCAAAGGATTTGGACGCTATTGATCAAGAGGTTTCTAATCTGATCGATAAAGCCGTGGCGGATGCGCAATCCGCCCCGCTGCCAAATCCTGAAGATGTTACAACCGACGTTTACGTTTCCTATTAGAGGCTGATATGACAGAGATGATGTTACGCGGCGCTATTGCGCAAACGCTTCACGATGAAATGCTTAGGGATGAAAATGTCGTCGTCCTTGGCGAAGATATTGTCGGGGGAATGGGAACTGAAGGCGGACCTGAATCCACGGGTGGTATTTGGGGCACGTCACCTGGATTATTTGATAAGTTTGGGCCTAGTCGCGTTATCGATACACCGATTTCTGAGAGCGCGATTGTCGGGGCTGCCGCAGGTCTTGCGCTAACCGGAAAACGTCCTGTTGCAGAAATCATGTTTGCCGATTTTGTCGGCGTTTGTTTGGATCAACTCTGGAATCAACTCGCAAAATTCCGATATATGTTTGGCGGAAAAACAGTCTGCCCGGCTGTTATTCGCATGTCTTACGGCGCTGGGTTAAATGCGGCCGCACAACACAGTCAATCTGTCTATGCCTTACTCACGGCTTTACCAGGGTTGAAAGTTGTTATGCCAACCACACCCGCTGATGCCAAAGGTCTTTTGACCACGGCTATTCGCGGTTCCGATCCCGTGATATTTATGGAGCATAAGGCGCTTTACGCGACAACAGGTGAGGTCCCAGATGGGGATCATATGATCCCATTTGGACAAGCCCGTCATGTCAGAGAAGGCGAAGATGTAACGATTGTGTCTTGTGGTCTCATGGTGAGTGTGGCCGAGGCCGCTGCCAAGGATCTGGCAAGCCAAGGTATTTCCTGTGATATTATTGATCTTCGAACAACCAGCCCGTTGGATGAAGACGCAATTTTAGACTCGCTCGAGGTTTCTGGACGTCTTGTCATTGTTGATGAGAGCCCGCCCCGGTGTAGCCTAGCGTCTGATATTGCAGGTCTAGCCTCAGAACATGCCTTTTCAAGTTTGAAAGCCCCAATCCAGCAAGTCACGGCTCCGCATAGTCCGGTACCATTTGCGCGCGAATTAGAACGGGCTTATCTTCCAAACCCTGAAAAGGTCAAAGCTGCCGTCCAAAGGGTCATGTCTTATAAATAATCCTGCACGTCACCAGAGGTGACGGGGTTTGAAAATATGCGGTTCTTAAAAATCGCGGTTTGAGCAAAGAAAATACTATGACGCTTAAATATGTCACAATGCCCAAATGGGGCATCGAAATGCAAAGAGGCACGTTGTCGGAATGGCATGTGGCCGAAGGTGATGAGATCACAAAGGGTCAACTTCTAGCCCTGGTTGAAACCGATAAAATCAATAATGAACTCGAAGCCGACATGGATGGCGTGGTGCATAAATTGACCGTATCTGAGGGCGAAGAACATGTTGTGGGTCAGCTATTGGCTGTGATCGGAGACGCAGATGAAACAGCAAATGCTGTCGATGATTTTCTCGCAAAATTTGTCGCGGCCGATACATCTGTCGCTGCGGGCGGGGTAAGCGCTTCTGATCAATCAGCAGAAAACACGGATAGTACGCCGTCCTCTGCAAGCGCACCAAAAGCTCCGGCCATTGATGACAGCGCCTTTGAGGGCCTTTCAATAAGCCCAGCAGCCAAAGCATTGGCGATAAAATTATCAATTGATCCGACAAGCGTGACAGCCACAGGGCGTCGGGGGCGTATGTCTCTCCAAGACGTCGAACAGGCCGCCATTGCAGCAGGTCTAATGAATTCCGGTGATGACGATGCTGATGCCGGTGCAGGGGACAACACACCGACAATCGTGGCCATGTCTAGCCTGCAAAAGACGGCTGCCAAACGCTTAACTGAAGCCAAGTCAACCATTCCGCATTTCTATTTGCGGAGCGTGGTAGCGCTGGATGCATTACTCGCGGCTAAGGCAGAATTAAAAAATTCGGGCGTCAAAGTCTCACTCAATGACATGTTCATCAAGGCGGTCGCGTCGGCCTTGAACGAGACACCAGATGTGAATGTTCAGCTATTTGGCGACAATATTCACAAATTCCCCCATGCCGATATTGCCGTGGCCGTCGCCACAGAATCTGGCTTGGTTACCCCCGTCGTCAAAATGGCGGACCTTAAAGACCTCTCGCAAATTTCAACCGAAGTTGGAGCCTTGGCTGAGAAAGCGCGCAATAAAAAACTTACCCGTGAAGACTTGGCGCCCGGGACATTTACAATTTCCAATTTAGGCATGTTTGGCATTGATGAATTTGATGCGATTATCAACCCACCACAATGTGCGATCCTAGCGATCGGTGCTGGACGTCGCGCCTTTATTGACGATGGAGAGGACGGAAAATTTGTTACGCAGGTAACGCTAACCTTGTCTTGTGATCACCGGGCTATAGACGGGGCGCTGGGCGCTATTTTCCTGCAAAACCTCCAAAAGATTATTGAGGCGGGTAAAGTTTAATGGCTTCAGTATCAGAGGCGGGAGACACGCAGGTCGTGACCAAGACAAAATGGTCATCCTATCAAATATACATAATCTTCCTACTCATGATCGTTTATATGATCAACTTTATTGATCGCCAGATCATTGCTATTCTTTCGCCTTTGATCAAAGCCGATCTTCAACTCACCAATACGGAACTAGGTCTCTTAAAAGGTCTTGCTTTTGCGGTTATTTATGCAGTTGCAAGTTTGCCGATTGCCTGGCTAGCGGACCGCAAAAACCGCGTTTCAATCATCTCTGTTTCTATCGCATTTTGGAGTGGTATGACGGCGCTTTGTGGTATGGCACAGAATTTCACCCAACTTATTATTGCACGTGTGGGTGTCGGCATCGGCGAAGCGGGGTGTAGTCCGCCGGCTCATTCTTTGATTTCCGATTATTTCCCAAAGGAAAGTCGGTCAAGCGCACTTGGCATTTACTCACTCGGTATTCCATTTGGCACTTTGTTTGGGGTTTTATTCGGGGGGTGGATCGCCAGTAATTTCGGGTGGCGCTGGGCGTTTATGCTTGTGGGATTACCGGGTATCCTTGTGGCTTTAATCGTCAAACTAACGATCAAGGAACCCATTCGTGGGGTGTTGGATCAGGATGGCAAAACAAATGTTGAGCCGCAACCCTTTCAAGTGTCACTGTCTGAATTATTCAAAGTCAAAAGCTTCGTCATTCATTGCATATCAGCCACGATGGGGTCATTTGCGGCATTTGGGATTGCGCTCTGGATTGTTGATTTCTTGAATGTGGTACACGAATTGCCTGTGTCAGAAATATTTAAGCCCCTGTCTTTCGTGATGGGCATTGGTGGTGGCATTGGGACGCTTTGTGGTGGCTACGTGACCGATTACTTTGGACGCAAAGATAAATCCGCTTATTTTTTCGTACCAGCCATTGTTCAAATCCTGTCTGTGCCGCTTTACATCGGGGCGCTATGGATTGGCTCGCCTTGGCTTAGTTTGGGTATTTTCTTCTTTGTCTTTATGCTTCAAAACTCAGTTGCTGGGCCGTATTACGGGCTTGTTCAACTCCTAGCACCGATACATTTGCGCGCATTTGCGGCGGCTATATTTTTCTTCCTCCTGAGTATTATTGGTCTCGCCCTCGGTCCATTATACGTCGGGGTCTTGGCAGATGTTCTTGAACCTATAATGGGAGAGGCTGAAGGTTTGCGATGGGCTTTGATAAGCCTCGGCCCGATTTGGGGCATTGCCTCGGTTCTCTTGCTGCTTAATTTAAAAACGCTCCGCCGTGATTTAGGGCAGTTAAAAGACCAGTCGTGAAAATGTGAATTGTCACGGCATGATAACCAATCATATTTGGTAGTTAGACTAGAGCTAAAAATTAGCTAGAAACACATGGAATTTAAAAGATAGGCTTGATTTTAGGAGACCAAAATGGACCTTTATAGTGATTATCGTATGATAATTGACGGCAAACCCGTGGCGGGCGACGCAGAGTTTGATATCTATAACCCGGCAACAGGCGACGTTTTCGCCACAGCCCCGGATTGCAGTGAAGCGCAGTTGGATGAAGCTGTCGCATCGTCTCAACGTGCTTTTGAGAGCTGGAAAAACCTCTCCTTTGACGAACGCGCAGAATGCCTCCTCAAAGCCAGCAAAGCCTTGCGTGATGCAGCTCCCGATATGGCGCGCCTCTTTACGCGTGAGCAAGGTCGTCCCGTTGGATTTGCCCAAGTTGAAATTGAGAGTGCTGCTGATTGGCTCGAGCAAATCGCGGTAAAACGTCCACCCGTTCAAGTCCATGAAGATTCAGACGCGCAATATATCGAAACCAGCTATGTGCCGCTTGGGGTTATATGTGCGATTGCGCCGTGGAACTTCCCTGTAAGCTTGGCGATCTGGAAGATTGCGCCAGCGCTTTTAACGGGAAATACAATGGTTCTTAAGCCATCGCCTTTCACACCGCTTTGCACGCTGAAAATGGGTGAGATTTTTGCCGATATTCTGCCTCCTGGTGTTCTGAATGTCATTTCAGGTGGAGATAGTCTTGGACCGTGGATGACCTCTCATCCGGGCTTTGCAAAGATTTCTTTCACAGGATCTACGGCGACCGGCAAACGTGTTATGGAAAGTGCCTCCAAAGACCTCAAGCGGATCACGCTTGAACTTGGCGGCAATGATGCAGCGATTGTTATGCCAGATGTAGATCTGGATGCTGTAGCCGAGAAAATTTTCTTTGGATCATTTTTTAATACGGCGCAGATTTGCGTCGCAACCAAGCGTCTATATGTGCATGAGGATGTCTATGACGGCTTGCGTGATCGTTTGATTGCCATGGCTGAAGCGACAAAATTGGGTGACGGTACAGAGCAGGGCACGACAATGGGCCCGATCCAAAACAGCCGACAATTTGAACGCGTGCAAGATCTGCTGCAAGATGCAAAAGATAGCGGTCTGAACGTGATTGAATGCTCAGACATGCCCGATGCGAATGGGTATTTCATCCCGATTACAATCGTCGATAATCCACCGGAACATACGCGTGTGGTCCAAGAAGAGGCCTTTGGCCCGATCCTTCCGATGCTCAAATTTACTGACGTTGATGAGGTTATCGCACGCGCCAATGATTCAGAATATGGTCTGGCTGGTGCCGTCTGGTCAGCCGATACAGACAAGGCACTCGAAATCGCGCGTCAAATGGAAACAGGTACAATCTGGATCAATCACAATTTGAACCTGCCAGCCCATGTGCCTTTTGGCGGTCACAAACAGTCCGGATTTGGTGTTGAAAACGGCATGAAAGGCTTGCTGGAATATATGATACCAAAATCGATCTATCTCGCCAGAGGCTAGGGTCTGATCGCATCCTAAATAATTTAAAGCCCAGTCTTTGAACTGGGTTTTTTTATGACTAAAATTTTTATTAGGCGTGGATCTATTTTTTTAAACGCGAAAGCTGACCTGTTAGTCAAGCGAAGGTTTCGTCTGGAGACTTGGCAGTCCAAATAAAGCGAGTTGCAGGCTTTCGGCAATACGCTCCGCTCTTTCCATGAAATAGTCTTTGGCCTCTGGCGTTGCGCCTGTTTCATCAAGGGTTTGGCCAAACAGGCCGAGCCAAATGCTGAAGTGCCATTTTTGGATGGATCCTAGATGTTTCTTATGGGCAGGGACAGGCTGGCCGGAATAGCGTCCCATATTCATGGTTACAGACGCCCAGAAGTTTTTCATTTGAGCGAGGTGATGGGGCCAATTGTCGCCAATCGCATCATTAAAAATAGGTCCCAAAATAGGGTGCTCTCTTATGCGTTGATAAAAACTCTCAACCAATAGGTCGATATAATCATCATTTATCCCAATCTTATGGGCATGGTCGATTATGGCTTGTCTTCGTTCTGAGAGGCTGGGTTGGGTCATTTTAACGCGTCGTTCTTCGAAACTTCGACATAAGATGCGAAGTATATATTAGGTCAACGCCTTTGTGACAATGTAAATGATGTATGACGTATTTTTTAGGTAGCAGCGCGCACCATCGCACGCCCTAAATTACCGCATTAAGCGTGATAAATGCCTTATATGGTCTGACCAAACGCCACCCCATTGTACGCTGTGTCAGATTGTGTAAAATGATGCGGACATTAATTTTATGGGACGGCATTATGTTGGCACATCGCACTCTTATCACACTCGGGCTTGTCTTAGGGCTAGCAGCTTGTTCAGCGTCAGAGACAAGTGAGGCGCCCAAGGCTTCAAAAACGGAAAAGGTCAAACCTGTTAAGCAGGATGGTCCAAATAGTAAAAATCAGACCAAAAAAGAAAATGCCACGAATAAAGTCCAAAAGGCAAAACGGGCACCGAAATTACCTGCGCTGGCCGCGCATACGGTGGATGCATCCGCGACGCTGTTGAACCGCAAAGGTAAACAGACGGGGAAAGTAGCGCTTTATCAAGGCACAGATGGGGTTGTTTTGCGGCTTTCACTTCGCGGATTAAAGCCGGGAGTGCATGGAATGCATTTTCACGACAAAGGCACATGTGATGACGCTGCTGATGGATTTAAAGCCACGGGCGGGCATGTCATGCCACATGGCAAACCGCATGGTTATATGAATTCTGGTGGACCACATGCAGGCAATTTGCCAAATCTGATTGTACACAAAGACGGTACGGCCCTTGTCGAGCTATATTCCAGCCTTGTCAGCCTGACTGGCGGCCCGGCCAATTTATTGGATGCAGACGGCGCAACGCTTATTATTCATGAAAATGAAGATGATCACGATACCCAGCCCATTGGCGGGGCTGGTGGCCGTGTTGCGTGTGGCGTGATCAAGGCTGGCGGGTAAAAGCCTCTATCAATACGTGATCTTCACGGCCTTTGCGGCGCGCATGGCCTTAGACCTTGCATCTGCAAGGCTGTTTCCGCGCGCAACCGCAACGCCGAGGCGGCGGGATCCGTTGATTTCGGGTTTGCCAAAGAGGCGGATTTGCGTGTCTGGCTCTGACAGGGCCGTATCAAGATTTTCAAACGAGATATTGGTTGATTTGCCATTGCCTAATATCACGGCTGAGGCAGCCGGTCCAAATTGGCGAATATTGGGGATAGCTAAGCCCAATATAGCGCGCGCATGAAGTGCAAATTCTGAGAGGTCTTGCGAGATCAATGTCACAAAACCCGTATCATGCGGGCGCGGGGACACTTCTGAGAATATGACCGCATCGCCTTTGATAAACAACTCGACTCCAAAAAGGCCAAACCCACCCAAGGC
>CAYTLJ010000084.1:0-11549 GCA_964438555.1 uncultured Algimonas sp.
CGCGTCTTTCGGGACGCGTTTTTTTTTCAAAATTATGGATGCGTCTCAAACCCACAATAGTTAGAGCGTGACCTCGGGCACGTCATAAATTTATATCTGACATTCTAGAATGGATGTGCAATGCCCTGAGGTTTTATGATAGGCGAAAAACCTGAGGGAGACATTGGATGTCAAACACTATATTTCTAGCGCCTGTTTTGGCTCTGATTATTTGGACTTTGTTGATTTGGGTGTTAATGTATGCTCGCCGAATTCCGGCTATGCAAAAAGCCAAAATAGATCCAGAATCTGGTAAATCGCCTGACGGGGCGTGGAAGTCTGAACTGCCACTGCGTGTACAAGCTGCCGCGCATAACTATAACCATTTGCTTGAACAACCTACAATTTTTTATGCGCTCATGTTTTACGCGGTTCTAGTTGGCCAGATGTCGCAAGCCCTTCTAATCGCTGGCTGGATCTATGTTGCCCTTCGTGTTTTACATAGTTTCATCCAAACCAGCGCGGGCAAAGTTATGATCAGGTTTGGCGTATTTGTACTCTCATCACTTGTATTAGCTGCAATGGTGGTAATGGTAATACTTTAGACGAGGGGTGCACGTGCTGTCTCGTTGAGTGCATCCCATACTGAAGATAGGGCGATAAAATCAGCACTTTCGTCTGGGTAATTATCGTTATCCAGATCAGCTGGACTATTTCGCGTAATGATGATCCCAATGGGTAACCCCGTTTTTAGATCTATGACGGGACCGCCACTCATTCCGGTGACAACGGGCTCATCAGGTTCAAAAATATGGGCAATCCATTGGCCGGGAATCCGTTCCATATAGACCTTTGCAATCCGGACCTCTGGTGATTGGCTTCCGGCAGGATAGCCGATCATAGCAATATCTTGACCTACCGAAGGATCAGGCGGGCGTTTTACCGGCAGATCGCATCCTATCAGCGCTGCATCGAGCCCATCCGGCCAAGTCTCGATATGTCCATTAGCGAATGGAGGCGTATGTCCGCCGATCTCAGAGACACAATGTCCGGCGCTAATCCAGCCATCCCAATATGAGAACCAACTTGTATAGCATTGGAGGGATTTCGCATTGTAAAAATAGCGGCGAATATCCGGTTCTGGATGCGGCGCTAATTTCGTGTCATCGGATACGGTATCGGGTTTTCTAAAGAATTTACGAAAAAACATGAATGGACTAGAAACTCATTTCGTCATTTACGCAAGCCTCATTTGTGGTAATCAACGCGTATGAAATTTGTTTTTACCGCTTTGTTTTTGGTGCTGTCTACTGGGTGTAGCTCGACCCATACTGAGCCACAGCACGTCTTTGCTGTTGAACATCCCGAAGCGTCGCCTTTTGACGAAACGGCTGATGCAACGGCCGATGTAGAGCGAGCGCTTAAAAAAGGAGCGGTTGAGAATAAAATAACGCTCGTCGCGATGGGGGCGAATTGGTGTCATGATAGTCGCGCTTTGGCTGGTTGGTTTGAGACCGATCCGGAATTTCAAAACGTCATAAAAGAAAATTATAGTCTCGTTTATGTCGATGTCGGTCAGAAAAACCGCAATATAGATATTGCGCAGCGCTTTGGATATGATGAGATTGTCGGCACACCTACCATTTTTATGGTTAGCCCGGATGGAACTGTTTTAAATTCGGAAACAGCCGGAACTTGGCGCAATAGTGCAAGCCGGACGAAATCTGAAATTTTTTCTGCGCTTGAAACAGCAAGTTTTTAAAGCATGTTTATTGGGCATTACGGACCCGCTATCTGGGATGCCCAAAGATCTCGTGGCGTACGTCTCTGGCATGCATTTCTTGCCGTTCAAGCTATAGACCTCGTCTCATTTTCATTTTCCATATTTGGATTGGAAGGGGCCCAAAAACCCGACGGTTCTCATCCTCTAGCGTTAGATATTGCTTGGTCTCATAGCTTACTAAGCGCCATCATCATTTCTTTCATTGTTGCCTTCATATATCGCGGTTTGAAACCTCAAGCTGGCTGGAAAGCAGCTATCATAATGGGGTGTCTCGCATTTTCTCACTGGCCACTTGATTGGCTTGTACATCGACCCGACTTGCCATTTTACCCAGGCGGTGAATTGATGATGGGGCTAGGCCTGTGGGATTATCCATGGCTTACATTTTTCGCTGAAGTGATCCTGTTTTGGGGCATGATTTTGTGGTGGCTGTCTGTCACACGCGGGAAGTTATGGACGCTCGTGACTGTCATACTTTTAAGTGTGGCGCTTACATATCTGCATTTTGATGTTGTGACCCATCCGACATTGCAATTTCATCATGACGGGACGGTTGCCCCAGCTCGAACGCGCTTTGAACTGATTGCGGGTTTGGTGATTTTTATTGGATCGGCGGCAATTATCGCTTTTGTCGAACGCAATCGCTGCGTTAAATCTGATCATCCTTAATTTTTGAAGGTAGGCTCTCAGACTCATCTGGATTACTAATTCTGCGTTGGTTTTTGAGACGTAGGCCGCGGCCGGTTGTCACGGCATCTTTTCCGAATTTTGCGCGTGCAATATCACTGGCGCGTTCTGCGGCGCTCCGCTTTATCGCTTTCTCATCCAGCATATCTGCAATATCGCCCATAGGTTCGCTTAAGCCCGATAGTCCCGCACCTATGAGGCGGTATTTTTTTATTCCGTCAGCTTCGGCCTCTAGCAAAGGCTCTAATGTGGTGAAAAGGGTATCTGCTAATTGAACGGGGTGTTGAGAGGTTCGAGACCGTGTGATGGACTTAAAATTTGAGGATTTTAGTTTGAGCGTGACGGTATGGCCGGCCAGATTTTTGGCTTTACTGCGATCAGCCGTTTTTAAGCAAACCTGCCAAAGCCTATCTTTTAAGGTTTCAATGTCAGAGATATCAGACCCAAATGTGGTTTCCGAAGATACGGATTTACGTTCACTGGCTGGGTTTACCACGCGCCTATCTTCTCCGCGTGCCAAGCGCGCTAGTCGTAGACCATTGTCACCGAAGCGCTCGGCCATCCATTTATCTGATTTTGTCAGAACGTCAGATATTTTTCGAAGGCCCGCCTTTTCCAATTTGGCAGCAAATGCAGGGCCTATTCCATAGATAAAGCGAACAGATTGTTTGGCGAGGAAGGCTGGCGCATCCGATTGTCCCAATACCGCGAAACCATGCGGCTTATCCAAATCCGAAGCCGTTTTGGCGAGGAACTTATTATAAGACAGTCCAATTGATACGGTGACGCCAATCTCGGATAAAATGTCGTTTTGTAGCTTAATGAGGCTTTGCGCGGGTGTTCGTCCATGCAGGCGTTCCGTGCCTGTTAAATCGAGAAAGGCTTCATCTATCGAAAGTGGTTCGACCAGTGGGGTGAGGGCACGCATCATATCGCGTATGCGCGCGCCTTCTTTGGCATATTTATCCATTTGACCTTTCACAACGACAAGGTCTGGGCAAAGCTTTAGGGCCTGAAACATGGGCATAGCGGACTTAACGCCGTAAATGCGTGCGTGATAGCAGGCGGCCGAGACCACACCGCGGCGTCCGCCACCAACAACAACGGGTTGGTCTCTAATTTTGGGGTTATCACGTTTTTCGACTGAACAATAAAAGGCGTCACAATCGACATGCGCGATTGAAAGCTCTTCAATCTCCGCATGCTCTAACCAACGGCGTGCGCCACATGATGGGCAGGCAGGAGCATAGGGGTCTGCATGACCACAATCACGACATAATCGCCTTATATCTTGAGAAATAAGAGGCATATTAGGAGTTTATAGAATCTTTACAATGTTCATGCAATGTTCCAGTTCTTAGATAAGGCGTGTGCTAGAATCGTGGTTAACCATCGGTAACCACCGAGTACACAGCTATTTAAGGATATTGTGGCAGTTAAATGCTGGAAGAATAAGAATAGGTCATGCGAACAAAGATGTGACCATTGAGTATGGTGACTTGGAAAGATGCTACAAAAAATGCCAAAAAAGGTTCTCATCGTTGAAGATAATGAGTTGAACATGAAACTGTTCACTGACCTTTTAGATGCGCATGGTTATGAAACACGGCAAACGCGAGAAGGTTTGAAAGCCATCGCCATGGCGCGGAGTTTTAAGCCTGATTTGATCCTAATGGACATTCAATTACCTGAAGTTTCAGGTCTAGAGGTCACAAAATGGATTAAAGATGACGCAGCGCTTGCTGATATTCCTGTCATTGCGGTCACTGCATTTGCGATGAAGGGTGATGAGAAGCGCATTCGTGACGGCGGGTGTGAAGATTATATAGCCAAGCCGATTACCGTGTCCTCTTTCTTGGCTAAGGTGCGCAAATTTGCTGAAGCGGCTTAGGTCATGTCGGCCAGAATCCTGGTCGTTGATGACCTTGCCCCCAACATCCATCTTCTCAAAGTCAAATTACAGGCCGAATATTATGATGTGCTGACGGCGCAAAGCGCGCATCAGGCGCTTGATATTGCCCAGAAAGAGCGTCTTGATCTTATTTTGATGGATGCCATGATGCCAGGAATGGACGGATTTGAGGCTTGTTCTAGGCTCAAAAATAACCCCGATACATGGCATGTCCCAATCGTAATGGTTACGGCGCTTGAAGAAACAAAAGACCGTATTCGTGGATTAGAAGCAGGCGCAGACGATTTCATCACGAAGCCTATTGATGATTTCAATATGATGGCGCGCGTTAAATCTTTATTGCGTCTAAAAATGGTGACAGACCAACTGCTCAGCCATACAGGGCAGTCGATTTCAAGTTCACGAATTTTGTTGCAAAATATTGAGCAACAAAAAGGTCGAATATTACTGGTTGATGATCATCCTAGAAATGCTGAGAAAATCGCCGACACATTGCGTGAAAAACATCATGTCGTTCTGGAAAGTGATCCGGTCGCAGCCTTGCGCCTCGCGCGTTCAAATATCGATATGGCCATTGTCAGCCTTTTATCAGAAAATTTCGATGGCCTGCGTATATGTGCGTCTTTGAAATTTGACAAAGAAAGTCGCGACATTCCGATTTTGGTCGTTGGTGACCCTGAGGATGAGTCACGTTTCGTTCGCGCCTATGATATTGGCATAAATGATACGATCATGCGTCCGATTGAAAAACAAGAACTCAAAGCGCGTGCCCATACCTTGTTACGGCGCAAATTTTACGCTGACAGCTTGCGCGAAAATTTCAATGAAAATCTCGAAATGGTGGTGGCAGATCCATTGACGGGCTTGGGAAATCGTCGATTTTTTGATCGCGCGGTCGAGCCGTTTTTTGAGGCTTTAACGACGAATGAAACGCCTTTTTCAATCATGGTCTTTGACATTGATCACTTTAAGCGCGTCAATGATATTTTAGGACATGATATGGGCGACCAAATCCTAAAAGAAACCGCAGCAAGACTTGTGACAAATATGCGGGCGATTGACGTTGTCGCGCGTTATGGGGGCGAAGAATTTATGATCGCCATGCCGGATACAAATCTAGAGGATGCCTTGATAGCTGCAGATCGGGTTCGGGCCCTGATTGCTGGAACGCCTGTTTTTGTTGATGGGGAAGCGCTTCAAGTCACAACGTCTGTCGGTGTTGCAGAAGCGCAAAAGGGTGAAAGCCTTAGAGACGTGTTTAAGCGCGCCGATGGTGCCTTATATCAAGCTAAGCAAACAGGTCGAAATAAGGCCTTGCCCGCTGAGGAAAAAGCGGCGGCCTAACATAAGTCACGCAATAAAAAAGCCGCCTCTAAATTGAGACGGCCTTGCAATTAGCGATAAGGTAAGATGCTATTTGATCTTACCTTCTTTGAATTCAACATGCTTACGGGCAACGGGATCATATTTCCGTTTGACCATTTTCTCTGTCATTGTGCGTGAATTCTTTTTTGTGACGTAAAAATACCCTGTACCCGCAGTCGAATTCAGGCGAATTTTAATAGTTGTAGGCTTCGCCATGACGGTTAGTCCTCTTTATAGAAACTTCAGTTGCGCGCCGATAGGCTCTGCGGTCCGCTCTGTCAATATAAAGACGTCACGGGAACTGCAGCATTCTATATTTTCCACTGATTGCACGTGAGTAGAAAATTCTTTTGGACGGACGATCGTGTAAAAGGTAGTTTTGCAGGACTTGCAACATCATTGTCGTCGCCCGTTGCGTTTCCAGTGTTTCAATCTGTTCAAAGCTAAACCAATCGACATTCAGGAGTTCATGACTATCTGATGTGGAGGGCGGGGCAATATCTCCCAAATGTCTGACAAAAAACCAGGCGTCAAAACGTTTATGACGATGAGGCGGCGTAACGGCCCGACCAAACACCTCAATGCCACTCAAATCCGGTAGGCAGCCGGCTTTGCGAAATGCATCATAACTTGGATGTTTCATATTTCGCGTATGGGTTGCTTTTTGACCCAACATCAGACCCGTTTCTTCCCAGGTTTCTCTGATACTTGCGAGAACCACGGCACGCGCGCGGCGCGGCGAGAATGCGCTCTCGAGAATATGCTCTGTGCGTGGCGACAGATCACCTGCATAAGGCGCGTAGCTATCACTCCGATCTACTCGTCCGCCCGGAAACACATAAACACTCGGCATGAAATCATGACGGCTTGAACGTTTTCCCATTAGAATTTTGAGGGTTTTGCCCGTCCCACATGTCAAAACCAATGTTGAGGCCGTTTTTGGCCGTGCTGCGCGTGTAAGTTCCTGACGCTTAGCGCGCTCAGTATCTGTAATTTTAATATCGCCATATTGTATAGCGTCGGGTTTTTGGGTCGCACGTGGCATGACAGGGGTGATGGCTAAAGACGAGGGCGGGGGCAATATCAAGACGAGCTTTTCGATGTATTGTTTCGGCCTCATCTGTCAAAATACGCTCACTTTCACGCGACCTGAGCTGACATACCTTGAAACATGGCTTTGAAATCTCAATATAGCGTCAATGTTTTTCGTGCAAAGTGGATGTTCCGATTCGTCGTCCACAAAAAGATAAAGGACCGCATATAATGCAAGATCCAACACTACAGGCCATGAACCTCGTCCCAATGGTGGTCGAACAGACATCAAGAGGAGAGCGTGCCTTTGATATTTTCTCACGCCTGCTCAAAGACCGTATCATATTTTTGACAGGTGTTGTTGAGGACGGCATGGCGTCATTGATTACGTCGCAATTATTGTTCCTTGAATCTGAAAATCCGAAAAAAGAAATCAGCATGTATATCAACTCGCCCGGCGGTGTCGTGACGGCAGGCATGGCGATTTATGATACGATGCAATATATCAAATGCCCAGTCAGCACCGTTTGTATTGGTCAGGCTTGCTCTATGGGATCTTTGTTACTGGCCGCTGGTGAGGCGGATATGCGCGTCGCTCTGCCGAATGCACGTGTCATGGTTCATCAACCCTCAGGTGGTTTCCGCGGACAGGCATCAGATATTGAGCGCCACGCCAAGGACATTCTTGCCATGAAAAAGCGCTTAAATGACATCTATGTGAAACATACAGGTCAGAAATATGCGACAATAGAAAAAACGCTGGATCGCGACCATTTCATGACAGCTGATGAAGCCAAAGATTTTGGAATTGTTGACCATGTTTATACAAAGCGGGGTGATGCCTAAACAGGCACAAAATAAGGTCAGGTTTTTTCGATTTTTTATCGTGATGTAAGCGTGACCTTAATAAATTGATGTTAGGCTTGACGCTGCTGTAAAAAACGACGACGTTCGGCATTAGTTTTGCAAGGCGTAAGGCTAAGACTGAAAAGTGAGAAAATGGAACATAAAAGATGAGCAAAACGACCGGCGGAGATAATAAGAATACGCTATATTGCTCGTTCTGTGGCAAGTCACAGCATGAAGTTCGCAAATTGATTGCGGGCCCAACTGTTTTCATTTGCGATGAATGTGTCGAACTTTGTATGGACATCATCAAAGAAGAGGGCAAAGGTGCGCTTGCGAAAACGCAAGAAGGAGTTCCAACCCCTCAAGAGATCACTAAAATCCTAGACGATTACGTGATCGGACAATCATACGCGAAGCGTGTTTTATCTGTCGCCGTTCATAACCACTATAAGCGTCTCAATCACGCCACAACCAGCCCGGATGTTGAACTTGCAAAGTCCAATATCCTGCTCGTGGGGCCAACAGGTTGTGGTAAGACACTGCTGGCCCAGACTTTGGCGCGTATTTTGGACGTGCCTTTTACAATGGCCGATGCGACAACATTGACCGAAGCTGGTTATGTTGGTGAAGATGTTGAAAACATCATTTTAAAGCTCCTACAAGCCTCTGATTACAATGTTGAGCGCGCGCAACGCGGTATTGTCTACATTGATGAGGTCGATAAAATTTCGCGTAAATCTGATAATCCGTCTATTACACGCGATGTTTCAGGTGAGGGCGTGCAACAAGCCTTACTCAAGATTATGGAAGGGACCGTTGCCTCTGTTCCGCCTCAAGGCGGTCGGAAACATCCGCAGCAAGAGTTCTTACAAGTCGATACAACGAATATCCTATTCGTCGTCGGTGGTGCCTTTGCGGGCCTCGACAAGGTCATTTCAAACCGCGGTGATAAATCTTCAATCGGATTTGGTGGGTCTGTCAAAGAAGAAGATGCGCGCCAGGTTGGCGATATCCTGAAAGCTGTTGAGCCTGAAGATCTCACGCGATTTGGGTTGATTCCTGAATTTGTTGGCCGTCTACCTGTTATCGCGACCCTAACTGATTTGGATGCGGATGCATTGGTCACGATCCTGACTGAGCCGAAAAACGCTTTGGTTAAGCAATATCAGACGCTTTTCCAAATGGAGGATGTGAAACTGAAATTCACTGAAGACGCGCTAATGGCGATCGCGAAAAAGGCGCTTGCGCGTAAGACTGGTGCGCGCGGCCTTCGGTCTATTATGGAAGCGATCTTACTCGATTCTATGTATGATCTTCCGACATTTGAAGGTGTCGAAGAAGTTGTCATCAATGAGGAAGTCGTCGAAGGGAACGCTGAACCGCTCCTCGTCCATGCTAAAAAAGCAAAACAGACGGCGGATAAGTCGGCTTAGGTCAGGCTAATAATTGTGCGAAATTCAACGGAGGTCCTAGGGTCTCCGTTTTTTTATGTGTTATCAATAGATTTAGGGTCTTGTTGTTACGCTGTGGTGATCCCACATTTGGTAAATCCATTATTTCAAGGTATTGAACTTTAATGACCGATTTGAACCGACTTCCGATTCTGCCCCTGCGTGATATCGTGGTATTCCCACATATGGTCGTCCCCTTATTTGTGGGGCGCGAAAAGTCTATTGCAGCGCTTGAAGAAGTTATGCGTGCCGAAAAGCGTATTTTGCTAATGACGCAGCAAGACTCATCTGTTGATGAGCCAAAGCTAAAAGATCTTTTTGAACGCGGTTGCGTTGCTAAGATATTGCAGCTTTTGAAATTGCCAGATGGAACGGTACGCGTATTGGTCGAGGGCCAAGACCGCGCCTCTATTTCTGATCTCAAGGTCGGAGATTACATGGACGCTGTCGTCAAAATCCATCCGAGTGAGCAAGCGGATAAGGAACATGTGGCTAAACTTGCCGAAAAGGTCAGGGGTCGTTTTTCTGATTATGGCAAGCTCAATAAGAAAATTGCTGAAGATATTACAAATTCAGTGTCTGACACAAAAGACCCGTCTAAGCTCTCAGATATTGTGGCTGTGCATCTTGGGGCTGATATTGCGCGCAAACAGGCCTTATTAGATTCTATCGAAGTCGGAGACAGGCTCGCACAAATTTTAGAATTGCTAGACGGCGAGGCATCCGTCCTAAAAGTTGAGAAGAAGATCCGTGGCCGCGTCAAACGCCAAATGGAAAAGACCCAACGCGAATATTATCTCAATGAGCAGATCAAGGCGATTAATAAGGAATTGGGCAATGATGCGCCCAATGAGCTGGATGAGCTTCGCGAGACGATTGAGAAGACCAAGCTAACCAAAGAAGCGCGGGCAAAGGTCGATAAAGAAATTTCACGCTTGCAAAAAATGTCACCTATGAGTGCCGAAGCGAATGTCTCACGTAATTATATTGATTGGATGCTCTCTGTTCCGTGGAACCAGAAAAAACGCGTCCAGCGCGACTTGAAAAAGGCGCAAGACATACTGGATGCTGATCATTACGGCCTTGATAAAGTCAAAGACCGGATCATCGAACATTTAGCGGTTCAGACCCGCACCAAGAAGATCAAAGGACCAATCTTGTGTCTTGTCGGACCACCAGGCGTGGGTAAGACCTCTTTGGGCCGGTCTGTCGCACGGGCTACGGGTCGCGAATTTGTACGCGTCTCATTGGGCGGCGTTCGTGATGAAAGCGAAATCAGAGGCCATAGGCGGACCTATATTGGGTCCATGCCAGGGCGCGTGATACAATCGATGAAGAAGGCGAAATATAGTAACCCGCTCTTCCTTTTTGATGAGATCGATAAAATGGGGTCGGATCACCGCGGCGACCCATCAGCAGCATTGCTGGAGGTTTTGGATCCAGAGCAAAATGATACGTTTAATGATCACTATCTCGATGTGGATTATGATCTATCAGACGTCATGTTCATCACGACGGCTAACAGCCTAAATATGCCGCAACCCTTGCTTGACCGGATGGAGATTATCCGCATTCCTGGTTATACTGAGGATGAAAAGGTCGAGATTGCGCAACGCCACCTGATACCAGATCAAATTTCCGAGCATGGGCTTAAGAAAGGCGAGTTTTCGCTCTCAGAAGCCGCTCTGCGCGATATTATCCGCTATTACACACGCGAAGCCGGTGTAAGGAGCCTAAAGCGCGAAATCGCCTCACTGGCGCGTAAAGTCCTCAAGAAGATTATCTCGAAAGAGATCAAATCAATCGATGTGCAGCCCGAGATGCTGGATGATCTTTTGGGCGTCAAAAAGTTCCGCTTTGGTAAAACAGATACAGAAGACCAGATCGGCGTTGTAACAGGTCTGGCTTGGACCTCTGTCGGTGGCGATCTCTTGACCATTGAGGCCGTGAATATGTCAGGCAAAGGCAAGATGACGGTCACGGGCAATCTGAAAGACGTTATGAAAGAGTCGATCTCGGCTGCAAATTCCTATGTCCAATCCAAAGCTCCAGAACTTGGTATTTCACCTCGAGCTTTCCAATCCACAGATATTCATGTCCATGTCCCAGAGGGCGCCACGCCCAAAGACGGGCCATCTGCGGGTATTGCCATGGTCACAGCGATTGTCTCTGTTCTGACACAAATCCCCGTGCGCAATGATATTGCCATGACAGGTGAAGTGACCTTGCGTGGGCGCGTCTTACCGATTGGTGGCCTTAAGGAAAAACTCCTGGCAGCTTTGAGAGGCGGCGTGAAAACAGTTTTAATTCCCAAAGAGAATGAAAAAGATCTCGCCGATATTCCGGACAACGTGAAAGGCGCATTAGAAATCATTCCGGTCGACCATGTGAGCGACGTTTTAAAACAGGCTCTGACGAAAAAGATCAAACCTGTAAAATGGACGGACTCAGATGAAGCCAAGCTCGCTGGCCTGATGATGGGAACGCCTAA
>CAYTLJ010000085.1:0-11521 GCA_964438555.1 uncultured Algimonas sp.
GTTTCAACCTTTTCATATTCCGTCAATTCGATTGTTGGATCAGCGACCTGAATTTTTTCGACTTTCGGGTTTATTTCAAATTGCCCCACCTCCGTTTTTTCTTGTGGTGAAAATTCCGCTGAAATCAGAAATCGCATTAACAGAAAAAGGCCAAAGGTCAGACCTGCCGCAATCGGCGTAAACACGCTCCACCGTAGTAAATTATGCATAACATCCTCCTCATTGCTTTTATATTGTTACGTTATTACATTATAATGAATTTGTCAAGATATTTCCATAAATTTAGTCCGCCGGAGATTCAGATTGAGAATTTTCTGCCGTTTTCCTAAAATCGCGAGATCTATATTTTAGATCATAGCTCGTTATATATTGGACACATGTTTCGTCCGTGAGCGTAAATTCGCCGTTTAAAAAAACAGCATCATAAGCTCGATTAATATCATAACGACATCTAGCTTCAGTAACATAGTTCTCATATTTACACCGGCGTTCCAAAGCCTCACCTTCACCCTGAATAAACCCAATCCATTTTGACGCGGATTTATGCTCTCGAGACGAAATTGGGACTTTGTTGAAGGCATCAATTGCGCGCAGACGCGCCTTTGTGATCGGGGCGTCTTTAATTTCCCTCTCAGTCATTTGACAATTTGATCGCTCTAATTCGACTGTAAGGTCATATCGACAACTCGCTATTAGCATCCAGGATTTCCCCGCATCATAGCCGCGGCTCATGGCTTCTTTGAAGGCTGTCTCTGAGCGCTCACATTCCCCTTCATTATAAAGCGCCTCTCCGAGTTCTGCATAGGTTTTCGCCTTGCCGGATTGTTTTGCGGCTCGCTCCAAAATTGGAATGGCACGTTTATATTCGCGCGCCTGACGATAATAATCCGATAATTGCTGTAAATTTTCAGATGTTTGTTCAATACGATTGGTACTAAATTCGCGCTCCAAAATCTCGGCGGCTTGGTAGGGCATGTCATTAAAAGCGTAATATTGAATGACTTTTTGTAGATCAGCTTCCGTGTTATACGCGCCGCCCAGATAAAGCATTTTATTGACTTCAAACGCATCGCCGTCGCGACCCGCTTGAGATAAAAGAGAGGCCCATGACTCCCAAAGCGCCGTCTCACTTGGCCAACGTTCAATCATTTGCTTAACAATATCGGATTGCCGATCATGTCGTTTTAAACCATGATAAATATAGTTTAATTGATCAAAGTGTTTCCGGGTTTTTGGATTTGCTTTTCGAAACGCGTCTTCTGCCCAAGGTCGCGCTCTTTCTAAATCTTCAATTTGAAGCCAAGCGCTGACAATTAATTGTATATATTCTGGCTTCGCCTCCCCGCCAGACTTCAAATAGGATTCAAGACGGTTCGCGCCCTCACGAATTTGTCCATTTCCAATCATCAATTTAGAAATAGATACATTTAGATTGGCGACTTCCTGCGGCAATAACCCACCAGAATTGATTGCATTTTCAAATGCGTTTTGTGCCTCATTGAGGCGGTCTAGTTGATAATTGGACTGACCCAACATTTGATAAATCGTTGAACGTTCATATGGATTTAGCTCAGATCCAGATAGGGCCGTCTCAAACAGCTTAACGGCTTGCAAATTATCGCCTGCATTGCTGGCTGAAATCGCCTCGCTGACAATTGCGCCCGTTTCAGATCCAAATTGACGCTCTGGCTCAGTCGCAAAGCTTGTCGATACACTCAAAAACACACTTAATGACAATATTGAGGATGCGGTCTTACGTATTAGTCGCAAAGGTTTTCGGCGTTTATTCCGCCGATGATATGGGGTGAGTTGAACATGGAAAAAGCTACGTGCCATTTTAAATCCTCCCTATATTATATTTGTTTTGTTATATCATTACATTCAAAAAGTCAAGTAATTTTATCTGCAGGCCAAGGCTAATACCAAACTTCAATAAAGCGCGCGGCTTAATGGGTATAAAAAAACCCGGCTCTGAGGCCGGGTTTCTTAGAAAAATCTCGCGATAAAAATTTATTCTTCGACTTTCACCACACGGAATTCTTTGTCATAGGCTGGAATATATTGCTCACAGGTTTCTTTGTCATCCAACTTAAACTCACCGTCCAAGAAGACAGCATCATATGCGCGTTTAATATTACCATAGCAGAGTTGACGCTCAATTGATCTTTCAAATTCGCATCTACGTTCGACACCCGCACGTTCATTGCCAATAAATGTAATCCATTTTCTAGCATTGCGGTTTTCAACCGAACTTGAAGGCACTTTACGGAAGGCTTCAACAGCTCGAGCGCGCGCTTTCGTAATAGGCGCTTCAGCCATTTGCGCATCAGTCATTTCACAATTCAAACGATCGAGTTTCGCCGTTGTATCGTAGCGACAGTTTGCGATTAACATCCAGGATTTACCAGCATCATATCCCCGATTAATCGCTTCAGTAAAAGCTGACTCTGATTTCTGACACTCACCTTCATTGTAAAGCGCTTCGCCCAAATCGGCATAGAGTTTAGCGTCACCAGACTGCGTCGCAGCGGCTTCCAAAACCGGAATAGCGCGCTCATATTCACGGGCTTGACGGAACAAGCCTGAAAGTTGCTTTAATCTCTCTGGGCTGCGTTGAATGCGGTTGGCATCCATTTCACGTTCTAGGATTTGAGCCGCCTGAAATGGCATGTCATAAAAAGAGTAATATTGAATGACCTTGAGCAAGTCTGGCTCGCTTGTCAGAGCCCCGCCGAGATAAAGCATCTTATTGACTTCAAAAGCCTCTTGTTCACGGCCACCATTGGCAAGCATTGACGCCCAGGCATCCCAGAGCGATTTATCTTCCGGCCATCTATTGATCATCTCTTTGACGATGTCGGCCTGACGGCCCTGCATACCAAGCGTGTTGAATATATAATTCAGGAGATCAAAATGTCTCCGTTCCTTTGGATTGGCCGTATTAAACCACTTTTCCGCCCATGGTAAGGCGCGGCGATAATCTTCAGCTTGAACCCAAGCATTGACAAGAAGGTCAACATATTGAGGCTTTTGCTGCCCACCTGAATTTAGATAATTCTCAAGGCGTTGGGCACCTTCTCTATATTGGCCATTTCCGATCATCAATTGCGCAATAACAACTTTGATATTGTCGATCTCATTCGGCAATAGGCCGCCCGCATTGATAGCATTTTCAAAAGCTTGCTGGGCTTCAACAGCGCGGTCTAACTCATAGCTATATTGACCCAACATTTGATACATTGTCGAGCGCTCATAAGCATTCAGTTCTGGCGTAGAGAGCGCTGATTGAAGAATGCTTATCGCGGCCGCATTATTTCCGCTATTGGCGGCCGTCAGGGCTTCATTGACTTTTTCACCCGTTTTGGCACCAAATTGACGCCCCTCTTCTTGAGCAAATGCCGAAGAACTTGGCAAAACCGACGACACACCTAAAGCCGCAACAGCCAGCAATGTCGACCCTAACAAAGACGTCGTGATAGACCGCAAGTTCATCGATTTTCTGGTACTTGTCGAAAACATGTCGTTATCCTTTTCTTTAAACGTAATTTCGTGTCGCTACTCAACGTCACCTAATCACATTTTACAAAACCCAGATGGAACATTTTGATCACATTTGGGTCATTTTAGTCGACCAAAAAGCCGACAATATTTCTAATATCCAGACGGCAGGGGTAATTTACGTCCGCGTTCGTCTTGAAGATCAAAGCGAATTTTTGACTCCACACCAGACCGCGCAACGGCACGACCATCAACAATCTTCGGGTTATATTTCCATTTTTGTACGGATTTAACCGTCGCCGACTTTAATTGGTTGGACGTACAAACAACCGTTTGAACGTTAAAGGGCTGACCTTCCGGGCTCACATCAAAACGTACAGTGCAAAACCCAGAATTATTTCCCTGTGAGAAACGCGGCGGGAAACTTGGCGGAATACGAACGAGCGGTTGCGCGTCACGGTCAGACACCGTAATTTTGAAATCCGTTCTATCAATCGTTGGCGCTTCAAATGTTGGAATAGCACCTTCCAAGCTCGCAATTTTCTCAGTCGGCTTGTCCGCTTGCGCGCGTTCAATTTGTGGCGGCGGAGGTGGTGTATCAACTCTTTGAACCTCAGCAACCTCGACAGATTGCTCCAGCACTTCAATCTTCTCAACCTTTGGGTTAATATCAAATGAGCCGACTTCAGCCTTATCTTGAGGGACGAATTCCGCAGAAATCAGGAAACGCATCAAAAGAAACAGGCCCGCCGTAAAAAGTGCTGCGAGAGGTGTAAAAATGACCCAGCGAATAACATTATGCATGATAAGTCTCCGTTACTCTGTACCGACCCGGGTAACGATACCAAGGTCTTGCATGGTTTGTTGTACTGACATGACTGTACCGACTTCTGAATTCCGATCCGCTTTGATAATCGCTTCCGCTTTCGGCGTTTCGTCGCGAATAGAAATGATCACCGGACGGATCTCATCGAGTTTATATGGACGTTTATCGATCCAAATCTCATTTTGATCGTTAATCGCAATCAAAATAGTCGGCTTCCATTCCACAGATTGCCTCGAATCAGGCTGTTCAGGCTCAATTCCTGGCGGCTTTACGAAAACCGACGTAACAATAAAAAAGATAAGCAGAATAAAAACGACATCCAGCATTGGTGTCATATTTAGCTCGGTATCCTCTTCGGGGATAACGGTGCGTCCTCGTCTTGCCATAGTGTTACCTTATTACAAAAACAGCACTTTTACAAGTACTTTAACCAGTTGAAACAGCCAGGATAACTATCGAGGCCAAAATAAACGACCCATTTGGCCGTTTACCAAATATTTAGGTTGTCCCGCGGACGATCTCGATCTTCGATTTCAGTTCCGCGCCATCGATACCATCTTTCACAGAAACAAGGACACGGTGAGAAGCTTTTTCATGCAGCCGTAAGATAATCGCTGCCCCGGGCCGGTCGGCCAAAAGACTTTCTATTTGAGGAAGAACTCCGTCACATCCTTTGACTTCACCTTCGACCGAACAACTATTGCGCTCATCAACGTAAACGGTGATAGCCGGTATGTCGTCTGGGTTAGGATTATCATCTTCGGGCGGCGGCGGCGGTTGCGTTAAGTCGATGGCCGTCTCATCCAGAAAAACTGCGGTCACGATGAAAAAGATCAGCATGATAAAGACAATATCCAGCATTGGAGTCATATCGACTTCAGCGTCATCATCTCCCTGTTTGCGGCGATTACGTCTCATTTTATTTTCCTTTCACCGAGTTTACAGGACGACATCTGAACTGATGCTAAGGTCATCGGCAAACCGGGCCGTCTCTCTTGCGCTCCACTTAGGAAACACAGTTGAGAAGAATAGGCCTGACAAAGCCGCGACCATTCCCGCCATGGTTGGGATGGTGGCTTTAAAAACACCTCCCGCCATCAAGCGCGCATTAGAAGACCCAGAAAATGCCATAACATCAAACACGTTAATCATGCCGGTCACTGTTCCCAAAAGCCCCAATAGAGGCATTAAGGCGACGAGAGTTTTGATAATCAAAACATTCGTATCGGTTCTTTGCTTAACTTGGCTGATGAGCTCATCTCTAATCGCATGAGCTCTCCATGATGACTTATCACTCCGCGCATCCCACTCCGCCTTTAAACGGCTTTTCAGCGGTTTATGCGCAAAGCCGTAATATGCGAATCTTTCCAATATAAACGTCCATAGGAAAAACGTGAAAACGAAGATTGGGATCATTACCCAGCCGCCAATGGCAATAAAGTCTTGAAGACCGTTAAAGACATTCGTCATGCTTATACTCCTCTTGGCGAGACGCCTCCCTTAGGAGACGCCGCGAGTTTCAACGTGACGGGCTACAATACCTGCAGATTGCTCTTCCAGTGTACCCTGGATTGAACGGCTAAGTGAGGAGTTGAAGCTGTGTAAGACAAGCAGTGGAATAGCCGCAACTAGACCCAACATGGTTGTAATCAACGCTTCTGAGATACCACCAGCCATCAATTGAGGATCACCTGTTCCGTAGATCATCATAGCTTGGAAGGTCTGGATCATACCTGTAACAGTACCCAAAAGACCGAGAAGCGGCGCAATACCAGCTAATAGCTTTAGAATAGTCAAACCAAACTCAAACTTTGGAGATTCGCGTAAGATGGCTTCATCAAGCTTGAGCTCGACCACTTCAGAGTCTCTGTCTTTAGAGCCTTCATATGCCTGCATTATGCGTCCTAACGCATTTGATTTGGACGCCTGAGCTTTACGCTTTTGACCATTAACAGCCATTTTCGCAAGGAAGAGACGAATGAGGTTAAGGAGACCAAAAACCACACCAAGGATCAAAATCCACTGAATGATTAAACCAACTGGCCCACCATCACCCTGTTTAAACTTCAACGGGTTACCATAACGCTCTTCAAACTTTGGAATACGTTCGAATGACTTTAACAAATCACCACGCGTTGGATCAAGCGGCGCTAAAACAACGCTACCCGCTCCCGCACCTGCGACACTCTTCGCAGCAGAGGAAATTTGCCCCCCAGGTTGCTTTGGAAGCTTCGCTAAAAGCGGAGCATCTTCACCAGCCTCACCACCAGGTGCGTTATAGCTTAGGAACTCAGAACCATCAGCCGTAAATACAGCAAACGGACCCACGCGAGTCACCTTTTGAACAGCGCCATCGTCAATATTCGCAACAGCTGCATCATAGGACTTCACTTGACGCTGGGCCTTGATTTCCTCGATCATAATTCCCCAAACAGAATTCAAATCTTCCGTTGATGGAAGCGCTTCGGATTTAGAAATACGAGACAAAACAGCCGTCCGCGTCGGGTACTCAGATGTAATCAAAGAGTCATCCAAAACAGCTTTATACTCGCCTGCTTTCTGACGCGCCAATCCAAATACTTCTCGGAATTCACCTTGCGCATTGTTTAGGTCGTCTTTTAGCGACGCGATGCGACGCTTATTTCCAGCAAAAGATTGACGCACAACACTCGCTTGACGCTCTAATTGAGCAAGCTCACGACGCGCCTCATCTAACTTTGCCTGCTGCGAACTCGCTTCGGCTTGGAATGCGGCTATGCGTTGTCGATTGTCTCGCTCAATTTGAGCCGCATTTTGTCGGATGCTATCGAGAACACCATTGACCGAACTAATTTGGGCCGATGCGGGCACCGCTGTTAGTAAAAGGGCAGACCCAAACAAGGTCGCCGTCATTTTTGACATAAGTTTCATCTTAACACTCATTTTTCTGTCCTTATTCGCCACTAATCACATGGGCGTAAATGATAGCCGGGGCCGCTTCTTCGCGCGCGATGCGAGTCGCCTGACGGTAGGTGATCGCGTCGGCACCCTCTAGAAGCTTCCACTCCCGAGCGTTTATATCGTAACGCGCGATTTCACTCTCATCTTTGGTTGTGTAAATGAAGGCGGTACGGCCGAAATGCACGAAATTTACGACATTTCCGGGACGTGTTGGATGCGCACCCTCATAACTGCCAACGCCCAATCCGTAATTAACTTCATTTTTGAAAGCGTCCAATATATTCCGATACAGATCTGCTGGCGTTATGTCCGGATCACCAATCCCTGCCTTCAGCTTTTCAATCTCGGCAAGGCGCTCATTTTTCAAAAATGGCAGGTCGTTATTGACGCTATCTTCTAGCGCGACCACCATCTTTAGCATCATTGGGTTCATGCCCTGTTTAACCAGTTCTACTGAACCCAATTGACGGTTCAGAGAGGCAATTTCAGCATCCTGATTGTCTTTGAAAATTTGCTGCTGGTCAACAAACAGCTTAATATTTTCTATCTGCTGAAGCACAGCACGAAATTCTCGGCTGGCCGTGTCTGCCTGATCATCCAACTGCTCAACACGTTGTTGAGAGGCCGCTGCCGCTGCCGTGGAAGATTTTGCGATAGAAAGTGCTCTATCGAGTTGAGCATGCGCCGGAGTGGCTAACATCCCTATCCCGATACTAGCCAGCATCAGACGCTTGGCAATTGATGATTTTAACATGTTTTCCTTCCAGATCTACTTTGGTTGGCGAAACCGCCTGACACAGTGACAAAAGCCCTCATATCAAACACTCTCATTCTAATATAACCGACTATTGCGCGGCTTCGATTTGTAACGGCCCTGTCACGACGGCAGGCGCACTCTCTCCTTTGGCAACGCGAATAGCGCGCCTCACATTGAGAATTTCAGTATCATTTAGCGGCTCCCAGCTGCTAGTTGATTTGCTCCAGCGAAATCCTTCGCGACTATCAAGATCAAGATAAGCCAAAGACATGCGGCCAAAGTGCACATAATTGCCATCTTTTACGTCTTCACTCACATCATCCGGAGACCCGCTACCATCGATTACCGCGCCATCTTCTAGCTTTTCGCTTAGCTCTTTGGACAGATTACAAACCGATGAACTGATATCTTCCTGGCACGCCTTTAAACGACGCCCCGGTGCCGTCGGATGATTTCCTGTATAGGCCGAAATAGCTGCGCCATATTCCGCTTCCGTTTCGATTACCCGTAAGGCTTCTCTGTAAATCTGCGACGCCGGAGCGCCTGGGTCATTCTTGATCCCTAATAAATATCCAAGATCGCCCGCTCGCTTTTCCTTGCGGAATGGTATGTCTTGTTCGATTTGTTTTTCGATTTCGGCAACCATCTTTAACGCCATGTCTTTGATTGACGCATTCGCATTTGGCACATTCGATATCTGCGCCTGTAAAGACTCTATTTGCTTTTCTTGTGTCGCGACCCGCGCCTCTTGATGAGCCATCTCCAACGTCACATTTTCGATTTGCTTGAGAAGGGAAGAAAATTCAGCGGCTCTTGCATTCGCATCTTGGGCAATGGCCGAAGGTGCGATCATAATATGCGTTGAGACAAGCAAGCTAGCACAACATGCAATACGGGCGGCTTTTAAAAACACCACTCAGGTCCTCCGATATGAACGTGCGCTTAACGGCACTTAAGAGCGGACCGCTTACACGGACCAATTTTGTTAATCAATCATTACCACACAATTAGTTCAAGGTTAGATGCAGTCTTTTGCAGTTCTTTGCAGTCATTTCCCCAAAAAGCGCAAACATCCGCACAATCAAACCCTTTAATGATATGTTATTACATAATTATTGCAGAATTCTGAGCGTTTTTCAAGTCATAATAATACAACTCATTATAATGATGGGATAAGTCGGAAAAATTTTTCGCTTTAAACAATCGAAAAATTGTTTTGTCTGTGGTTGGGGCGGCTGGATTCGAACCAACGATCACGGGATCAAAACCCGATGCCTTACCGCTTGGCTACGCCCCAATGTCAGACGGACCGTTTTGACGTGAGCGGCCTCTTAGAGCGACACTTTCCTTATGGCAACAAGATTTCTGAGTAAAATCAGGCAAATCCCATTGAAATATTTGGAACGCGCTAGGCTTAATCACAAGGAAACCTTGTTTTCATACGAAATTCGCCCTTTTCAAAGTCAAATTTATCGTTTATCAGTAAATTATATTCGATAATCAACGTCCCCGAAGGAAGTGAACCTTAAAATGAAACAGTTTTTCATCACCATGGCCGGAACCATTGCTGGGATTTTTGGTTTTTTCATCGTGCTCATTCTCATCTTTGTTGTTTTCGGGATATTCGGAGCCATTGGATCGATTGGAGACAAAGAACCAGATAAGATTTTAACACTCGATCTACGCACGCCAATGATTGACCACAATGCTGGCGAATCGTTATTTGGCGGCACCCGAGCCAATATTGTAGACACAGTCTTCGCACTTGAACGCGCAAAGACAGATAAAACGGTTAAAGGCGTTTTCATTAGAGCCGAAAATTTTGGCATGGCACCAGCAAGTGCAGAGGAATTGCGTTTAGCTCTGATTGATTTTCAAACCTCCGGGAAATTTGTCATCGCGCATGCGCAAGGCTTTGAAGGCACATCATTGATGAGCTATCAAGCTGTGTCCGCGGCAGATGAAATTTGGATGCAAGATACGACGGGGTTCGCTGTTTCAGGACTTCGGACAGAAACTGAGTTTTTTGGCGGCGTTATGGAAAAATTCGAAGCCGATCCTGAATTTTTTCAATTCCACGAATATAAGAATGCGGTCAATAGCTACACCCAAAAAGGCTATACAGATGCGCATCGCGAAGCCGCGACTAGCTACCTAACGTCAATTTTTGATAATGCGACGGCTCAGATTGCGGAAGACCGCAATATGGAACTTTCCGCTCTAAAAGACATTCTTAATACAGCTCCGCATAGTGCCGAAGACGCGATGGCGGTCGGCATGGTCGACAAGCTGGGGCATATTGAAACAGCCAAAGATTATATAAGGAAGAAAGTCGACAATGATAAAATCAGTTTTGTAAGTTTATCAACATATGGACCAGGTACTGATGTATCCGGAGATATGATCGCCTTTATCGGCGGACAAGGCAGTGTCCTACCTGGAAAATCGTCAACGGGATCTATTTTCAACCCAGCTGTTACCATGGGCGGTGATACAGTCGCCAATGGTTTTGACGCCGCGTTAAAAGACAAACGCGTGAAGGCCATCGTCTTCCGTGTCAGTTCACCCGGAGGAAGCCCATCCGCATCCGATCAAATTCTTGCAGCCTCTGATCGCGCCAAAGAAGCTGGCAAACCTGTCGTCATTTCTATGGGTCAATATGCGGCCTCAGGCGGATATTATGTGTCGGCCCATGCGGATCACATTGTTGCCCTGCCCCAAACCATAACAGGATCCATCGGAGTCTTTGGAGGCAAGGTGGCATTTGAAGACACATTTGCCAAAGTAGGTTACAACATTGATGGTATCACGGTGGGCGGTGAATATGGCGGTGCCTATTCAGCCGACACACCTTTTACGCCTTATCAAGCGGAAGCTTACCACGGACAAATGCAGGATATTTATGATGACTTCACCCAACGTGTCTCAAACGGCCGAGACCTTCCGATGGAACGCGTACTTGAAATTGCAAAAGGACGCGTTTGGACGGGCGAGCAAGCCAAAGAAATCGGACTTGTTGACGAGTTAGGTGGTATATCAACAGCCATAAATGCGGCAAAACGCTTGGCCGATCTGGATGAAGACGCGGATATTCGTATTAAAGTCTTTCCACGTCAAAAGACTTTCGAAGAGCAATTGCAAGAAGCCCTTACGGGAACCGCACAAATCAGTCAGGACATTCAAACCTTAAGAGAGATTTCGGCCTTACCTGAGGTTCAGGCCGCTCTTAAAGCCAGAAATAGCGCCCGTATCGGTCAGGAATTGAGCGCCGATATTCCAGAGGTAAAGTAAACAAGGATTTCTAAATCCTATTCTGACAATCAGAAAAGATTGATTATAAAAGGACTAAACGTCTAAAAAAAAACAAACAATAAAAAACCGGCCCCATTGAGAGGCCGGTTTTTTTTCATTGAAGATCAGGTGATAAATCTGAACTTAAAGACCATTCGGTCCGCAATCATTTTGTAAGAACTCAATCATCTTTGGATAGAAATCCATTT
>CAYTLJ010000086.1:0-2808 GCA_964438555.1 uncultured Algimonas sp.
ATCCCTTCACCACACTCATCCTGATCTTACCGCCCGCAATATCAACCTTCACCGTATCGCCATCTGCAATACGACCCGCGAGGAGTTCTCGCGCTAACTCGTCTTGGACTTGTTTTTGGATAACGCGCTTGAGGGGCCGCGCGCCAAAGCCGGGATCATAGCCTTGATCGCCTAGATGTTTGCGCGCAGCTTTGGATAATTTGAGCGTGATATTTTTATCCATGAGCCAGCCTTGCAGACGGGCCAGTTGGATATCGACAATGGCGCCCATATGTTCGGGTTTGAGCCGCTCAAATAATAAAATTTCATCAATCCGGTTGAGAAATTCGGGCCGGAAATGGGCGTTGACTTCGGCCATGACCCCGACTTTGGCGGCTTGGACATTGTCGCCGTCCGCCAAGTTTAAGAGATGCTGTGCGCCAATATTTGACGTCATAATAATCAGCGTGTTTCTGAAATCGACTGTGCGCCCCTGCCCGTCTGTCAGGCGGCCCTCATCGAGGACTTGGAGGAGGATATTAAACACATCGGGATGGGCTTTCTCAATCTCATCAAATAAGACGACTTGATAGGGGCGGCGGCGAACCGCTTCGGTCAGAGCCCCGCCTTCATCATAACCGACATAGCCGGGAGGTGCCCCGATCAGCCGCGCGACAGAATGTTTTTCCATATATTCCGACATATCCATTCGTGTGATGGCTTGATCATCATCAAACATAAATTCGGCCAAGGCTTTGGTGAGCTCGGTCTTGCCAACGCCTGTTGGGCCCAAAAACATAAAACTACCAATGGGGCGTTGTGGATCGCGAAGGCCAGCGCGGGCGCGCCTAACGGCATCTGAAACCGCTTCTACGGCGCGGGTCTGTCCGACCACGCGGGAGCCCAGAACCTCTTCCATAGAGAGGAGTTTTTCGCGCTCACCTTCGAGCATTTTTTCAACCGGAATACCGGTCCAGCGCGAGACAATCGTCGCGATTGCCTCTGAGGTCACAGTCTCATGGTCGGCTTGGTCATCGCTCTTATTTTCCAGCTCGTCCATTTGCGCTTCAAGCGCTGGAATATCTTCATGTTGGAGACGGCCCGCCGCCTCATAATCGCCGCGCCGCACGGCGTCTTGGAGCTCAAAACGCGCGCGGTCGAGATTTTCTTTGACGTCGGTGGCGGAGGCCAGCTTGGCTTTTTCAGACTGCCAGATAGAGGTCATCTCATCTGACTGGGCTTGGAGCGCATCGATCTCTGATTGGCGTTTAGACAGGCGCGTTTTGGAGGCCTCATCTTTTTCTTTCTTGAGCGCTTCCACTTCGATGCGGAGTTGGACTAGACGGCGATCAATTTCGTCTAAGGCTTCGGGTTTGCTATCGACCTGCATGCGCAAGCGCGAGGCCGCCTCATCCATAAGGTCAATGGCTTTATCGGGCAGGAAGCGATCGGTGATATACCGGTTTGAGAGTTGTGCCGCCGAGACAATCGCCGAATCGGATATGCGAATGCCGTGATGGACTTCGTATTTTTCCTTGAGCCCGCGTAAGATCGAAATCGTATCCTCAATTGAGGGCTCGGTGACAAAGACGGTCAGGAAACGACGCGCAAGGGCGGCGTCTTTTTCCAAATGTTTGCGGTATTCATCCAGTGTCGTAGCCCCAATACAGTGAAGCTCACCGCGTGCGAGGGCAGGCTTGAGGAGATTGGCCGCATCCATGGCGCCGTCCGCCTTGCCCGCACCGACCAAAGTGTGGATTTCATCAATGAAGAGAATGATCTGACCATCGGCCTGTTCAACCTCTTTGAGGACGGCTTTGAGGCGTTCTTCAAACTCGCCGCGATATTTCGCCCCCGCGATCAGCGATCCCATATCCAATGTCAGGAGCCGTTTATCGCGAATACTTTCGGGCACATCGCCGCTAATGATGCGCACAGCCAAACCTTCGGCAATGGCGGTTTTCCCGACGCCAGGTTCACCGATCAGGAGCGGATTATTTTTAGAGCGGCGCGACAGGACCTGAAGCGTGCGGCGGATTTCTTCATCGCGTCCAATAACGGGATCTAACTTGCCTTGTCGCGCGGCCTCGGTGAGGTCGCGCGCATATTTTGATAGAGCGTCATATTGATCTTCGGCGTTTTCAGAGGTGACAGGGCCGTCTTTGCGCACAGAGCGGATCGCTTCGCCGAGGCGCGCCGCGTCAAGACCTGCCGCTTTTAAAATCGCGCGCAAATCTTTATCAGCTTGCGAAACTGTGGAGAGGAGAAGCCGCTCGAGGGTGACAAAGGCATCACCAGCCTCTTTTGCGGTTTTCTCAGCGACTGCAAAGCTCTTGGTTGCTGCTTTGGACAAAGACAGACCAGAGCCGCCTTCAACGCGCGGGAGTTTTTCTAAACCCGCCTTGAGGCCTTGTTCTAATTGCGCCAAATTGGCACCGCTCATTTGAACGAGGTTTCGTGCAAGACCGCCATCCTCGGATAGGAGCGCGGTGAAGATATGGAGCGGGGTGAGCTGTTGATGATCGCGCGTGACCGCTTCGGTCTGCGCAGATTGGATCACACGGCGTGCCCTTTGGGTATAGGCTTGAATATCCATATTGGACTGGCCTCAAAAGATAAGTTTCGTTGAGTCCGAGATGGGCATAAAATTCTGTCAGTCAAGTCAGGGCTTGAGGCACGGTATGTTTAGGCGAGGAGTAACTCGGCGACGCGTTCGGGCTTAATGAGCATAGCCGCATGTCCGCAGTCGATCTCATAATAGGTCCAATCGCGGTTTTGTTTGGCGAAAGCGCCGTGTTTGGGATAGCCCATCAAATCCGTTGGCGGTGA
>CAYTLJ010000086.1:2908-11345 GCA_964438555.1 uncultured Algimonas sp.
GACGCTTTCTTGCGCGAAAAGCTCCATTTGATCCAAAGCCAAAAAATCTTTGGGCCGTCAATAAGATAGCGTTTCCACAGCCGCTTGGGCTCAGATGCCAAACGGTGGAGCCATTCAATGCGTGCTTTTTGCATCCATTTTGGCGCGCGTTTGGTGCGGCCCGATAGAAAATCAAGCGAGGCGCCAACACATAGGCCAAGCCCGACACAATCGCCGCGATCAAGACAGGCTTTGGCGACCATTTCCTGTTGCGGGCTCCCGACACAAATAAAGACATAGCGCGCGGGATTTTTGGCGATAAATTCGGCTGTCTTGGCAACTTCATCTGGTTTGTGGCGCAAGCCAAAAGGCGGCTCATAATGATTGATTTTGTCCAAGCCATAAAGCGATTTAACGGTTTCGATAATCTCTTTATCTGCGCCAATCACTGTGATGGGGTCGTCCTTGGTAATAACATTATCAAAGAGCTGTTGGGTCAGATCACTTCCGGGGACCGCTTTGAGCGGAATGCCAGAAAATTTGGCCAGGAGTTCTAAAATCCGCGAGTCACAAACGGAGAGCCAGCTGGCTTCATAAAGCGGATTAAAGACGTCGGGTTCTTTGGAGACACGCACCAAATGATCAACATTGGGCGTCACAATAAAACGGAAGCCGTGGTTCAGCGTCATCCATTTTGCCCGCGACAAGGTTTGGATGGGTGTAAGCGGATCAAACACCCCACCAATAAATTCATGGCTGCGCGGATCAACCCGCCAATCAATCGTATCGGCGCGCGGCGTTTTACGTCGATCTTCGCCGCGCGCTAAGGCTGGGACGAAATCCGTATCGATATTTTTGCTAGCTGCCTGTGTCATAATCTCTCATTTACCACAGTGAGGTTGACATCCGGTTTACAAACGCCACATGGGACCGAATAAATTAGGGCCAATTAGGATTATGAGACCGTCCAGCACTGGAACAGATGAAGATAAAGGTCCGGATCGCGGCATAATCCAACAACTTTTGGGGTTGCGTCGCCTAAAGCCCTATCTATGGCCCAAGGGAAATCTCTCTTTTCGTGTTCGGTCCATTCTGGCCCTATGTCTGACAATCGCCAGTCAATTTATCATTGTCGGGGCGCCTTTTATGTTGGGCCGTGCCATTGACGCGACAGACCTCGCGCAAGCCTCAAGCCAAACCCAATTGGGCGTCATCATTATTGGGTTCACCCTGGGCTATGGCGGGCTGCGCTTGCTCTCAGTTTTATTCTCAGAGGGTCGCGAATATATATTTGCCCCCGTGGCGCAATCTGCCCAGCGCGCTGTCGCGACGGAAACCTTTGCGCATATGCACCGCCTGTCTTTGCGCTATCATCTGGAAAAGCGAACGGGCCGGCTGACCCGAATAATTGAACGCGGCGTTAAATCCATTGAGTTCTTATTTCGCTTCCTCTTATTCAATATTGGCCCAACATTCTTACAGCTCATTATTGTCGCTGTTGCCTTTACCCTGGCCTTTGATTGGCGATTTGCCGCCATCGCCGTCGTCATTGTTGTGACCTATGTCGGCTTTACGGTTATCACAACGGAATGGCGGCTTAAATTCCGACGCGAGATGAACCGCCAAGATAATGAAGCGGCGGGAAAAGCGGTCGATAGTCTTTTAAATTATGAAACGGTAAAATATTTTTCAGCCGAAGATTTTGAAACCAAACGCTATGACGGGGCCATGGCAGGCTATATGAGAGCCGCTATTCGGTCGCGCACCTCTTTATCAACGGTCAATATCGGCCAAAGCCTTTTAATGAGCTTGGGTCTTATTGGGGTTATCTTACTGTCTGCAAATGCGGTTTTATCAGATGATATGAAGCTTGGTGATATTACAGCCGTTACGCTGGTGATGTCGCAACTTTATCGCCCGCTTAATATTTTGGGATTTGCTTACCGCGAAATTAAACAGGCGCTGACCGATCTTGAAAATATGTTTTCACTTATGGACCGAAAGCCAGAGATTGAAGACAAGCCAGACGCCAAGCCTATTAAGGTCGGTTCGGGCCGTGTTGAATTTTCCAATGTCGACTTTCACTATGAGGCGGACCGACCCATCCTAAAAGACGTTAGTTTCACCATTGAGCCGGGCCAGACCGTCGCCATTGTCGGCCCGACGGGTGCTGGGAAATCGACCTTATCGCGCATTCTCTTTCGCTTTTACGATATTAGCTCTGGGCAGGTTTTGGTTGACGGAGAGGATATTCAAGCCGTGACACAGGATAGTCTCAGACGCATTCTGGGAATCGTTCCCCAAGATACGGTCCTGTTCAATGATACGCTGGCCTATAATATTGGCTATGCGGACCCGACGGCCAGCCAAGCCGAGATTGAAGCTGTGGCGCGAGATGCGCAAATTCATGATTTTATAATGAGCTTGCCGAAAGCCTATGACACAATTGTCGGCGAGCGCGGGTTGAAATTATCAGGTGGTGAAAAACAACGCGTTGCCATTGCGCGCGCGCTTTTGAAAAACCCGACAATTCTGATTTTGGATGAGGCGACATCTGCGCTAGACAGTACAACTGAGGGCGAGATCCAACAGGCCTTGGACCGGATTGCGTCTGAGCGGACGACCCTTGTGATCGCCCACCGCCTATCGACAATTGTCAATGCAGATCAAATCCTCGTCATGGAAGATGGCCGCATCAAAGAACGCGGCCGTCACGAAGACTTATTAAAAACGAAAACACTCTATGCCCAACTCTGGGCACAACAAAAAAAAGAGGCAGCCTAAACAGGCTGCCTAAAATTATTGTCTCAGAATGTTTGTCTTAGAACTTTCTGGCGATCGCAAGCGAGATAGAATCTGTATCCGGACCGTCAAAATCATAGCGCGTATAATCTGCGCGAACAGACGCTATGGGTGAGAATTTATATTCAACACCTGCACCATAAGCGATACCATCAGTGGTGAAATCGTCTTCGACTTCCACACCCATTACATCAGCTTCAGCAGATAGGTCTGTGCGGTGATATCCATAACGCGCAAAGACGTCGAATTTTTTACCAACCGGGTAACGTGCTGTCGCAAAGGCTGCGATCTGATTATCGACACTTATGTCTGACGGAACAGCGCCCGCACCAAAATCGAAATCATCATTGTCGCTTGCGACACCAAAAGAGCCTTCGACTTCTGCGCCAAAGAAGCTGGCAGATTGCCAACCCAAACGCCCTTGAATGCCGTAAAGGTCAGTATTTGTATCATATAAAATACCGCCCAATGTTCCATAGAAATTGGATTGTGGGCCCTGCGCAGCGCCTCTTAGGCCTTGCTGACCTGCAAATACGCTCGGTCCTGCATAGGCAGGAACGGCCGGCGCACCAGCATAAACAGGAGCTGTTGAGTTATAAACAGGCGCTGTTGAGCTATAGGCCGGGGCCGCGTCAACAGGATAGTTATATGGCTGTTGAAGCTGTGGCGATTGACGAAGCTGTGTTGCTTGACCATATCCAGCTTGACGATAAGTTGGAGCTTGCACCGTTGGACAGGCAGGCTGCGTAACAACTGGCTGATAGGCGGTTGGAGCAGGCTGATACGCCGTTGCAGCTGGCAGACAGTCTGCAGCGCCGCCATAAGCATATCCAGATTGATCCTGAGGCGAATAGCCTCCGAAAAGACCACTATTATCGCCCAAACCAATCATTGAACACGCACTTAGAGAACTTCCTAATAGAAGCACAGTCGCAAGTTTAATCGCTATTTTCATGGTATTTTCCTTTCAGCCCACCATTATTATTTTTGAGACGCTTTATAGGAAGAGGTTTAAATTCCGGTGAGTCCGCCATTAATCGCTGATCAATCATGATTGTTAAGGTTTCAGAATCAAAGCGTTGCTGTGGCTAGCCCTGTTGCGTAGACACGGTGGAAATATTTGGAGATTTCGATGTCGCTAAGCGGAAAAACAATTTTTATGTCAGGGGGATCGCGCGGCATTGGTTTAGCCATTGCAAAAAAATGCGCAGCAGATGGAGCCAATATTGTCATTGCGGCAAAGACCGATAAACCTCACCCTAAATTAGACGGGACGATCCATACGGCAGCCGCCGAGATAGAATCCGCTGGTGGTCAAGCGCTTGGCGTGGTTTGCGATATCCGAAGTGAAGAAGCCGTCAAACATGCCGTCGCCCAAGCCGTAGAGCGCTTTGGAGGCATTGATATATGCGTGAATAATGCCTCTGCCATTTCGCTAACGCCAACAACATCAACACCGATGAAACGTTATGATCTTATGAACCAGGTCAATGCGCGCGGAACCTTTCTGGTTAGTCAGAGCTGTATTCCGCATTTATTAAAGTCGGAAAATCCACATATTTTAAATCTCGCCCCGCCGCTCGATATGAACCCGAAATGGTTCAAACATCATACGGCCTACACTATGGCGAAATATGGAATGTCCATGTGCACCTTAGGCATGTCAGAGGAATTTCGTGGCAAAGTCGCCGTCAATTCCCTGTGGCCCATGACCTCTATTGATACGGCGGCTGTTCGCAATGTGCTGGGCGGCGATTCTATGGCGCGAATGAGCCGCACAGCTGAAATTGTCGCAGACGCCGCCTATGTCGTGCTCAATCAGGATGCCAAAACCTATACGGGGCAATTTATTATTGACGAATTTATTCTCAAAGAAACGGGCACAACAGATTTCAAACAATATCAAGCCCCCGATTATGACGGGCCGCTTATGGCGGATTTCTTTGTCCCGCAAGACTGGTTAGATAAATCAGTCTCTGAGATCACGCAAAACCCAGGGTATAAATAATGAGCGATATTGCAATTGATCCCTTGCCTGAACAAGTTCAGGCCTTTCTGGCGAAACATCCGGAAGGCGAGCCTGTTTACATGCTAAACCTTTTAAAATTTAAAGTCCGCGCGACCTATCATGACGGCGAGGATATTTCTGGTAAAGCGGCCTATGGACGTTACGCCAAGGCTTTTGGAGACTATGTCAAAGGCCTAAATATAGAGGGCGCCCAAGCGGTGTTTGGAGGAAAGATTGGCGCGTGGTTGATTGGACAAGGCGAAGGGGAATGGGACTCAATTGCGATATTTCGCTATCCCGATGCCAAAACCATGTTTGAAACTGTCAGCTCTGAGGCTTACCGCAAGATACATAGACACCGCAAAGCCGGTCTTGAAGGACAGCTATTAATCGCCTGTGACGGGCGTGGAGTATTTTGATGCAAACCTTGTTAGTCAATAAATCAGACCCCACCGATACGGCGCTTATTCATGTCGATAATGAAGCGCTGACGGATGGTATGGTCCGTGTCAAAATTGGTCCCTGGGCCTTAACTGCCAATAATATTACCTATATGATTGCAGGTGAAAATTTTGGCTATTGGAAATTTTTTGACCCAAAGGCCTATGGGATTAGTTTAGAAAATATGGGCCGTATGCCTGTTTGGGGATATGGCATTGTCGAAGAGAGCCTATGTGCTGATGTTGCGGTCGGTACAGAAATTTACGGCTTTTTCCCTGTCGCCGATAGCATTGATCTTAAACCCACAAAACTTAACCCGCTTGGCTTCCAAGACGGGCGAGAGCACAGGCTAGGTCTCCATTCTGTCTATAATAGTTATAGTTTCACTTCGGCTGATCCAAGTTTTGGTGCGCATAAAGACCTCCAACCCGTATTACGGCCTCTTTTTACCACAAGTTTTCTGATTGATGACTTTCTGCAGAGCAATGCGTTTTTTGGCGCGGAGCAAGTGCTCTTATTGTCGGCCTCGTCAAAGACCGCGCTGGGAACCGGTTTTTGTTTAAAACAGGGTGGCCGCATAAACGTCGCAGGACTGACCTCGGAAAAAAATAAGAGCTTTGTAAAGGCGACAGGGTTTTATGATGAGGTTCAAAGCTATGACACGATTACAGATCTCAATCCGGATGTGAAAACCGTCATTGTGGATATGGCTGGAAATGGACGTGTTATGGCAAATCTCTATGATCATTTTGAAGAAAATATTGTCTATAATATGATGGTTGGAAAATCCCATTGGACCGGCGAAAGCCCGCCCGCCCCGAAACTGTCGGCAAAACCCATAATGTTCTTTGCGCCAGATCACGCCAAAAAAAGATTTGAGGATTGGGGGGCAGCTGGATTTGCCAAAAACCTGGCGGGGCGGTGGCTTCCCTTTTGTGAGGGTGCTGCAAGCTGGCTTAATGTTTCCCAATCGACGGGGGCTGGCGCTGTGCTAAAAACCTATAAAGCCTTATTAGAGGGCAGCTCAGACCCGGCCCAAGCTTCCCTGTTTAAACTCTAGGACACAGATATGACCTATACATGTTTTGAGCTCAATGTTTCCGATAATATTGCCCATATTATTTTAAACCGCCCTGAAAAACGCAATGCCATGATCGCTGAATTTTGGGCGGAACTCCCCGAGATTATTCGCGACATTGACGACAATGCAAAAGCCCGGGTGATAGTTATATCTTCAACAGGGCCTGTGTTTTGCGCGGGGATCGATATCGGCATGTTCCAAAATGATATAGGCGGCACACAAGATAAGAACCACCCGCAATATGGGGCAGGATTTTATCTCCACGTCAAATATTTACAAGACGCGCTCTCTGCGCTCGAGCAATGCCGCATCCCTGTGCTCGCCGCCGTTCAAGGTGGATGTTATGGGGCCGGCGTCGATATGATTACGGCCTGTGATATGCGTTACGGGACGCAAGATAGCTTTATCACAATTTATGAAATCAATGTTGGTATGACGGCTGATGTCGGGACCTTCCCGCGTATCCTTAATCATATGTCTGAGGGCGTTGTGCGCGAGCTTGCTTATACGGGACGAAAAATGCACGCGGATGAATGTAAAGCGCGCGGGCTATTCAATGAAGTCTATGCGGATCAAAATGCGATGCTGGAGGCTGTTATGGATATCGCCAAAGAGATAGCCTCAAAGCCCCCATTGGCCGTCTATGGCTGTAAGCGCATTATTTCCTATTCCCGGGATCACAGCACGGCGGATAGTCTGGATAATATCGCCATATGGAATATGTCCATGCTCAACCCATCCGAGATGATGGAAGCTATGATATCGGGGAAACAAAAACGCGTTGGGAATTTTCAGGATCTCCCACAAGCAACCAAGAAAAAATCTTAAACCTAAAAAAATGACCAGGCCCGAAAACGCCCCCTCGAACCTGGTCCAGATTCACAGTAAAAAACAATAATGCGCCCTCACCTATTATATTGAACTGTGAAATTTTCTACTTGGCCGTCTATAAGGCTTGAAAATCTATTTGGCTTGTCAGATTACAAACTGGTAATTTGTCATTTTAGGTCCATCTCTCATTTTTATTGAAATGACAAATAATATATCCCATAAATGACAAATCCAATTTTCTATCGACGACTATTAATCGGGGCATTCAAATCATGGAGCGGGTTGGGATATGAAAAATACCTTATCCCATCTGTATTTGGGCGCGATTTTTGAGGTTTTACAACATTTTGATGTTCCGAGCGAAAGCTGCGCGGCATTTCTAAACCTGCCAGAAAATTGGGACCTGAAACCTTTACAAAGACTACCTATGGCAGATCTTGTTAGGCTGCTCGATCATCTCGCCGTCACGCACGGTGAACCTAATATTGGTTTGAAAGTCGGCAATCAATTTCGAATCTCAACCTATGCGAAAACAGGCTCGATCTATGGGTTTTGCAAAAACCTATATCAGGTCATCGAAATGAATGCGGCTTATCAACAACTCGCTATTGATTTGGGCCAAATTGCGCATGGGCAAGAAGGGGACAGGCACCAGGCGCGACTTTATCCTTATAACGGTGACCATACCCAGTATAGGCAAGTTATAGATCTTATTATGGGCGCCTGTGGTACGGCCTATCGCTGGTTAATTTGGGCCTCAGGCGAAGATCTAGCTGGAATGGTTTTCCCTTACCGCGCGCCAGCAGATAAACAGACCTATGAAGACCTCCTACAATGTCCTGTCGTTTTCGATCCTAACAGCAAATTTTGCGCGCTCGAATTCACACAAAAAGCCATGGATCAAGACTTACCCACCTATGATACAGAAAAACTTGCGCTTGGACGCGCAAAACTTGATGAGCTCTTAAAGACAGACACGGCACGGGCCAGTCTCGATGCCGCCCTCAAAGCCGCCATCAGAGGATCTATTAAAGCAGGTCCAGTCACAACAGAAACTATATCTCAACGCATGGGCTTGAGCTGGTCAAAAATTAGATCAAAACTCTCTGATCCCGAACTGAGTTTTCGTTACCGAACTGACACTGTCAGAATAGAGATGTTTTACGAGTATTATAAGGAAGGCTTAAGCTTCGCCGAAATTTCACAAGCCCTCGCCTATAATGACCAACCCGCCTTTAATCGGGCTTTCAAACGCTGGTTTGATACCAGCCCGAAACAATGGGAAACCGAAAGAG
>CAYTLJ010000087.1:0-11219 GCA_964438555.1 uncultured Algimonas sp.
TTAGAAGTTATACTTCGCGGTTGCACCAAATGAACGCCGATCGCCAAAGAAGGTGTTAAAGGCGTTACCGAATGGAATGATAACAGCGAATGAGTTCGAGACATATTCCTCATCCGTCAGGTTTCTAACCCAGAAGTTAAGATCCACATTTTCATATGTTAAGCCAGCACTCGCACTGATCAATGTACGATCCGGAATAGTTGCCAGATTTACGGGTGTCACGAAAAACTCGCTTTGCCAACTCAAATCACCGCGGACAAACCAATCAATATCAGCCCCCGGAATGGTATCATTATATTCCGCACCAAAGGTAAATTGCGTGTCAGGCGTTCTTTCGATTTGGTTACCCCCAATATCACCCGTGCTCGAACAGAGTATATCATCACAAGGGGTTGGTGTCGGAGCCGGAAAGAAAGCACCAGTAATCGTCGAAGAGAAAAACCCTGATGTCGGTGTGCCAAATCTATTATCGATTGTGCCGTCGTCATATTCATTGTCTACATATGAAAAAGACGCATCGACGCTTAACTTGTCAGTAATATCAAATGCCCCATCGAGCTCGACACCAAAGACAGTCGCATCACCCAGGTTGAGCGTAATATTTGTTACGTTGATCGCGTCTCCACCAGGATCGGCAGCGTTTAACTGCAATCCATTCCAGTCTGTGTAAAATACTGCGGCATTCAATATGGCACGATTATCAAAGAATTGGTTTTTCGACCCGATTTCAAACGTCCAATTGGTTTCTGGATCAAAAGCTAAATTTTCTTCAAGCTCAGGTCTCGCAGGGTCCTGAATAGCGCCAGGGTTAAATCCACCTGTCTTTACCCCTCTCGCGGCAGACGCATATATTAGGCTATTTTCTTTCCACTGATAGTCTGCTGAGAATCTAGGCGTGAAATAATCAAATGTATCAGATTGCGATGCGTTCGCACCTGTCAAATCTGTGCCCGTGATATCATCCTCTGTGTATCGTGCTTCAGCACCAAGACGCAAAGCACCGTCAAACCCAGTCCATTCAATCGCTGCAAAAACTGAGTTCACATCGGTCTCAATTTGATTGCCTGCGGGTAAAACCGGTTCGAGTATGCTTCGTATTGTAATTTGAGATGCGGGATCCGCAGTGAGTGGAGGCGGAGATGCAAATCCAAATTGATCAAGATCGCGACCGTCAGACACAAATCCGCCTAGCTCGAACAATAATGTTTCATTTGGATTATACACAAGTCTCAACTCATGAGAATCATAATTGATTGCGCCAATGGGTGTGTTGGTAAATGCACACATTCCTGCAGGCGCATTAAATCCAGCAAATAGCCTGTTTAAGTTTGAGAAAAAATTCGGGAAACATGTGTCTTGAAAGGACTCACTGCTACCAGCGGTGAAAACATTTCCGTCCACCGCACCAAATGTATAATTTAAATTCAAACTATCGGAGATGTCCCAATCTGCGCCAAAACGGAAAATTTCCGTTTCTGAAATCACACCGATACTCCGCGGATCAACAATCACGTCATCAGGCACATCAGGAAGTTCACCACAAAATAGCCGGAAATTCTCAACCGTACCACCTGCCCCGTCTGGTGTTGGAATAGAAGATCCACAATTCAAACGGCCAGCTGACTCATCATTATTTAGGCCAGCTCTAGCCTCATTCTCTACATCAAAACGGTTCCAACTCGCCTCTAATGTAAATGAGTCTACTGGCTGAAACGCAACGGATGCAGAAAAGGCTTCATTTTCCCAACCACCGATATTTCCTTCGGTTCCCTCATCAAGGTCAATATCTGCAAAGGGATGTTCATTATCCCACGTGCCATCAAATTCGGAATAGTCATAGGAAAATGCAGCTGCAATCCGTTCATCGGATAAACCTACTTTTATGCCACCATCATAGCGTTCATCACTACCGATCGTACCCGTAAAAGTCCCGCTTATACCGTCTTCACCTAAACGCGCTTTGAAAGGAACATAGTTGATCGCACCGGCAAATGCGTTACGACCATATCGGGCACTTTGTGGACCTTTGACAACCTCAATTCTATCAAGGTTCAAAGTTCCAACATCAATAGCCCAGGACCGTGGAATGTATACACCGTCCAAGAAAGTCGATACATTTTGTTCGAGCGACGTAATTCTCGTTTGAGATTGCCCCCGGATTACGGGAGTCGCAAAACCACCCGTAAAATCTTCAAAACTCAAACCTGGCGTTAGGCGGGCAACATCATCCAAATTTTGAATATTCTTTTTAATGAACGCTTCTTGATCAAACGCGGTGATCGCAATCGGCACCTCTTGAATGCTCTCAGCCCGTGCACGTGCCGTAACGATAATTACGTCTTCTATCTCATCACTGGCTTGATCATCAACTTGCGCATTTGCGACTTGCGGCGCAGCAATTCCTACCATTGCCATAATAGCGAGATAACTCACCTGATTTTTAAATAAGCGCATTCTCTGCCTCCCAAGATTATTTCCTTTTACAAAAACATATACAGAGAATGACGGTGCGAAGGAGCGAAATATTTTTAGTCGACAGTCGAATAAGTTTCTAATTCAAATCAGATAAATATTTGCACAATCATCAATTTAGAGGAATATTTGGATAAGTAGATAGTTTTTCTAATTTGTCGAATAACACCTTATCCTATTGTATTTTATAATTTTTTTGAAGCCCTCAAAACCTTCCATATGAACAATTATTCGACAGTCGAACAAAAATATATATCTCGCAATAGTTTAGGTGAGCCGTTAAAAACAGGCTAGAAGTCGGGATAATGCACGCCGATCTATTCATAAAGAGCAATATAAAATGGAAAATTTTGGACACACAACCCGCCGGCAAACACTCGCAGGTTTATCCATGGGGACATTCGCTTTATTGGGCGCTGGATGTGGCAAACAACCCTTGGCAAATCCTGATTTAATTGACAATTTCAATCAACCTCCTTTGATCAAAGGACCGCTGGTCAACCGGGCGAGATGTTCCAAATATATGGACACACAATCGATCGACGCCATTATTTGTTCAAACCCTGAAAACATTTATTACCTAACCCGATTCGACCCGCAATTATCTAAAATGGGGCTTCAGAATCTTTGCTATGCGATCCTTCCGCGCGACGCGCAATCAAAGCCAATTTTAGTTATCGGTCAATTTGAGTTTTATCTCGCAGCCGCCGAACGGGTTGATCCGAAATATGTCGATGTCAGGCTATATAGCTTTCCCGCAGACCCAGCGGAACTTGACAGCTCAGCAAGTTTAGACTCGCAACTCTCTCTAAAAGCTCTTCCCTCAATCTTGCCCACTCAACATGACTTTCACAAGCTGAGCCCATCTGACAGACTTAAACGAGAGAAGACTTTGGGTCTTTCAAAAGAAATGGGCGTGAACAGTGAATTATCTTTGATCAAAACAGTCAGAGATCTGAACCTTAAACATAAAAATGTCGCGATCGACACGGCTGATTTGAAACGCGTTTTAGACCGGACTGAGCTTGATCTTTCCTATATAGACGGAGACCAATTATTAAGGCGCATAAGATTACAAAAGACAAAGAATGAAATAGAGCTCGCTAGATTTGCGGCGAATGCAAATGCGCAGGCCGGTCTTGCCGCCGCAAAATATGCGGTGGCAGGCGCCTCCTCCCAAGATATCCGTCGGCTTTATTTTGCTGAATGTGCGAGACGGTATTTAACCCCGAGCTTTATGGTGGTTGACGGAATTGTGGCTGAGCAATCTAAAGATAAAATAGAAGAAGGGCGATCATTTTTGATTGATTGCGTGAGTTCCGCCATGGGATATCATGGTGATTATGGCCGCACAGTCTGTGTTGGAGACCCAAGCCGAGAAATCAAAAAGGCGACGAAATCTATTTCGCACGTTTGGGACAGGCTCTTGCCCGAGCTTAGACCTGGATTAAAATATAGCGAAATCGGTTTACTCGCCACCAGGCTTTTCAAAGAAATGCCATCAGATGCATTCCTCAATTGCAATCCACATAGTGTCGGCCTGCATCATACTGACGAACCCTCTACCCCAGGATCAACATTCTATTCCAAAGAAAACATTACCTTACTCGAAGGCATGGTCTTAAGTGTGGATTTGCCGATTGTTGACGTTGGACTAGGCGGCTCTGCCCATCTTGAAGATCTTGTATTGATCACAAAAGACGGGGCAGAACTCCTAAATGATGGCGGTGATCAGGTCATTATTGTCTAAAGATTGATCCCGATACATTCCAATCCAATGCCTAAGAACTTATTGTCTCTTCGGCGCAGGTTTTTCGGTCAATTTATAATTTTCAAGACTTGAAAGAGACGGTCCATAATCTTCTGTCGGTGCGCTAAGGAATTTAGGATCAATTTTGCGCGCGGCTTCAAGAATTCGGTCCGGCACTATATCAAGTGTATCACCCGCCCCCTGATCGCAAACATATAAACATTGGCCAGGCGCTTGATCCATTAACATCCAAGGGAACCACGGGGTTGAACGAACCCAACTCCCGAAGAATGACACAGATGTATTGTCTGGGTCACCTAATTGCTCTGGATCGATAATATATCTGAACATCTCAGACACTTGTGTATTTGGCCCTGGGCTCTCGCGTGGCCACGCATCAGGTTGTAGCGAAGACGGATAAAACAAGTGAATGTCTGACGTCAGCAGAACTTTGTCCCCACGTTTTTTCCAATCCATCAAGAGTGGAATTTTTGGAGGAGCAACTTTATTCAACCCGCCATAGGCCGGAGGTATCGGAATAAATTCTGAAATGGTAAAGTTAAACGGATCATTTGCAATTGGAACAACTTTGACCGTTTCACCCGTATAAGGGTTGTCAAATGTCTCTAAAATTTCGCCTGTGCGTAAATCCTTATAAAAACCCACTTCCCGCAATAGTTTCCGATAACTTCCGTCTTCTAATGGCAGTAATCGCGTCACAGAAAAGCCTTCAAACCCAACCAATTCCAAATTCTTTTTACCGGGCATAATACCGATTGCCTTGCCATCGAACCAGCCAAATTTCTCTTTTGAAAAATCTAGGTTTCCGTGAATGCGTGCCAAGGCATCGCGGTTCCAAATATTATTTTTAAAATCAAGAACAAGCTCTTTCTTAGTCGCAGCGGCTGGAGCTGGTGTTTCAGATGTTGCCTGCGAACACGCCCCTGCAATCATGGCTGTACCTGCTCCATAAGCCAGAGCTTGCCGCCTGTTTAATTTTGATTTCATTTTCGTCATGGTAATCCTCAGAAATTCCTGCCGCCGCAGAGTCGTAAACTAATAGACAGGGTCATAATCCTATTCATTGCGTTAGGTTTAGCGGTTGAAAAAAAATAATCGTCTGTCGATTAGAGGTTTACTCGACTACCGATTATTTCAAATTCATTGTTCCAAAAACACGACGTCATGCTAGCAATAATTTCAGGAACTTCACCTTATCAGTCAAATTAATTGTGAGAGACTCGATGCGACTTAAATGCCCAAATTTCAAAACCGCTCTTATATCTAGCGTAATAGCTCTCTCCGCGATTTCATGCACCCAGGCAGACACAAAGCCCGAAACCATATCGAACCAACAATCCGTGGCCGAAACAAATGCAATTTATAGAGATCTTTTAGACAGAGCCCTGGCTGATCCCGTCCAACGCTCAAAACTGATTGCTAAAGTTTTAGGCAGTCAGGAAAAATCCGAACGCCATGCTTTTCTAAAATTTCACGTCTTTGGGTTTGCTGGCGACGGAAACATCGTTCCGTTTTTTACGATGAATAATTACGTCATTCAGGACTGGGAGCAAGTCGAAGATGGGGAGTTCTCAGTCGAACATAGAGAAGTCGCTTACTATTCAAAATTCGATGAATCTGAGCCTTTATCGTCCTGGGAAAACCCATTTACCGGGGAAACAGTCGATCTTCCACATTTTGTCTTGGGCCCTGTGCCGCGCTATTATGGTCCAAATCCATCTGACGACTTGGCTTCATTCGCATCTGACCCTCTCAATATTACGATGATCGGCGATCGCGTCTATATCCCAACGCTTTCGTCCTTTAAATTCCCAAACCCAATGTCGCCTGAAGAATGGGGACCTTATTCAAATGGGTCAGACGTCTTTTGGGATTCAATGATTGTTTATTCGGCGGAAGCCGAGGATGTTTTCGATCCAACCAAGACACATGTGGACGCGGATATACATATGCAAAATCTCGTGAGTTGGGCGCCTTTCGTAAAAATGGGTCAACATCCGGGCCGAACAATGGTTCGTGCCTATGGACAGCATATTTCAGGCTTTGACGAACTTCCCGAAGATATTCGAAAAAACTTCGAAACCTATACGCCGGAAATATTTGACGCGGGTTGGGAAGATCTCCGTATGGACTCCATTGAACTTTTCCAAGAGCTGTCAGCGAAACGTGCAAATGGCACTTTGGATATAGATCAGGAAAATTATGTTCCCTTCGACGTCACGATACCGAGTATGAAATAGGCTGCAAGGCGCGATTTCCAAACATTGCACAAGTGTCGTTAAGCGGTTTGCCCGAAATGAAGGGGCAAGCCAGCATCGGGTGTGAAACCGTATATGTCCTCACCCGGCAGGCCCTCTTTGATGATAGACCTCAACGCTATGAGTTTCTCGAGATCAATAGAGGTATCTACGCCCATGGCTTCAAACATATAAACAAGGTCTTCAGTCACAATATTACCGCTAGCCCCCGGAGAGGCAGGACAACCACCCAGCCCACCTTGAGAACTGTCAAAGACCGTAATGCCCTCTTCAAAAGCCGCAAAAGCATTCGCAATGCCTAGGCCTTGCGTATTGTGCAAATGCACACTTTTGACTTTATCACTGCCCGCAAGCACCTTTAATTCACGCACCATACGCTTGACCTGTAGGGGGTGCGCATAACCCGTTGTGTCGGAGAGACCCAATTCATCAGATCCAGCCTCTAATAGGCGTTCTGAGAGTTCATAGACCTTCGCCTCGGGCACATTCCCTTCAATCGAACAACCAAAGGCCGTACTAATTGCGGTTTCAAAAACGGGCCTTTGGTCTTGAGGGACGGTATCAAATAGCGCCCTCACCTGTTTCACATTTTCGATCACCTGATCATGGGTCTGGCGAAGATTTTTGATACTATGGGTCTCACTCGCAGAAAGCGGATAGGTCACAGCATCAACGCCAGCCTCAAGGGCCGCTTCGGCACCGCGTAAATTTGGAATAAGCGCAAGTACAGTGAGCCCAGGCAGGGTTTTCGCAAATTGAACGATCTCTTTTGTATCTGCCAATTGCGGAAATAGTTTTGGCGGGACGAATGAGCCGACCTCGATTTCTCTAAGGCCTGCTTCATAAAGGCCTTTGATCCAGCGCTTTTTAACTTCTGTCGGCATAATGCCTGCGCAATTTTGCAAACCGTCTCTGGGTCCGACTTCACTGATCAATATTTTATCCGACATGACTGATCTCTACTGGCCTAATGCCGAAATGTCATTATCCCAAACCGCCTATCCGCCTAGCGGAACAAGTGAAGCTAGACATTGAGCCCGAGACAATCAATTTATACGCCCAATCGTATAAAGGAAAAAGAGGCCCGAAATGACCCAATCCACAATGATATGCGAAGACAAAACCGCGCGTCAGCTGTTTGAAGAGATTCGCTCCAACCCCGACCGTAAACGTTTCGGCTTTGGATCGCGCATGGCCATCGTCAATGTGGACCCGCAAAAGGCCTATACGCGACCCGATCTTTTTAAGACGGGTTATATAACTGATCCCAAGCAAATGGACCATACGCGCGACATATCTAACCTTGCGCGGTCCAAAGGCCTGCCTGTTATCTGGACCCGTGTGGCTTATATGGACAATGCGGCAGATTGCGGTGTCTGGGGCACGCGGACCAATACGCCAGATAGTCTGCAAAATATCAAATATGGCACTGAGCGGCACGAATTTGATGACCGGTTAGAGATCGATGAAACAGTGGATGCCGTTTATACCAAACGTATGCCCAGTGCGTTTTTTGAAACGCCGCTCCATAGTTTTTTGACCTGGCACAAGATTGACACAGTCCTTGTCACAGGGGGCTCCACATCAGGTTGCGTGCGGGCAACTGCGGTTGATAGCTTGTCTCGCGGCTACCGAACGATTGTTCCGATTGAATGTGTTGCCGATAAACATGAGAGTTTTCATTTTGCCAATTTGACAGATTTGCTGATCAAATATGCCGATGTCGTCAATGTATCAGACGTCTATGACTGGCTAAATGCATTCGAAGCCGAATAGATGAAATCTGATCCAAACCTATATGATTATTGGCCCTATGCGGGTCGGCCGAAAATTGTCTGGCCTGGCGGGAAAAAGCTCGCGTTCTGGATCGCACCTAATATTGAATTTTACGAATATATGCCGCCTGGAAACCCCAAGCGAAACCCATGGCCAAACGCGATTCCCAATGTCCAACAATATAGCCAGCGGGATTTCGGAAATCGGGTCGGCCATATTCGACTCATGGAACTGCTCGACAAATATAATCTGCGGGGCTCAGTCAGTCTCAATGTAGCGCTATGTGACCATCATCCAGAAATCATAGAAGATTGCGTGAAACGGGATTGGGAATTTTTCAGTCACGGTATTTATAATACGCGCTATTCTTATGGCCTGACGCCCGAACAAGAACAGGCAGTCCTCGACGACTCTATTAAAACGGTTGAGAAAGCCACGGGTCAACGCATTCGAGGTTATTTGGCCCCCGCCCTGACCCACACGGAAGATACGCTCGACCTGATCGCGGAAAATCAGTTCTGGTATAGTTGCGACTTGTTTCAAGACGACCAACCACAACCGATAAAAACCAAGACCGGCAAGCTAGTCTCCATGCCCTATTCACTCGAAGTCAATGACGTCATTACCTATTCCGTTATGGGGATGGACCCGGATCGCTATACAGACGTCCTAAAACGCCATTTTGACCAACTTCTGCTGGAGGGCGAGCGCTCTGGCACCGTCATGTGTATTCCCCTCCATGCCTATCTTGTCAGCCAGCCCAATCGCATCCGTGTGTTCGAAGAGGCCTTAAAACATATTTGCGCCCATCAGGATGATGTCTGGTTTGCAACTGGCAAAGAGATCGCAAAACATTTCATTGATAATTATTGGGACTCTAGCCTTGAGGATATTCGCAAACGCGGCGTCGCAACAGGCGGCACAGGGTTTAACCCGATTGGGGGTAATCATGGATAAATCCTATCTAGAATATCCCAAACGCCAATATGGCCAGGATCATGATTTCTATAAATGGGAATTATCCAAGGACCGCCCAAAATTAAAATGGGAGGGCGGCGCTAAAATCGCGATTTGTTTTATCGTCCCGCTTGAATTTTTCCCTCTCAACCCGTCTGGTGTGCCGTTTAAACATCCCGGTGCCATGGTCACGCCCTATCCTGACCTCCGGCATTTTACGGTGCGGGATTATGGGAACCGCGTTGCGGTGTTTCGATTATTGGAAGAATTCAAGACGGCAGACGTCACGGCTACATTTGCAGTCAATGGTGAAGTTGCAAAGCGTTACCCGCCTTTGATCGAAGGACTGGCGGGACATCAGCTCATAGTTCATGGTCAATCGACAGATCAAATTCATCGCGAAGACATGTCTGAAGCGAAAGAAGCATCCTTGATAAATGAGGCAACCCATAACCTCCCCGCCAAAACGCATGGCTGGATGTCGCCTGCACGCAATCAATCTTCACGAACATTGGATCTACTGGCTAAATCCGGTTTTCGGTTTTGCTTGGATTGGGAAATGGATCAGGTTCCCGTCATGGCTAAAACCGGACATGGCGATATCACGCTCATTCCCAATAGTTATGAACTCTCAGATTTTACGCTCCTGCATACGCGCCGACAAAGCGAAGAAAGCTGGCTCAAACAAGTGACAGACTCGATAGATCTTCTGGTCGAAGAATATGATAGATACGGCGCGCAAATGCTTGGATTAACATTGACTCCTTATGTGATTGGCCAACCGTTTCGGATTTGGGCCTTGCGCGAACTTCTGAGCCGGATTTCCGGCCGCAGTGATGTCGCCATTTTGACGGCAGGACAAATCGACCAACAATTCAGAGAACAATTATGACCCTTCCCTTAAATGGTATCAAAGTCATTGAATTCTCGCATATGGTCATGGGGCCCTGTGCGGGCCTAATGTTTGCCGATCTCGGCGCCGAAGTTATCAAAGTCGAACCTATTGGCGGTGATAAGACCCGTCGCCTGAGAGGGGCCGGAGCTGGGTATTTTCCCATGTATAATCGCAATAAAAAAAGCCTATCGATCAATCTGAAATCAGACGCGGGTAAGACTGCGGTGCAAGAGCTGATCAAAACGGCCGATATCTTTATCGAAAATTTCAGACCGGGAGCTTTGGATAAATTGGGCTTTGGTTATGCCGAACTTTCAGAACTTAATCCTCGTCTGATTTACGTCTCCGAAAAAGGCTTTCTCGACGGGCCATATTCCCACCGCACGGCACTCGATGAAGTCACGCAAATGATGGGCGGCCTTGCCTATATGACGGGCCCGCCCGGACGACCTTTGCGCGCGGGTACCTCTGTGGTCGATATTACGGGCGGTATGTTTGGCGCCATAGGCGCATTAGCCGCTTTGAATGAGCGCCACATAACGGGCAAAGGTAAGCATATTTCAGCGGCACTTTACGAGACAACCGCCTTTTTGGTTGGCCAACATATGGCGCAAAAAGCCGTTACGGGGTCGCCCGCAGCCCCCATGCCTGCGCGCACCTCTAGTTGGGCGATTTATCAACTTTTTGACACATCGGACAATGAACAGGTTTTTGTCGGATGTGTCTCAGATGGACAGTGGAAGATTTTATGCCAAGCTTTTGATCTTGAACATCTTTTAGATGATCCGGACCTTGTCGAAAACCGCGACCGCGTTATTCATAAGGATAAGTTTCTTCCACAAATTATCGAAAAATTCAAATCCATGACCAAAGCGGAACTCATGGAAAAAATTGAAACTCTTGGCCTACCCTTTGCCCCAATTGGCAAACCGGAAGAGCTCTTTGATGACCCACATTTAAATACAGGAAATGGCCTCCTGGATATGGAAATGGAAGACGGCGAAAGATGCAAACTCCCGGCGCTTCCCATAAGTTTGGATGGCCAACAACCTGCCCTACAATTAGACCCGCCAAAGGCCGGCGAACATAC
>CAYTLJ010000088.1:0-11093 GCA_964438555.1 uncultured Algimonas sp.
CCGTGAAGGTGGCCGTACCGTCGGTGCCGGCGTTGTTGCAAAGATTATCGAATAGTCGATATTAGGAGTTGATAATTAAAGCGCGGTGGGTTAGTTGCCGCGCTTTAATAATAACCGCGTTCTGGAAGACATGAGGTCTAACCAGAGCCAGCTGTTTGAAACGTGTAAGATTTAGGGTTCCGTTATGGATCGTCAAAATATTCGTATCCGGTTAAAGGCATTTGACCACCGTATTCTCGATACTTCTACCAAGGAGATTGTCTCGACGGCCAAGCGCACTGGCGCAACCGTCCGTGGTCCAATTCCTTTACCAACCCGCATTGAGAAGTTCACTGTGAACCGCTCACCACACGTTAATAAGAAATCCCGCGAACAATTCGAAATCCGTACACATAAACGGATGCTCGATATTGTGGACCCAACACCCCAGACGGTTGACGCGCTGATGAAGCTCGATCTTGCCGCCGGTGTTGATGTTGAAATCAAACTAGGAGCGTAATGATGTTGCGTTCAGGCATACTCGCCAAGAAACTGGGCATGACCCAAGTTTATGATGATCTTGGCAATCATATTCCTGTCACAGTGCTGTCTCTCGAAGGCTGTCAGGTTGTGGCTCAAAAAACGAATGAAAAACACGGTTATTCCGCGATTCAATTGGGTGCAGGTGAGGCCAAGGCTAAACGTGTTTCCAAGGCCGAGCGTGAGCGTTTCGCCAAAGCTGGTGTGACGCCAAAGAAAAAGCTTGTTGAATTCCGTGTTGCAGAAGAAAATTTGGTAGAGGTCGGTGCTGTTATGCTGGCTGATCATCTTGTTCCGGGTCAAAAAGTCGATGCCTCTGGCATTACTGTCGGTAAGGGTTTTGCCGGTGCGATGAAGCGTCATAATTTTGGCGGCCTTCGCGCAACACATGGTGTCTCGATTTCGCATAGATCACACGGCTCAACCGGTCAGTGTCAGGATCCGGGTAAGGTCTTTAAAGGTAAGAAAATGGCCGGCCATATGGGTGCGGTCCGACGGACAGTTCAAAATCTTGAAGTTGCCCGTGTGGACGCCGAGGCCGGTCTTGTCATGATTAAGGGTGCGACACCCGGTGCCAAAGGTGCATGGATCGAAATTCGTGACGCTGTCAAAGGTGTGAAAATGGAAGGTCTTCCAACGCCTGCGAAATTCACAATGGATGCCCCTGCAACAAAAGCTGACGCGCCGAAAGAAAAAGAAAAAGGCGCTGGTAAGGCCGCTGCGGCACCTGCTGCCGGGTTTGTTGATGCGGTTGTTCTGATCGATGGTATTGGTCCAAAAGGCGAAGAGGCTTTGGCTGAGGCAGGTATCACGAAATTGACGCAGATCGCGGCCATGAGTGCTGAGGATATTGCGGCGATTGAAGAGAAAATTGGCAAACCTGGTATTGTTGCGAAACAAGAATGGGTTGAGCAAGCCAATGAAATGATTGGTGGCGCTGAGCCGCGCTCTCAAGTCGATAAGGATTTGGCTAAGAAAATGCGCGCAGAAGCATCAAAGGGCGAGGAGGAATAGATGAAACTCGACGTTCAAACACTCGCCGGAAAGAAGTCAGGTTCAGTTGAACTGAATGACGCTATTTTCGGACATGAGCCACGTGTTGATATTCTTCACCGCATGGTTCGCTATCAACTTGCCAAGCGCCGCGCCGGTACACATCAAACACAAGAGCGCGGAGAAGTCTCTAAGACTACAAAGCGGATTGGTCGTCAAAAAGGTGGTGGTACCGCCCGTCACGGTAACGGCTCTGTGTCCCAGTTCCGCGGTGGTGCAAAGGCTCACGGGCCGCGCTCTCGCGATCACAGCCACAATCTTCCCAAGAAAGTCCGTGCTATGGCTCTACGTCATGCGCTCTCTTCAAAAGTTAAATCATCAGAGCTTATCGTCATAGATGATGCGGCTCTGAAGACCGCAAAAACTGCGGATCTGCGCAAGCAGCTCGCGAAATTAGGTGTTACAAATGGCCTCGTCGTAACGGGCGCCACTGTCGAAGAAAATTTTGCGAAAGCGGCAAGCAATATCCCAAATTTGGATGTTATCCCATCTGCGGGCGCGAATGTTTATGATATCCTCAAACGTCACCAATTGGTGTTGACGAAAGAGGCTGTCGCTGATCTGGAGGCTCGTTTGTCATGAGTGTAGCAGCCCGTCATTACGATACGGTCACCGCGCCGATCATCACTGAAAAATCAACAATTATTGCTGAAAATAATCAGGTTGTTTTCGAGGTTCCATTGAGTGCTTCAAAGCCTGAAATTAAGGATGCTGTTGAGCAATTATTCAAAGTCTCTGTGACGGCGGTCAATACGATGCGCATCAAGGGAAAAACCAAGCGCTTCCGGGGTCGTCCTGGTCGCCGTAACGATGTCAAAAAAGCGATTGTCACATTGAAAGATGGTGACAGCATCGACATCGCGACTGGATTGTAGAGGTCGACCCATGGCATTGAAGACTTTCAACCCGACATCGCCTTCGCGCCGTCACCTTGTACAGGTTGACCGTTCGCATCTCTATAAAGGGCGTCCGGAAAAATCACTGACCAAAGGTCTGACGAAAACGGGTGGCCGGAACAATACAGGCCGTATCACTATGCGTCGCCAAGGTGGTGGCCATAAGCGCCTTTACCGCATGGTCGATTTCAAACGCAATAAGATGGGTGAAGCGACAGTACTTCGTCTTGAATATGATCCGAACCGCACAGCCTTTATTGCTTTGGTAAAGTATAAGGATGGTGAAAAGGCCTATATTTTGGCACCGCAACGTCTCGCTGTTGGTGACGCTGTCTTGTCTGCGGACCGCGCCGACGTGAAGCCTGGTAATTGTATGCCGCTGCGCGTGATGCCGGTCGGAACAATCATCCACAATATCGAACTTAAGCCGGGTAAGGGTGGTCAATTGGCTCGCTCTGCTGGGACTTATGCGCAACTTGTTGGTCGCTCAGAAGGCTATGCGCAAATTCGTCTAAAATCTGGTGAAATGCGCATGGTGCATCAGACATGCCGCGCCACAGTTGGTGCCGTGTCTAACCCAGATCACATGAACATTAATCTCGGTAAGGCTGGTCGTAAAAGATGGCTAGGTAAGCGCCCGCAAGTTCGCGGTGTTGCCATGAACCCGGTAGATCACCCGCATGGTGGTGGTGAAGGTCGGACCTCTGGTGGTCGTCATCCTGTGACGCCTTGGGGTAAGCCAACTAAAGGTGCCAAGACTCGTAAGAACAAGTCTACCGATAAATTTATTATTCGTTCGCGTCACGCGAAGAAGAAACGCTAGAGGGCCGGGAATATGCCACGTTCAGTCTGGAAAGGTCCGTTTGTTGACGGATACCTCCTGAAGAAAGCCGAAGCCGCGCGCGCCGAAGGTCGTCACAAGCCGATCAAGACATGGTCGCGTCGCTCAACAATTATGCCGTCATTTGTGGGTCTGACCTTTCAGGTTCACAATGGTCAAAAATTCATGCCTGTCTTAATCGATGAGGATATGGTCGGCCATAAGCTCGGTGAATTTGCCCCAACTCGTACTTATTATGGTCATACGGCCGATAAGAAAGCCAAGCGGAAGTAGATCGTCATGGCCAAAACAAAAAATCCTCGTCGCGTTGCCGACAATGAAGCCCGCGCTAAGCTGCGTATGATCCGTATCAGCCCGCAAAAGCTGAACCTTGTGGCTCAGCTAATTCGCGGCAAAAAAGTTGAAACGGCTTTGGCTGATCTTACTTTTTCAAATAAGCGTATTTCTAGTGACGTTAAAAAGGTGCTGGAAAGCGCCATTGCCAATGCTGAAAATAATCACGGGCTCGATATTGATAGTCTGATCGTATCAGAAGCCTATGTGGGCAAGAATTTTGTCATGAAGCGCTTCCGCGCTCGTGCGCGTGGCCGTGGTGCCCGAATTCTGAAACCGTTTTCCGAGCTGACAATCGTCGTCAAGGAAGTCGAAGAAGAGCAGGAGGCCGCGTAATGGGTCAGAAGATTAATCCAATTGGCCTGCGCCTCGGTATTAACCGCACATGGTCATCACGTTGGTACGCCAATACGTCTGAATATGGCGATCTGCTGCATCAAGATTTGGCGATCCGCTCATTCCTTATGGGTGAGCTTAAAAACGCCTCCGTGTCTCGTATTGTTATTGAGCGCCCGCACAAAACATGCCGCATCACAATTTACACAGCCCGTCCGGGTGTTGTGATTGGTAAAAAAGGTGCTGATATTGAAGTACTTCGTAAGAAAGTTGCCTCAATGGTTGACGGCGAAGTCTTTATCAATCTGGTTGAGGTTCGTAAGCCGGAAGTCGATGCTAACCTTGTTGCTGATGGTATTGCCCAACAGCTTGAGCGTCGCGTATCTTTCCGTCGCGCCATGAAGCGTTCGCTTCAAAGTGCCATGCGCATGGGTGCCAAAGGATGTAAGATCAAACTTGGTGGTCGTTTGGGCGGTGCTGAAATTGCGCGTGTTGAACAATATCAAGAAGGGTCTGTTCCGCTCCACACTATGCGGGCTGATATTGATTACGGAACAGCTCGTGCGCTGACAGCCATGGGTATTATTGGAATTAAAGTCTGGATTAATAAGGGTGAGATCATGGAACATGATCCATATGCCCATGAAAGACGCATGACCGAGCAGGGCGATACACGCACGCGCGGCGGCGGCAATGATCGTGGCGGACGTCGTCCGGCGCGCGCAAATTAGAGGCTAAGAGAGATGTTACAGCCAAAACGTACAAAATACCGCAAGGCCCATAAGGGCCGTATCAAGGGTATGGCCAAAGGCGGCACAGCCTTGAACTTTGGGTCATATGGTCTGAAGTCGCTAGATGCTGAACGTGTTACAGCGCGTCAGATTGAGGCGACACGTCGTGCGATCACACGTCATATGAAACGTGCGGGTCGTGTCTGGATCCGGATTTTCCCTGATGTGCCTGTGACGAAGAAACCAACCGAAGTCCGTATGGGTAAAGGTAAAGGTTCTGTCGAATTTTGGGCCTGCAAAGTAAAACCTGGCCGGATCATGTTTGAAATTGATGGTGTCTCTGATGACGTTGCACGCGAAGCGTTACGTCTTGGGGCTGCTAAACTTCCTGTGCGGACGAAAATCGTCACGCGTCCGGGCGAATAGGAGGTCTGACGATGAAAACCGAAGATATTCGCGCATTTTCTGATGATCAGATGGCTGATGAATTGTTGAAGCTAAAGAAAGAGCAATTTAATTTGCGCTTCCAAGACGCCACAGGTCAGCTCGAAAAAACAGCGCGTGTCCGCCAAGTGCGTCGCGACATTGCCCGTATCAAGACCATTCAAGCCGAGAAGAAATCGGCAGCAAAGAAAGAGGCGTAAACTATGCCTAAACGTATTCTACAAGGTGTTGTCGTCTCTGACAAAACGGATAAAACCGTCGTCGTCAAAGTTGAGCGTCAATTCCTACACCCGCTCTATAAGAAGACGATCCGTCGGACGAAAAAATATCACGCTCATGATGAGACGAATTCAATCAAAGTGGGTGAAATTGTGCGCATTACAGAATGTGCACCAAAGTCAAAACTGAAGACCTGGGAAGTCGTCGCCGGAAAATAATCCGGGGAACGAAACTGCCAAGCTGAGGAGAATCGCATGATTCAAATGCAATCAAATCTCGATGTCGCCGATAATTCCGGCGCGCGTCGCGTTCAGTGTATCAAAGTACTGGGCGGATCGAAGCGTCGTTATGCTAGTGTGGGCGATGTGATCGTCGTGTCTGTCAAAGAAGCACAGCCACGCGGCAAGGTTAAAAAAGGTGATGTTCGCCGGGCCGTTGTTGTTCGTGTTGCGAAAGACATTCAGCGCCGCGACGGATCTGTTATCCGTTTTGACGGAAATGCTGCTGTTATCATCAATAATAATGGTGAGCCGATTGGAACACGGATTTTTGGCCCAGTTCCGCGTGAATTACGCGCTAAGTCTGGTCCGACAAAGAATTTGATGAAGATCGTTTCGCTCGCACCAGAGGTTCTCTAATCATGGCTGCTAAGATTAAAAAAGGCGACTATGTCGTTGTCCTGACTGGGACAGATAAAGGTCGCAAAGGCGAAGTCCTAAAGGTGTCACCTCGGGATGAGCGCGTTGTCGTAAAAGGCGTCAGAATGGTGAAGCGTCACGTAAAGCCGAGCCAAGCCGACCCAGAGGGTGGGATCAAGCAATTTGAATCCCCTATTCATATTTCAAATGTTGCGCATATTGATCCGAAAGACGATGTGCCAACACGTGTAGGTTTCAAAGTGCTCAAGGATGGACGGAAAGTCCGTGTTGCCAAGAAGTCGGGAGAAGTCATCGATGGCTAAGCCGTATACACCTCGCCTTGCTGCGCTTTATCAAAGCGAAATCCGCGGTAAGATGCTCGAGCAGTTTAAATATTCCAATGATCTTCAGATCCCGACAATTGACAAAGTTGTCCTCAATATGGGTCTAGGAGAAGGTGTTGGCGACAAGAAAAAAGTTGCTGCCGCTATTGAGGAATTGACATTAATCGCAGGTCAAAAACCTATCCCAACTGTTGCCAAGAAATCTATTGCTGGATTTAAACTCCGCGACGGTATGGTGATTGGTGCAAAGGTGACTTTGCGTCGTGACAAAATGTATGAATTTATTGATCGTTTGGTCAATATTGCATTGCCTCGCGTTCGTGACTTTCGCGGACTGAATGGCAAGAGTTTTGATGGCAATGGTAATTATGCCATGGGCCTGAAAGAACATATCGTCTTCCCCGAAATCGACTATGATAAGGTTGATCAGGTGCGCGGTATGGATATCGTGGTGCAAACAAGCGCCAAATCGGATGAAGAAGCAAAGGCATTATTGGCCGCGTTTGGTTTCCCCTTTCGGAACTAAATGAACGCAATAAGTCAAGCGGGTCGTTTTTTAAGCGGTCCAGCAACCAAAAAAAGGAAAAGATTGAATGGCTAAAGTCAGTGCAGTCGAACGCAATTTGAAGCGCCAGCGCCTTGTAGCAAAATATGCTGCTAAACGCGCTTTGCTCAAAGATATTGCGCGCAATAAAGACCTACCCGTAGAAGAGCGCTTTGCCGCTCAGCTAAAACTTGCCGAATTACCCCGTAATTCAGCAGAGACACGGGTGAGAAACCGGTGTCAGGTTACAGGTCGTCCGCGCGGTTATTATCGCAAAGTTAAAATGTCCCGTATCGCCTTGCGCGAATTGGGATCTCTTGGCCTGATCCCAGGTCTCGTTAAATCTAGCTGGTAAGGAGGAAAACAATGTCTTTTTCCGATCCACTCGGTGACATGCTCACCCGTATCAGAAATGCAATCATGCGTAATCGTTCATCTGTGACGACACCTGCATCAAACCTTCGCGGACGTGTCCTCGATGTGCTTGCCGATGAAGGGTTTATTCGTGGGTATTCTGAATCAACAGATGATAAGGGTTTCCGCATTTTCGAAATCGAATTGAAGTATTTTGAAGGCGAAGCCGTTATTCGTGAGATTAAACGCGTGTCCAAACCTGGTCGTCGTGTCTACTCCTCCGTGAAAACACTTACACAGGTCCGTAACGGTCTGGGTATTTCAATTCTTTCAACACCTAAAGGCGTGATGAGTGACGCTGCTGCCCGCGAAAATAACGTCGGCGGCGAAGTCCTTTGTCAGGTCGCGTAAGGGAGGGTTGAATGTCACGTATTGGTAAAAACCCCGTAACGGTCCCGAGTGGTGTTACCTTAACGCAAGACGGTCAGACTGTCAGCGTAAAGGGCCCTAAAGGCGAACTTAGCTTTACGCTCCCAGATGCCGTAACCGGCAAGCTGGAAGATGGTGCGTTTGCGATTACACCCGTGGAAGGCGTCAAGACCGCCAAAGCGATGTGGGGCATGTCACGCACAATGATCTTTAACATGATTGAAGGTGTGACGAACGGCTTCAAAAAAGAGCTTGAGCTTAAAGGTGTTGGTTATCGTGCGCAGATGAAGGGTACAACTTTGTCTATGCAGCTCGGATTTTCTCATGATGTCGAATATCCTGCGCCCGAAGGTATCAAAATTAACGCCCCTAAACCGACACAAATTATTGTCGAGGGGATAAACAAACAACAAGTTGGTCAAGTCGCCGCAGAAATCCGGTCTTTCCGGAAGCCAGAGCCTTATAAGGGCAAAGGCGTGCGTTATCTTGGCGAATATGTCCGTCAGAAAGAAGGGAAGAAATCATGAAGTCCTCCCGTTCACTTATGCAACGACGTGCGCAACGTGTCCGTCGTCGCCTTAAGAAACACGCACAGGGGCGTCCCCGCCTTTCTGTGTTCCGCTCGCATAAAAACATCTCAGTGCAGATCATTGATGATGTAACGGGCACAACCCTAGCTGCTGCGTCGACTTTGGAAGATAAAGCTGCGAAAGGTGGCAATGTAGAGGCCGCACAACGTATCGGAAAACTGATCGCTGAGCGTGCCAAAAAAGCCAAGGTTGGAGACGTTGTCTTTGATCGTGGCCCTTATCTTTATCATGGCCGGGTGAAAGCCCTTGCCGATGCGGCCCGCGAAGCCGGATTGAAATTCTAGGATCGTATTATGGCTCGTAGAGAAGACAATCGTCGCAAGCGCGAAGAAGAAGAAAACGAATTTACGGACCGTTTGGTTCATATTAATCGTGTGGCTAAGACCGTTAAAGGTGGTCGCAATATGTCATTTGCTGCCCTTGTCATCGTTGGTGATGAAAAGGGTCGTGTTGGTTTTGGTAAGGGTAAAGCCCGCGAAGTGCCAGAAGCGATCCGTAAGGCGGCTGATGAAGCTAAGAAGACAATGATCCGTGTTCCATTGCGTGAAGGTCGTACCTTGCACCATGATGCACGTGGTCGCCATGGTGCCGGTAAAATCGTTTTACGTTCAGCCCCTCCAGGGACTGGCGTGATCGCGGGTGGTCCTATGCGGGCTGTACTGGAATGTCTTGGGGTTCAAGACGTTGTTGGTAAGTCTATTGGCACATCCAACCCGTATAACATGGTTCGTGCGACCTTTGATGCGCTTAAGCGTATGGAAAGCCCTCGTACGATTGCCAATAAGCGTGGCAAGAAAGTCGCGGAAATTGTGGGTCGTCGTCAAGATGGAGCCTCAGCGCCAGCTGAAGCGGCTACCATTGAGGTCGCCGACACCACAGAAGCCGTCTCCTAGGAGATTGAATAATGGCTAAAAAAGCAACAGTAACGGTTCGCCAAACAGGCAGTGCAACACGCCGCAAACCAGATCAACGCGCAACGCTCGTTGGATTGGGATTGGGCCGCATTGGTAAACAGCGAACTTTAGAAGACACACCCTCTATTCGTGGTATGATCAATAAGGTCAGCCACATGGTAGAAATCGTAGAAGAGTAGTCTTTTGACGGGTAAAGCCGTCAATCGAAACCTCTTGGAGACAAGAACATGCGTTTGAATGAACTCAAAGACAATGATGGCGCCACACACCGCAAAAAGCGGATTGGTCGCGGTATCGGCTCTGGTAAGGGCAAAACTGGTGGCCGTGGTGTCAAAGGTCAAAAATCACGCTCAGGCGTGGCGATTAATGGATTTGAAGGCGGTCAAATGCCGATCCATATGCGTCTGCCTAAGCGTGGCTTTAACAAGCCTAATCGCAAACGCTTTCAGGAGCTTTCAATTGCCTCTTTAAATCGTGCAATTGCGGCTGGAAAAATTGATGGCAAAACAGATTATGACGCGGCGGCACTTGTTGCGGCTGGTGTGATCCGCCGGGCTAAAGATGGCGTCCGTCTTATCGGATCTGGCAAAGTCAGCTCTGCCGTGAAACTTCACGTCTCTGGCGCGACTAAAGGCGCGATTGCGTCTGTTGAAGGTGCCAAAGGCACAGTCAATGTATTAGACGAAGCGACAGTTTACCGGGCTAAGGGCGAAAAAGCTGATACGTCTGGAAAAGTTTCAAAAGCGGATAAGAAAAAAGCACCTAAAGCTGAAAAGCCTAAACCTGCGCCAAAGCCCAAGGCGAAACCAAAGCCAAAGCCCAAGCCCAAGCCAGCTCCCAAAGCTGAAAAGGCACCAAAGCCCAAGCCTGCTGCAAAACCAAAAAAGAAACCACAAGTTCTTTATACTGATGGTGCGACGGATGGTGAGCCTGATGATTTGAAGAAAATCAAAGGGATAGGTCCAAAATTCGAAACGGATTTGAACGCTAAAGGTGTTTATTATTTCCGCCAGATCGCAGCGTGGACAGCTAAAGATATTAAGATGGTTGATGAGATCATCGACTCATTCCCGGGACGCATTGAGCGTGACGAGTGGGTTAAGCAAGCTAAAGCGCTCGCAAAAGAATAGTGCGTTTGGGAGTCACATTCTTTTCGTGACCCCTTACAATTGCTTCAATGGATGCCTAACTAGGTTAAAATTTGAAGTTTAGATTAAAGGTGCGTCATGGCTTCCGCCTCAGAACAGCTCGCTGCGAATATGAACTTTGGAGTCTTCTCCAAGGCGAAAGAACTTCAAAAGCGATTACTTTTCACGCTTATGATTTTGGTAGTTTACCGGATCGGAACTTATGTTCCTATCCCGGGTATTGATGTTGAAGCGTTTCAAGCGACCTTCGGAAGCGGTGCAGGCGGATCTCTTTTTGAGCGCCTCAATATGTTTGCAGGTGGCGCCGTGGAACGATTAGGGATTTTTGCCCTCAATGTGATGCCCTATATTTCGGCCTCAATTATCATGACCCTGCTCAAAGGGTCCGTCGCGTCTTTGAAAGAACTTGATAAAGACGGAGAACAGGGCCGAAAGCAAATCAATCAATATACACGCTATCTCACAGTGTTTTTAGCCGGATTTCAGGCCTTTGGGATCGCCCGAGGATTGCAGGCCGTAGAAGGCACCGTGATTGATCCTGGCGTGTTTTTCCAAACATCTACCGTGATTACTTTGGTCGGCGGAACCATGTTCCTAATGTGGTTAGGTGAGCAAGTTACTGCGCGCGGCGTCGGAAATGGCGTGTCATTGATCATTTTTGCCGGAATTGTTGCTGAGCTCCCAAAAGCGCTTTTTCAGCTCTTCGGACAGAGCCAGGCCAATAACCTTGATGATATTATATTGATTATCTTACTTGTCC
>CAYTLJ010000089.1:0-11034 GCA_964438555.1 uncultured Algimonas sp.
CCAAGTTCTGTTTTGGGACCATAAATATCGCGAATAGATTTGACCTGATCTGAAATCGCTTCCCATTGTAGTTTTTCAGTCCCGACCAATTTTAGCAAATTGTCCCGTTCTTCTGAGAGTTTGTCATGTTCGGATTTGATCTCAATTTCTTGAAGTTTATTCAAAGCTCTAAGGCGCATATTCAAGATGGCATCAGCTTGTCGTTCCGTTAGCCCGAACGCTTTAATCAACTCATCTTTGGGCTTATCTTCAAAACGAATAATGCGAATGACTTCGTCAATATTGAGGAAGGCAATCATATACCCATCAAGAACTTCGAGACGATCTGCTATTTTTGCAAGGCGTTGCTCGGACCGACGGATAAGAACTTCACGTCGATGGTTTAACCAGCTTTGTAAGACTTCTCGAAGGTTCATAACACGCGGGGTTCGGGTCGCATCAAGAACGTTCATGTTTAGGCTAACGCGTTTTTCTAACTCGCTTTCCTTAAACAGGCTTTCCATGAGTAAAGCCGCGTCGATATTCTTGCTTCGAGGTTCTAATACAATTCGGATGTCTTCGGCTGATTCATCGCGAACATCCGCCAGACCTGGAGATTTTTTGGATTCAATAATATCGGCCAGTTTTTCGATCAGGCGCGATTTTTGGACCTGGTAAGGAATTTCCGTGATAACGATCTGATATTGACCGCGCCCCGTTTCTTCGACGCTCCACCGCGCTCTAACCTTAAAGCCACCTTTACCTGTAGAATAGGCTTCAAGCATGGAGTCCTTGGGTTCGACAATAATCCCACCTGTCGGTAAGTCTGGTCCTAAGACATACCCCATAAGGGTCTCAATGCGTGCATTTGGCTTCTTAATCAAATGTAGCGCTGCATTGCAGAGCTCAGCAACATTATGAGGCGGTATCGATGTTGCCATACCAACGGCAATACCTTGTGACCCATTTGCTAGAAGGTTTGGAAACCCGGCTGGTAACACCTGAGGTTCTTCATCTTCTTCATTATAGGTTGGGATAAAATCGACAGCATCTTCGTCGAGCCCTTCAAGCAAAGCCACACCGGCTGCTGTCATTTTGGCTTCGGTATAGCGCATAGCCGCTGGGCTATCGCCATCAATATTGCCAAAATTCCCTTGGCCGTCGACTAAAGGAAAGCGAGAGGCAAAGCTCTGGGAAAGTTTTACAAGCGCATCGTAAATCGAGGCATCACCATGTGGGTGATATTGACCCATAACATCCCCGACAATCCGAGCTGATTTCTTATGAGCGTTTTCCGGGTTCAATTTGAGCTGGCGCATGGCGTAGAGGATACGTCGATGAACGGGTTTCAAACCGTCCCTTACATCTGGCAATGCCCGTTGCGTAATCGTTGAAAGGGCATATGCCAGATAGCGCGTCGACAATGCTTTATCGATATGTTCTTCGATTATCGCATTTTGCGGTAACTCGCCTGAAGGCTTTTTTGTTTTGGGAGGCTTCGCCATGACGCTCACTTCGTTCGAATCAGATAAGAAAGCCTAGCAAAGCAGAAAGACGAGGTCGCGTCAGAACGCAGTTTTATTCAGGATGGCCGGCTAGCCCCTCTGCTATAAGACGCTCAACCATAACGTCGCGAGCTTCAGGCAATGTTCGATTTATTTCCCACTGCACACGTGTTTCCAGAAAATAGGCCGTTAGGCGCAATCCTTGTGCAATATCATCGGGTGAAACTGTCTTTTCACCTTTCATAAATCCGGGCAATTTCAGCATTCGATCCGCATAAGGTTTTGCAGCCGCCTCGCATACGGCGCGACCAGATCTTGGCGATACATGGGTCAGATTTTCTGTCGTGCCAGTCGCAGCACATTCCGTTAGGTCCAGCCCATATCCGAGTGCGCTTAACAGCCCAGCTTCCCATCTTATGTAAAGCGCCGGCCAAATATCGGCATTATCAAGTTGTGATACGATAATTGAGAAGACATCATAGAGCGATGAGAAGGCTTCACGTTCAGGTAAAAGTTCTCTCGTCATTGTACAGAGCGCATTTAGACCTGCCAATGAGAGACGGTTCTCCATAAGTTCGGCAGCACGGCTATCCAAAGCTTCCACTTGGTAATAGCCCAAATGATTTTCAAGCCGACCACGCCAATCGACAACAACTTGGTTTCCAGGCTGTAAGACAGGTCGCATTCGACGGCTAGTGCCACCCTTTACGAGACCTGCATGTCGACCATATTCGCGTGTAAAGACGTCAATTATGGCAGAATTTTCGCCATGTTTGCGTACACTCAGGATATATCCCTGACCCGACCAGTCCATATTTTAAACGTTAAACTCCAGGCCCATCGCGGAATAGCGCGCTTGATCTTCGGACCATTTTTCACGCACTTTTACAAATAGAAAAAGATGTACATTGCAGCCTAACCAATCCCGCATATCCTTTCGCGCTGCAGCCCCAATATCTTTGATCGTGCGGCCATTCTTCCCCAAAACAATTGGTTTCTGAGAGGCGCGTCTGACATAAATAACTTGTTCAATTCGAACGTCACCGGATTTTAGCTCTTTCCAACGCTCTGTTTCGACCATGCTGGCATAAGGAAGCTCATCATGTAATCTTAAGAAGAGTTTCTCGCGTGTAATTTCTGCAGCCATAAGACGAGATGGAATATCGGCCGCCTGATCTTCAGGATATAGAAACGGTCCAATCGGCATGGCATCTGCTAAGGCGAAGCCAAGCTGCTCCACGCCTTCTCCATTTTTGGCAGACGTCATGAAAATATCAGCATAAGTTTCTAGCGAATTAAATTCAGCAATTAGGGGTAAGAGCTGATCATGTGGAATTTCGTCCACCTTATTTAAAACGAGAAAAGCGCGCGCTTGTCTTGATTTCAAACCAGATTGAACCTTTTTTGTGTCGTCTACGCAAAGACGATCTTGCGCAGAACCCTCTCCGGCCTCATGTCGTAACCAAGCCGGTGCATCCACGACATGAACGACCAACTGACTATCCGTCGCACCCGTCCACGCGGCATGAACCATAGATTTCGCCAGCCTGTCTTTTTCATTGGGAGAAAAAATACCTGGCGTGTCGATTAAGACGAGTTGAGAGGGCATGCCAGTTTGTGTTTCAAGCATTGCAATGGCGCGAATTTGGAACCGCGTTGTTTGAACTTTATGCGTTACAATAGAGACTTTCTCACCGACCAAAGCATTGGTCAGGGTAGATTTGCCAGCATTAGGCGCGCCGATAATCGCCGCAAAGCCTGCACGCGTTTCTAGTATTGAAGTCATGTATCGGGCCAATTCTCAAGTAGCGCGATAGCTGCAGCACGTTCGGCTTCACGTTTTGATCGACCTGTTCCATTGGCGGCCCCAACATCATCAACATGTACGCGGATAATAAATTCTGGATTATGATCCGGACCCGTGCGTCCTATGACATCATAATCTGGAAGGCTGTGTCCACCGGACATAGCAAGTTCTTGCAATTCTGTTTTAGGGTCTTTGGCAGACCCGCTGACGACCTTTTTAAGAATGGGCCTCCAAAACCGCTCATAAAATTCCTGAATAGCATCAAAACCGCCGTCCAAATAAATGGCCGCAATTAAGGCCTCGCAGCAATCCCCTAATATAGATGTCTTATCCCGCCCGCCTTGTTTCACTTCGGCGCCCGACATCAAAATGACATCTCCCAAATTCATCTGCCGCGCGATATCAGCACAGGTTTCTTTGCGAACCAGCGCATTTAATCGTCTGGCAAGTACGCCCTCGCGGTCCAATGAATGATCAAATAAAGCTTGCGCTGTCAAAAGCCCTAAGACGCGATCTCCTAAAAACTCAAGTCTTTCATTGTCGAGTGACGTACGTTGACCATCTCCATATGAACTATGTGTCAAAGCTTGTATGGCCAAGCGAACATCTTTAAATTGATACCCTATGCGGGTTTCCAGATCCGTAAACCTTGGAAAACGGCCATCTTTAGAAAGCTCGCTCATTTGATCTTTTTAAACCAACGATCGCCGCGGAAATTAAGCCACGTCCAAGGTTTGTATATTACAAAGTCCTCTTCTACGGATAATAGGACAATTTCAGCTTTGCCAATGATGTTATCTGTCGGTACAAATTCAGTCCCGCCATGTTTAAAACTAACGCGGCTGTCTAATGAGTCGTCTCTATTATCGCCCATCATAAAATAATGCCCTGCAGGTACGGTTTGTAAGTCCGTATTATCCCTTGGGCCATTTTTTTGAAGGTCGTAAATTTTATGTGAATTTCCGTTTTCGAACGTTTCTAAAAAAACTTCAGCCGTTGCTTCATAGCCCGACCTATTAAAAGTTTCAGTCCCGAGGCTCTCAACGGATACCCGAACGCCATTTACATGCAAAAACCCATCGACCATTTGAATTTGATCCCCGGGCAAACCAATGAGCCGTTTTATATAATTCTTATTCGTTCCCAATGGACGAAAAACTAACACGTCCCCTCTTTTGAGGTCTCGTTCAAATAAACGCCCTTTCTTTTTTGGAAAAGGAAGTGGTGTTGCAGCATATTTACCATATCCAACGGAGTATTTTGATGTGATGATATAATCGCCCTGTTTCAATCCGGGCAACATCGACCCAGACGGGATATGAAAGGGTTGAAAGATGAAGGTCCGTAAAACCAAAGCAATGGTCAAAGCCCAAAACACGGTTGAGAGTAATTCTCTTACGCTACCTTTATTTTTGTCTTCTTCAGACGTTTCATCAATTTCGACTTCACTCATATGTCCTCTTTAGACATTGGAATGCGTTCGGCAATTGCAAATGCAGTGGCATAAGGAAAATCGTCAGAGAGCGAAAGATGAATGTGTCCGACATATCCAGACCCAATTTGGGAATTTAGACGCTCAAGCGCCTTTCCGTTCAATATAGCAATCGGGCGACCGGATGGATCATTTTGAACTTCAACGGATTGCCAAGATAAGCTCCCAGTCTCAGGACCGGCCAAGGCTTTAGCAATAGCTTCTTTAGCGGCAAATCTTTTAGCAAAGGACATAGCTGGCCGTGCTTTTTTTTGGCAATAGTCACGCTCGCCTTGCGTAAAAATTTTTTTTAAAAATCGCTCGCCATGTTTTTCAATAGATTGCTCTATGCGCCTAATATCACAAATATCTGTACCTATGCCCAATATCATGTGGGTCGAGCCACTTGCATAAGGCGGCGCATTTCAAGAATTGCGGGTTCAATCCCCATAAATACGGACTCCCCGATCAGGAAATGCCCGATATTTAGCTCCATAGCTTGCGGGATTGCGGCAATAGGCGTGACATTATCAAACGTCAAACCATGTCCAAAATGAACTTCTAATCCCAGCTCATCCGCTAATTCCGCCGCGTCCTTAAAAATTTCCAAATACAAGTCTGCTTTATCTTGATCACCTTCATCCAAAGCATGCGCATAAGCGCCTGTATGAAACTCAACAACTTTAGCATCTGTTGAAGCGGCTGCTCTAATTTGAGCCTCTACCGCTTCAATGAAAAGCGATACGCGAGATCCATTATCTGCCAGCTCTCTTACAATAGGGGCAATATGATTATGGCCACCCACAACATCTAACCCACCCTCAGTTGTGCGTTCTTCGCGACGTTCTGGCACAATGCAAACCGCTTTGGGTGACAAATCTAATGCGATTTTCAACATCTCGTCTGTCGCCGCCATTTCCATATTTAGCGGAATATTCTCACTGTCGCATAGTGTCTGTAAACGCACCATATCGTCATCACGCATATGACGCCTATCTTCTCTCAAATGCGCGGTGATGCCGTCCGCCCCGCCTTGAATGGCGGCCCAGGCGCCTGCAATTGGATCTGGATGCTGCCCGCCTCTTGCATTTCTTAGCGTGGCAATATGATCAATATTGACTCCAAGTCGTAAGCTTGTGGCGTTACTCATGAAAGCCCTCGACTCCCCGGTTTAATCGCAGGAATTGTAGCAAGCTCTGCCGGCAGATTATCGGGGTCATAATCCGGAAAACGCCGAGCTGCGAGACTAACAAGCGGCACCCCGATATCGGCCTCTCCATTTGAACGATCAAAAATACAAGCGCCCGCAATAATTTCGGCGCCCGTCGCTTTGGATATAGCAGCTATACATTCGCGCGAAGACAATCCTGTTGTCACAATATCTTCGACCATCAGGACTTTTGCATTTTTTTCCAACGAAAATCCTCGTCTCAAGGCAAATTCACCGTCAACACGCTCAACAAACATGCTTTCAAGCCCCATTTGTCTCGCAACTTCATAGCCGGGTATTACACCGCCCATTGCTGGCGCTATAATAACATCAGGATGAATACCTTGCGCTTTGATTTTTTCCGCCAAAGCTTTGCAGACACGCTCAGTAAGTCTTGGATTTTTAAATATCAGAGCCTTTTGCAGGAAAACGGAGCTACGGCGACCCGAGGATAAAATAAAATGTCCTTCTAACAGCGCACCGGCTTCGCGAAAAACATCGAGTACATCATCTGTTTGCATTGGGTCTTATCCTGACTTTTTCATCAATTTGGCCGGCAAGGCGCGACTCCGATTTACTTTGACGACATAAGCGGAGGCGCGAATGGCTGCAACAATAGACATCAAGTGTCGATTGTCTCGAACTTCGATATCAACAATCATATCAAAAAAGGCAGGACTTCTCCGTATCGTATTGATATTGCTTAGGTTTCCCTGAGACTCTCCGATGATTTTTGTTACGTCAGCTAGAGCGCCCGGTATATTTTGTATCGTGATGACCACGCGACCAGTAGACGCCGCCTGTTTTGCGGCTCGGCGCCAGCCTAGGTCAATCCAATTTTCCATTTTATCTTCGGCATAGACAAGTTCTTCACAATCAATAGTATGAATAATAATACCCTTACCTTTTTCCTGGAGACCAACAATCCGGTCTCCTACAATAGGTGAACAACATTCAGCCAAATAAAGGCCCTTTCCGGGATTTAGGCTATCACCTTTTACGTAGAGACCAATGGACTCATCGTCGATGAGATCTAGATCTTGCAATCTTTTGTCTTCCGAGACGTTCTCATGCGCTGGAAATACAGCTTTAACAAATTGAGACATGGAAATATGCCCCCGCCCAATATCTTCATATAAGGTATCTTCATCTGAAACTTGAAGACGTCGGAGCGCATCGGTCAAAACGGTCTCGTCTAAAGATAGGCCTTCGCGTTTAAAGGCGTGATGGGCAAGAGTTTCGCCAATATTTCGGAAATTTTCGGCCTCGCCTGTTCGGGTCAACCGGCGTAGCGCTTGTCTCGCGCGACCCGTAACGACAATGTTCTCCCAACCTGGTTGAGGTTCAGCCGTCCCGCCTCGTATAATTTTAATCACATCACCATTTTGCAATTGTGTTCGTAAAGGTACTTCTCGTCCATTCACGACCGCGCCTATACAGGTATCCCCAACGCCCGTGTGAACCGCATAAGCAAAATCAATGGGTGTGGCACCCCGTGGTAGTGCAATAAGGTCTCCCTTGGGCGTAAATGTAAAAACCTGATCCGTGAACATTTCGAGTTTCACATTATCAAGGAACTCATCCGCATCGCCAGATTGATCCATCATTTCGATTAAAGCGCGCATCCGTTTTAATGGATCTCCACCCGAAGCTTGCGCTTTGGACGGATCGTATGAATAGCTTTGATCTTTATAGGCCCAGTGCGCCGCAACACCGCGTTGCGCAACATCTTCCATTCGTTCGGTCCGGATCTGAATTTCTGCGCGACGATTTTCAGACGTTCTTATTGTCGTATGAAGCGATTGATAACCATTTGGTTTTGGGACCGAAATGAAATCTCGAAACCGAGACGGCACAGCTCTATATTCGTCATGTAAAATACCCAGGACTTTGTAGCAATCTTCCCAGTTTTCCACGATCACGCGAAAGGCATAGATATCGGCGACATCATCAAAACTAATATTTTGACGCTGTAGTTTTTTCCAAATTGCATAAGCTCGTTTTTCGCGACCATAAAGTCTGGCCTCAACGTCCGCATCAGTCAGCGTCGTTTTTAAGGCTGTAAAAATCTGAGAAATCGCCTCACCTTGAAAAGACCGCCATTCCTCAAGCCGACGGCAAATCCCTTCATAGGCGGCCGGGTTCATATGTTGGAAAGACAGATCCTCAAGCTCGGAACAAATTTTATCAACACCAATACGACGTGCAAGCGGCGCATATATTTCAAGGGTTTCACGCGCGATCCGTTCTCGAGACTCCGCTTTTGGATGATATTGCAAGGTACGCATATTATGTAATCGGTCACAAAGCTTGACCAAAAGCACACGTATGTCTTTTGATACTGCCAAAATAAATTTCTGGAAATTTTCAGCCTGCGCCCGTTCCTTTGACAGATTGGGACGAGACATTTCGACTTTTCCCAATTTGGTCACGCCATTTACAAGATCAGCAATTTCAGGCGTGAATTCTTTGGCGAGATCCGCTCTTGAGGTATCTGTATCTTCTAAAACATCATGCAATAATGCCGTACATATGGTCGCCACATCTAACTTTAATGAGGCAACAATGCCCGCAACTTCAATAGGATGGGCATAATATGGATCGCCGGAATGTCTGAGTTGCTGTCCATGCGCCTGTACGGAATAAACATATGCCTTATTTAAAAGCGCTTCGCTGGCCGATGGATCATAGGCTTTGACAATATCAACGAGTTCATATTGGCGAAGAAAACTCTGCGCTTTTCCATCTGATGCCTTGGGCACCTGAGTTGGTATGTCGGCCAATGTTGTCACAGCCTACCCTATATAGTCCGACAGAACAGGTTGGGCCAATAAAAAAGCCGCCTGTCAGCAGTACTGAACAGACGACTCTTTAGAAAGCTGTAAAGTGCAAACTTAGAAACGGTTTGACGTATCATTATCACGATCGCCTTGAAGCGCCCGCAGCAGATCATCTGTATTCATTTCTTCTTGCTTGGTCTCACCATGCTCAATGGCAAGAACTGGTGCATCTTCTTGTTCTTCAGGTAGATCATCATCCTGAATGACGCGCTGAAGGCCGATAACAAGCGATTCACGCAATTCATCAAGCTCAAGCGTTTCGTCTGCCAATTCGCGCAAGGCGACAACCGGTGTCTTATCATTATCACGATCTATCGTCAGCGCTGATCCAGCAGCGATATTACGAGACCGGTGTGACGCCAAAAGAACCAGATCAAATCTGTTCGGGACTTTTTCAACACAATCTTCAACGGTTACGCGGGCCATGAAAACTCCAATATAAAAAGGCCGTTCTTGTCACGACCCATAAGATTCAAGCCGCGCGTAATCCGAGAACGTGAAAAAATCAATAAAAATTACCAGCGCCCTATATATTTCATAGCATTTATATCGCGCATGGGAAGCTTCGCAAGTTCAGATATCCAGCTTGGGTCGAGCTCACATAACGGCAAGAGTACAAAAGCCCGATCCAACATACGTGGATGAGGCAGAGATAAGTCTTTGGTTTTTCGCGTCTCCTCACCATAAATCAGTAAATCAAGGTCGATTATGCGGGATGCATTAGGAACCGATCTTACACGTCCAAGTTTATCTTCGGTCGATAAGAGGATAGACATTAGGGCTTCCGGACCTTGTCCAAATTCAAATTTGACAACAGCATTTATAAAGTCGGGACGCCCTTGACCTAGAGGCCAAGCGGGAGACTGCCAAAGTCGCGAACATCCAATTGTCTTAACCCTTTGTTTTTCAAGATGTTTTTTTGCTGTCAAAAAACTCCCTTTAGGGTTGGACATATTAGCTCCGAATCCGATAAAACCCGTGGTCATACTGTAAGCCCCACATCAGTACTGGAAGATTTCATATGGCTTTTTACCCTGACGAACGCATCGCGATATTTATCGACGGCGCAAATTTTTATTCCACCGGAAAATCCCTGGAATTTGATATTGATTACAAGAAGATGCTTGAACTTTTCAAAGGAAAAGGCCGCCTTATTCGCGCAAATTATTATACGGCCCTGCTTGAGCAAGATGATTACTCCCCTATTCGTCCTTTGATCGACTGGCTAGACTATAATGGCTATCACGTCATAACAAAACCAGCGAAATCTTATACAGACCGCGATGGAAGAACTCGTGTTAAAGGCGATATGGATATAGAAATGACAGTCGACATGATAACTCTCGCAGATCACGTCGATCATATCATTCTATGTACCGGAGATGGTGATTTCAGAGCGGCTATCGAAGCCGTGCAAAGAAAAGGCACACGCGTGTCCGTTTTATCTTCTATGGCGACACGCCCGGCCATGCTTTCCGATGAGCTTCGCCGCCAGGCCGATGCCGTTATCGAAATCGCCGATATGGGCAAGCTGATTGGTCGACCAAAGCGTGAATATAACGACATCGAAGAAGATTCATGATCTAAATGCGCAAAGTAATTGAGTGTCGCGAGTGCCCTCGCCTCGCGACATTTATAGACGCTCAAAAAGAGATTTACCCCTCTTACTTCAATGGACCTGTTCCAGACTTTTTGTCTCTAAATCCAAAATTGATCGTGATTGGCCTCGCGCCAGGTCTTCATGGTGCAAATCGTACGGGACGTCCCTTTACGGGTGATCAATCAGGCGAGCTCCTGTATAAGACACTGGCCCGGTTTGGCTTTACGCTGGGTCAATTTTCTAACCATGAAAATGATGGCCTAAAACTCGTCAACGCTGTGATAACAAACGCTGTTCGGTGTGTACCGCCTCAAAACAAACCCGTCGCCTCTGAGGTCAACACCTGCCGCGATCTTTTTCTAAAGCCGCAACTTGAAACCCTATCTGATTTGAAAGTTATATTGTCCCTCGGGAAGATCAGCCATGATAGCACGATGCGTGCACTAGGCCTTCGTCTGGCAACGCATAAATTTGGACATGGGACCGAGTATAAGGATCGTTTGGGACGCGTTATTCTCTCAAGTTATCATTGTTCCCGATATAATATAAATACGGGACGGCTGAGCGAAGACATGTTTGCGGATATTTTTAAACGGGCACGCGAATTATGTGATGGCTGAAA
>CAYTLJ010000090.1:0-2641 GCA_964438555.1 uncultured Algimonas sp.
GAATTAGGCGCAAGGAATCCATTTTGGCTAAAGGCTCGTTAGATATGGTAGATTGCGTCATTGGTGGCGTTCAAAAAGGCGGTACAACCTATTTACATCGTGTCTTAGATGAGAAAATCCCCGAACTATGTTTGAGCCAACCCAAAGAAACCAAGGTTTTCCTGAAGGATAATTTTTTTAAAACGCCTCCAACTCAGGACTATATCAACGAAAAATATAAGCCTTTTTTCCCAAAGAATTCGTCTAAGAAAATACGAATAGACGCCTCTCCCGCCTATTTCTATCAAGACAAAGTCGCAACGCGAATTCATGACTATAATCCATCAATGAAATGGATCATATGCCTTCGCAATCCAATTTCACGGTGTTATTCGCATTGGAAAATGCGATATAGTAATAAATTAGAACACAGAAATTTTATGCAGAGCATAAAACGTGCCATCGACATAAATCGCGATCCTTCGATAGAATTCGAAGCCGAACATGATCAAACCAAAGGACTCGTCAGTCGTGGTTTATATATGGAACAAATTCAGCGATTAGAAACGTTGTTTGATCCTGAGAATATTCAGTATTTACTCTCCGCCAACATGTTTGCGTCTGAACCGCTTACACTAATGACATGTGGTCGCTTTCTTATTAATGGGCAAAAATCAAATCCCGGAATTTTGAGTTTAATACGTCCCAAGAAAAAATTCGAAAAACCAAGTCAGCAAAGCTTGAAGCTTATATCGGAGTTTTATGAACCCGATATATTAGAGCTGTCAAAGAAGTTAGATGTCGATCTTAGCTCATGGTTATCAGCGCCCATGTCATTTTAGAATTGAAGTCATTTTAGAGCCGGTTCTAAGTCAATGCTCTAAAAACTTATCTTTCTTTCTAGCAATAATTAAATCTTGTATTGAACCATCAGTGACGCCTTCACGCCAGCCCCCAAGCTCAATGGACTCAACCTTCAAATTCAAATCATGATAAAGGATTTCAACCCATGCCCGTTCAAATGCGAGAGCAGCTTCAGGGTTTTGCGGAAGTGTTGTACGGCTAATATCATCAATTGGGTGATAGAAATCTAGGATAGGATTAGGCTTGTCTTTATTATCCCATAAAAACCATGTTATAAGAACCTTACCGTTCGGTTTTAAGACACGTGCTATTTCGGACAGGTAATTTTCAATGTCTTCGCCAAACATATGGGTAAAAACCGAGGTTAAAAAAACCATATCAAACGCGTTGGTATCATAGGGAAATTTATAGTCTTTTGCGAGAACCTGACCGCCTTTATTATAGCGCGCATTAAAAACATCCGCATGTTCAAATTTGAAATTGTGAAGGTCTGAATATTTTTCCTGACACCATTCAATTCCAGATCGATCAATATCAAAACCTGTATATCGCCCCCATTTCAAAATATCGATCAAAGGCCTGGCCATTCGACCTTGGCCGCAGCCTACATCTAGGACTTTCATAACGTCCGTAAGGCCATGCCTAATCAACGTATCTCGAAAACTATCACCGACAGTCGCAAAATCGCCGCCGCCGATAAATGTATTGCGGCGCGGCGGAATGCGTGGGTCCTTTATCGGGTCAATCAAATCATGAAGACCATACCCCAACCGCTTTAAGGCAATCCTGGCTGGCAGAGGAATTATCGCTTTAATAAGGCGTCTCATCTCTGATGCCTATACTTGACGCTTAGCCTCTTTGCCACCACTTAACGCCGATGTCCGATGAAATAGACATAAATGAAGACAAACAAGCAAGTTTGGGCGAAAGTCAGGCGAAAGTCGTGACTTTGGGCTGTCGCTTGAATGCCTATGAATCCGATGTGATTGCAGCAAATGCGCGTGATGCAGGTCAAGGCCCAGCTGTGATAATCAATACATGTGCGGTTACAAATGACGCTGTGGCCGAGTCGCGTCGCCAGGTCCGAAAAGCGGCCCGCGAAAACCCAGGTGCTAAAATCATTGTCACGGGATGTGCCGCTCAAATTGACCCTGCCATGTTTGCCAATATGACAGAGGTTGATCAAGTTCTTGGGAACCATGAAAAAATGAACCCAATGAGTTTTGGACCTGACGCGCCGAGCGAACGTATACGCGTCAATGATATTATGAGCATTCGTGAAACCGCGCCACAATTTATGGGCAGCGAAAACGCACCTCTCTTTAAATCCCAAAGCCGAAGCCGGGCCTTTTTACAGGTTCAAAATGGCTGCGATCACCGCTGCACCTTTTGTATCATTCCCTATGGCCGCGGAAATTCCCGTAGTGTCCCGGCTGGCGAAATTGTGGGATCCGTAAAATCCCTCGTCAGACAAGGCTATAATGAAGTTGTCCTAACGGGTGTTGATCTGTCGAGTTGGGGATCTGACCTGCCCGGCGCGCCGCCTTTAGGTGATCTGGTGAGACGTGTGTTAAAACTCGTACCAGAATTACCGCGCTTAAGACTGTCATCCATCGATCCGGCGGAAGTTGATGAGGTCTTATTTGAGATGCTCACCACTGACCAAAGAATGAGCCCCTATCTGCATCTCTCATTGCAATCTGGGGATGATATGATTTTGAAGCGCATGAAACGCCGCCATTCAAGACAAGACGTTATTGATCTTTGCCAGCGCCTAAAACAGGCGCGTCCGGATTTT
>CAYTLJ010000090.1:2741-5069 GCA_964438555.1 uncultured Algimonas sp.
GCATCTCAAAACGCGCATTGGATCAGAAGATACCGCATTATTCGAAGAAACAGGCTTTGGACGTCTCCCGGATTTTTCACGTATAAAGGTGGACAATCCCGCCAGTGCAGCTAGCTTGGCACGGATACGCATTACCAACGCAAATGAAGACTATCTGATAGGACAGATCATTGGCTGAAAAAAAGAAAAAAAAGGGGTTTCTAAGCCGGCTAGGCTTTAAATCCAAAGAAGATAAACTCGCTGAAGAGGCAGCTGCTAAAGCGGCGGCTCAAAAACTTGTTGACGAGAAAATGGCCGCGCGCATGGCCGCTATTAACGCCGCCGCTCTCGCCTCTGCCCGAAAACAGGATGAAGCCGCGCAAGGCCTCTCCCCGGAAGAACTCGCCGAGCGTGAAGCCGAGGAAAAACGCCTGGCTGAAATCCAGGCGGCCCGCGATGTCGCGCGCGCCAAACAACTAGCTGAAGAACAAGCCCTCAAGAAAAAACAAGCCGCAGAGGCCAAAGCCAAAGCTGAAGCAGACGCCAAAAAACGCGCAGAAGAAGAGGCTGCGCGCAAAGCAGAAACGGAGCGCCTCGAAGCAGAAGCAAAAGCAAAGAGAGAGGCTGAGGAAAAAGCACGATTAGAAGCAGAAGCCAAAGAAGCGGCGCGTATCAAGGCCGAAGAAGACGCGGCGCTGGCTCAAGCAAAATCTGAAGCAGAAGCTGCCGCTTTAAAAGAAAAGCAAGCCGAAGAGGCCAAAGCCAGAGAAGCTGCGCGTCTTGAAGAAGAAGCCAAGCGACAAGCTGAAGAAGCAGCACGAATTGAAGCCGAGCGCTTAGAAGCAGAACGCTTAGAGACTGAGCGTCTCGAAGCCGAGCGAATAGCGGCTGAGCAAGCCGAGATTGACCGTATAAAACGCGAAGCGGAAGAAGCTGATCGCAGGGCCCGTATCGCGGAAGAACAAGCCACGCGTGAGATTGCTGAACGCGAAGCGGAAGAGGCTGCGAAAATAGAGCGCGCGAAAAAGCGAGAAGAAGCTGGCCTTCCTGCGCTCAAAGAAGAGCCTGAACCCATGGCAGAGGGTGGCTTCTTTAACCGCATTACAAAAGGGCTTCGCAAATCAACCTCCAGAATGTCCGAACAAATGGGCGCGGCATTTACCAAGCGAACATTGGATGAAGAGGCCATTGAAGAACTCGAAGATATTCTGGTTATGTCCGATCTAGGTTATGGCGTAGCCTCCCAAGTCACAGATCGCCTCAGAGCCGAAAAATTTGCAAAACAAGTCACGGATCTGGAAGTCAAGATCGCTTTGGCAGATGTGATTTCCGAAATATTGACGCCACTCGAACGCCCTATCGTCTTTGGCATGGCGAAACCACAAATCATGTTATTTGTGGGCGTAAATGGATCTGGAAAAACCACGACATTGGGAAAAATTGCCAAACAATATCGGGATCAAGGCAAGAAAATTTTGATCGCAGCCGGTGATACATTTCGCGCAGCTGCTGTTGAACAACTCACCATTTGGGGCGAGCGCGCAGACGCCCCCGTTATGAGCGCTAAACAAAATGCTGATGCGGCGGGCCTTGTTTTTGATGCGATGAAACGCGCCAAGGAAGAGGACTATGATATCTTGATGATCGATACGGCTGGGCGGTTACAAAACCGGACGGAACTTATGGATGAACTATCCAAGATTATTCGAGTTATCAAAAAACAAGATCCAACGGCACCACATCATTCGATTTTAGTTCTAGATGCTACGGTTGGTCAAAATGCGCTTGTACAAGCTGAAGCCTTCAAAGATACGGCTGACGTTACGGGCCTCATTATGACCAAGCTGGACGGAACGGCAAAAGGCGGCGTGCTTGTCGCTTTATCGGATAAATATAAATTACCGATCCATCATATCGGTATTGGCGAACGCATTGAGGATTTAGAAAATTTCAGTGCACCTGTTTTTGCTGCTGCCTTATCGGGCGTTGCCGATGCCCTACAAGAAAGTTAGGATCGAAACGTAAGAGACTTAAAAACAAAAAACCGGATCAAAATTTGATCCGGTTATAAATTTTAAAACATTTTGCTTTCTACCAAGTCCGCCTGCGATGCGGTCCGTGACGGCGTCGACCAATATCGCCACTTTGAATACCGTCGCTATTTTGAACACCATAATTTGTCGATGATCCATAAGACGGCGTGCTCGGAGCGGTAGATCTTTGAGTCGTATGTCCCCAACTCGTATTGCCCTGACTCGTATGTCCCTGAGATGGGTACCCCCCACTCGACTAGCCTTGCGTAGAATAACCTTGAGAAGATGATCCATAAGTCGTCCGTCCGTAAGATGA
>CAYTLJ010000090.1:5169-10879 GCA_964438555.1 uncultured Algimonas sp.
ATAGAGCCAGTCCCAGGCTGACACAGGACACGGCGCCACTCATAACGTTCAGGTGAAATAAGAACTTTGGTTTGGACCTGACTATATTCAGCTGGAACATTAACCTCATAGGCTTCTGCAGGACGAACAAGCTCTTGAACGGTTACTGTACTATATTCAGCCGGAATGGGAACTTCACGTACGCCGCCTGGGTCATCGACAATTTGTTTGGTTAAGGTTTGATATTGCGCGGCGACGGGTGTGCGGTTCACCCGTGACGGGCTCGTCATGACACGGCGGGTTGTTGTCACCGATGTGCCCGGTTCTTCAACTAAGCACCAAATTTCACAGCCTGCTCCGCATATGTCGCCGCCATGTTGGGTCGAGCTATACGTGCTGCCGTGATGCCCCGATCGATCGACTAAGCGACCATCTGCAGTCGAGTGGATGACATAGCCTTGACGTTGCAACTCAGCAGGATTTCCTCGCTTCCAAACCAAATGAGGGGCGCTGGTTTGAAGCTGTTCTGTCACGGTCGAAAATTGCGGTGGTGAAACTGAAAGCCTGTCATAAGCAGGACGTGTGAGAATTCTTTCTCTAATCGTCTTATAGCGCGGTTGACGCACTTCATAACGAATACTGGCTTCCTTCGTCAAAACGGTTTCTTCACGTGCCGCCAATTGCGGTTCAGTGACGTCTAATCTTGCATGAGCGTCTTGAGATATTACGGTTTCGGACCCCGTGGAATATTGTGCAGGGATTTTAACTTGGCCATAGCATTCGCCTGGATTTCCGACGGGTGGAAGCGCTTCTGGAAAAGCGGGCCCACCAGCATAGGCTGAGATTGACGTCCCACTTAGGGCGAAAACAAGGACGCTTGTTAGTTTGCGCATGGTAAACTCCTGATCAGCTGAATTTGCGGCGATGATAGATGTGATAAAGGGTTACAGCGAGGATCGCGCCCACTGAATTGGCGAAGGCGTCTGCGATAGAGGCCGTTCGACCTTGAGCCATAAGGTGTTGGCCAAATTCTAGCCCGACGCCCAGACCAATGAACCCGATGACGATAAGGCCGCCCCAGAGGCGAGGCCACCCTAGACGGGTCAGGCCGGCAAGAACTCCATAAGCTAGGAAATGCATAAGCTTGTCCGAATTCGGAACCTCGACTGATGGTAGGCTGGGTCGCAAGCTTAGAATGATAACGGCAAGGGTCGCGAGAAGCGCGAGAAATTGAAAAATACGAGTCATAATCGCGCTTATAGACGTGACGATGAGGAGTTGCGATGGCCAAAACTTGGCCATTTTGAGAATTCACCCCCCCAGAATCTGTCCCAATATCGAACATGTGATGATTAAACAGGTGTAAATGTGGCGGGATTGTGGCAAAGACAGCATTCTAATGGTCCTAATGTGGCCAATTTTGAGCGTAGACAGGTTCTATTCATTTTCATTCGGGTTTGCACATGGAAATTCTTGATCCTAAAATTGTTGTCGAAGATCTGGCCGGATGGACAGGTGGGGATGACTTCATCACAAAGGTTTTTCGGTTTGAGGATTTTGCGCAAGCCTTTGGCTTTATGACGCAAATCGCTATCATTGCGGATAGAATGGACCATCATCCAGAATGGTTTAACGTCTATAACCGCGTTGATATTACGCTTACAACACATGATGCTGGAGGCGTGACTGAAAAGGATGTCATGCTGGCAAAAGCCATGGAAAAGGCAGCGTCATGAAACAGATTACTTTGCTTTCAGCATGTATAGCTGTCGCAAGCTGGTGTGGTTTGGCCGCGACGGCGAACGCGCAAGATAGTAACATTCAATCTATGCCAATATGCCCAGGCGGCGAAGTGATTGAGCTGGACGGTCAAGCCGTTTGTGCCAAAACAGATACGTTGAATCTACTCATCGAGGATTTTGAAGCCGCGGAATTAGAATTTGATATTTTTCGACGTGGTCAAGAAGGTGACAGAGACGCCCAACGCCTATTACCGGATAATTCATTGGATGCTCTGACCGCATCTAATCTTCGTCAAACAAATTTTCTAGCCCGTCATGCTGCCCTTTCAACTCAACCCATGAATGAAACGGACCGTCTTAATTATGAACTTCTGGGATTTGTGCTTGAACAACGCCAACGTCTCTCTCCCTTTGATCAATCCCGTATTCCCTTTAGAAATGATAGCGGGTTTTTTAATCAACTAAACTTCATCGTGCGACAAACGGACTTCAAGACGATTGAAGATTACGAAGCCTATGCGGCTCGTTTAACACGTCTACCGAGATTTTTTGGAAACGCACAAGATAATATGCGGCGTGGGATGGGTGATGGGTTTACGGCAAGTTCAATCATCCTGCCCGCCATTGAGGATATGATAGAAACAATGGCAAATACGCCAGTTGATAGCCACCCGCTTTACGCGCCCTTCACCTCATTTCCAGAAACGATTCCAAGTGAGGATCAAGACCGATTGAAAGCTCTTGGTGAAGCCGCCATGAACTCAGCGGTTCTTCCCGCTTATCGCGACCTTACGACGTTCATGAAAGAAGAATATTCGACGGCCGCGCGCCAGACAGCCGGTCTCGGCAATAGTGAGATGGAGCGTGAATATTATCGGGCACTCACGCGTTTTTTCACGACTCTCGATCTTACGCCCGATGAAGTCCACGATCTTGGATTGCGTGAGGTCGCACGTATTAGAACGCAAATGGATGAGATTATAAACGAGTTAGAATTTGAAGGTAGTTTTGCAGAGTTTTTGAACTTCTTGCGCACAGACCCTCAATTTTACGCCGAAACGCGTGAAGAATTACTGATGCACGCCAGCTATCTCGCCAAACAAATTGATGGGAAGATGCCGCAATATTTCGCAACCCTTCCGCGTCTATCATATGGCGTTATCCCTGTTCCAAAAGAAGTTGAGAAAACCTATACGACGGGCCGCTATTTCAGCGGCAATCCAGAACGCGGGCAAGCGGGAAATTATGTCGTCAATACCTATAACCTTCCCAATAGGCCGCTTTATAATCTCCCGGCGCTAACCGCACATGAAGGCGTTCCAGGCCACCATATGCAAATTGCGATTGCGCAAGAGCTACAAGACTTGCCTAGGTTTCGACAGAGCCTATATCCCAACGCTTTTGGTGAAGGCTGGGGCCTCTACGCTGAAAAATTAGCCGGTGAGATGGGGATATATAAAACGCCTTATGAACGGTTTGGACAATTATCTTATGAAATGTGGAGAGCCTGTCGTCTTGTTGTCGATACCGGGTTACACTGGAAAGGCTGGACACGAGAACAAGCGGAAAATTGCTTTTTGGAAAATTCAGCTTTAGCACCGCACAATATTAAGACCGAAGTCGAACGTTATATAAGCTGGCCCGGCCAAGCGCTTGCTTATAAAATCGGTGAAATAAAAATCCTTGAATTACGTGACAAGGCCAAAACGTCGCTAGGTCAGGATTTTGACATTCGACGTTTTCATGATGCCGTTTTAGAAAATGGTGGCATACCATTGGACATACTCGAAGACAGAATTGATCGTTTTATTTTCGCGGAAAGAAACCGAATTTCACGAAATAAATAAGCATTTAGGTCTCAGACAAAGAAAAACGCCTGCCAAATGCATCCTAAATTAGGACTCTTTGACAGGCGTTCATCAGCCCATTTTTTATATGGTTATTTTTTAGAAGCGGTAGCGTCCGCGGATTGTAAGCGGAACAGACCAACGTCCACGGTTGTTGTTTAAACCGCCAAAATTGGATCCTGGTCCAAATGATTCAAGATCAGATTCTAATCCGCCTTGATAACGAATCCCGGATTCGATGCCAATCGTTGTATAGCGAGCAACCGGCGTTTCAATTCCAACAAGACCAGCTGCTGTTGGAACCCAACTATCTTCATATAGACCAACAGTTGCACCAGCGGGTGGTGTGGCGCCATCAAGTGTAACATTTTCAAGTTGAATATCATTTACGCGAGATGCCCCAACACGACCTTCTACATAAGGTCTGATGCTCTTGACGATATACCCATTTCTCGGTCTGAAATATTGACGAAGACCTATTTCACCGCCCCAAGCCTCATAATCGGATAGGGATGCGTTAGCGGCTAATCCATTAGCCGTTCCGAAATTTACGATATCTCCACCATCAGCGTGCTCATAGTGACCGAAAGCCGTGATTTTCGTATTTGGTGCAAGCGCATATGATCCACCTAATTCGGCTCGGATCCCAGTATCATAGACATCATTGAAAGACTGAGAATTAACATCAAAACCGGGAACATTATTTGTACGGCTCCCCGTGATAATGTTTCTACCAGCATTAAAAGATGTGCCAATTCCGCCTTCTACATTCCAACGCGAAAGACAATTTCCCGAATGACAGGCTTTATTTTGCACGTGTACAGGCGCTTGTTGACCATAAACACCCGTTTGCGGGTTATATTTTGTAGGATCTATATTTTTTTCCCCAAGACCGAGGAAAGAACATCCCGACAATGCAATGGCGGCGGCGCCGAGCATGAGAATACGCATGGTATCACCCTTATCTGTTCCGGATTGGCACAATCGCCAAGAGATTCCGATGTTGTTGACCAGGACTTTGCAATCATCAGGCCAGCCCTAATTTGAGAAGGGCTTCATAGGGGATAAGGGATAATAAACGTAAAAAGCCCGACGAAATCGCCGGGCTTTTTGATTCTATAGTTAATATTCAGTTTAGAAGGACAGGCGTCCTCGTAAGCTGAGCGGGATAGAGAAACGATCATCATTATTGACGAAATCGCCTTTCAAACCATCGCGCCAGCGAATGCCCGTCTCGACACCGACGGCTGCGCGATTTCCGACAGCCGCTTCGACACCAACAAGACCAGCTGCTGTTGGACGCCATCCACTATCAATAAATTCATCGGGACCTGAGAAGACTGTACCGTCATCCACAAAGTTCTGTTGGAACTCAACGTCATTATTATAGGTGAAGCCACCTTTTGCAGTAACGTAAGGTCTAATCCCAACATTGTTTCCAAAGTACTGACGTACACCTGCTTCAAGTGTGTATTGGTCTAGATCGCCAAACGTCCCCTCAATGTTACGATCAACTTCACCTACACCTGGTGTAAAGTCAGCCAGGACTGGATTAAAGGGATCTGTGAATGTACCAGGGATAAATGACCCCGTATCAACTGTTCTACCGTTTTTCTCGGAATAAGCCGCAGAGGCTAGAACGGTTGTGTTTCGAGACACGTCATAAGTGAACCCAGTACCGATATTAAACCCATCTGAGAATGCATCTGAGAAATCCACATCTTCAAATTCACCAGCTACACCCGTGCTCGGCGCACCGCCTACACCCGGATCTGACGGGGTACGGGCTCTTCCGTCGAGCGCCGTGCCATCAATATCAAATTCGGTTCCACCAAAGACTTCAAAGCCGAATGGTAGGGCTGAACCGCCGCGGAATTGTGTTCCGCAAGGCGCAAATCCTGGTCCACATGGCGCTTGGCCGAAGCCGCCTGCATTTGTGAACGCCGGAACACCGACAGGTTGCGGTACAAAAATCGGAGACCCTTGTACGTTTTGAACAACTTGGCCATTAACAAATTGACCGTTTGATAGCTGGCCGCCGACGACATTCTGTCCTAGAGCTGATCCAAATGGTGCACCTGCACCAAGTGTTGTCGCACCTGAAGAAAAGACCTGTCCGCCTTGGAAACCGCCGCCAATGCC
>CAYTLJ010000091.1:0-10831 GCA_964438555.1 uncultured Algimonas sp.
ATTTCGATAAATCCAGGAGACCATCGGGACAAGCCCAATGGTGACGACACGTTTAGTTTGTCGTTTTCGTCGTCCTAGGTCTTGTACCTAAGACCTCCTGGATGTGTGGAAACAGGGCATTATTATAAATTATAAACTACCTTCACCGCCTCAAAATCTTCTTGAGTATTGACGTTCTGAAAACAACCCAGCCTTTGATCCGCAAAGGCAACCGCTCTGGATCCGAGTCTTTCGTGCAAACGATATAAAGAATAGATACCATCCTTAAACACCACGGCCTGTAGCGTTTTATAAATCGAAACAGGCCAGGTCGCGTGAAGCCAGTGACCTTGTCCTTGATCGCTCGCGTAAGCAGAGCTCCCGGATTCACAAAGGCGCTCCGCGAGATCATCCGGCAATATGGGTGTATCAATAGCTATAGTCATAACCCCCTTCAACCCAAGATTACTCGCCCAATCCAACCCCGCCAATACACCACCAATAGGCCCGACCGATTGACCATGAATTTGTTTGTCGAGAAGCTGCGGATAGGCACTATCGGGTCTCTTTTCCTGGCCAACAGAAATTGCAATCTGGTCAAAACGCTGCGCCAAAAAGTTAAGCGCTATATCCTGAAAGCTCTGGTCATGGAGCACTAATTGACCCTTATCGACACCGCCCATGCGCTGCCCTTTGCCGCCCATGACCAGGACTGCGCCCCAGTTTTTAATTTTCGAAACCACCATAAGTCTCACCTAAGGCAAGAACCGATAAATAGCCAAGAAAGTTTTGCTTATGGCTAACTTTGCAAATTTATTCTGCTATAGGGTTTTCATGATTTCCGTAGACAAAGCCCTCGACATTTTATCAGACCATATCCTGTCGCCTGAGCCTGTCTCAACGCCCCTCAATGAGGCTTTGGGCGCCACGACATCAGAAGCTGTATTTGCCGGACTTACCCTCCCCCCACAAGATGCATCAGCCATGGACGGCTATGCCGTAAAGCTCGATGACGTGAAACAATCCGGCACCAGATTACGTATCATTGGTGAGGTCCCAGCAGGTCACGATTTTGATGATGAATTAAAAGTTGGCGAGGCTGTTCGGATCTTTACGGGATCCCCTATTCCCAAGGGTGCGGAGACCGTAATCATTCAAGAGAATGTTGATCGCTCAGACGATCACATTCAGATCAATCATGCACAAGATCAGGTAAAGCATATTCGGCGGGCTGGTATTGATTTTCATCAAGGCGATAAAATCATCCCAACAGGGAAAGTCATAGGTCCCGCTGAAATCGCCCTCGCCGCGGCGTCTAATCTGAATGCCATAAAAGTTCTTAACCGTCCCAAAGTCGCCATTCTGGCCGCTGGTGATGAATTGATGACTCCGGGTGATGTTTATGCACCCGGGAAAATTGTGAATTCAAACACGCCAAGCCTGTCGGCCTTGATCCGGCATTGGGGTGGAGAGGTTGTAAATATTGGTCTTGGAAAAGACGACCCAGATCAAATTCGAGACCTATTTGAATCAGCTCGACAAGGCGATATTATCGTCCCTGTGGGCGGTGCCTCTGTCGGCGACTATGATTATATGCGGCGCGTTTTCAATGACCTTGGCGGTAAGATGATATTTGAAAAAATTGCGGTTAAACCGGGCAAGCCAACATGGTTTGGTCGGCTGGGCGAAACCCCCGTTTTAGGCCTGCCTGGAAACCCGGCTTCGGCTTTGGTTTGTGCGCATTTATTCCTGACTGTCTTGATGGGACGTCCGCGCAAGCCATCTACCCAAGCTTTTTTGACAAAGTCCATGCCAAGCAACGGGCCAAGAGAACATTATCTTCGCGCCTATGGTTGGATCGAAAAAGGTCAGTTTCTTGTGAAACCCTTTCCACGACAAGATAGTTCCCTTCTAACGCCGTTTCTGGACGCCAATCTATTGATCAGGCGCGCCCCACTCGCAGATAGCCTAGCAGCAGGCGATCTGGTCGAGGTTTTAGATCTGGGGACAGGTCCCAGCTTTGTTTGAGCCAGTCTGCAAAGATCAAATAAAATGAAGATTGGCCTATAAACAGCTTTATTTTTTTCTTATACAATCCATTGAAGCGAGACCTGATCTGTTTTCACGTCTCTTTGCAAACGACATAGGGCAAATAATGAGTACAGCTAACGCATATGAGGTCTTTAATGACTTTTTGATGTTTAGAGATCCGACCCATGTCATTCAACTTGGCACACATTTAGAAGTCTTTTCTTCCTCTTCAATAAGTGATGGAAAAATATATCTGGGTGAGGATGCCCCTGTCGCCTTTCGAAAGGCCATATCGAATTACGCGAAATCGCTTTTATCATCCCTGAAACATGACGGCATATTGACCGTTATGGATAGTGGAGATAGCGCGATCTTTGTCACAAAAACCAAAGGCAAATTGCGCGCAAATGTCAGTAGCCTCGTCATTACCACAAGACTCGGCTTAGTGACCGGATTCATGGAACGGAAATCGGCTTAGGGCTTAGGGGTGTTTAAACCGGACAAAACCAAGACATTCTATTCCCCTTAGACACCCACCTCTACCTGAATGTAGGGTAAACACGTAGGAGCTATGCATAAATGTGGGTTCTAATTCTTTAAAACCTTACTGATATTGCCTACATAACCTAAGAGTAACGGTGGAGACGCATATGATGCTTACCATGATGAAAAGTAAGATTCACAGGGCGACTGTGACTCAGGCTGATCTCAATTATGAGGGCTCTATCTCTATTGACCAGGATTTACTCGAACGCGCAGGCATTTTACCAAATGAACAGGTGGATATCCTCAATATCACCAATGGTGAGCGGTTTACGACATATGCGATCAAAGCCCCGCGCGGATCAAAGACATTTGGCCTGAATGGTGCTGCCGCTCGCCGGGTACAAATCGGTGATAAAATTATCATTATAACCTATTGCCAAATGGAAGCTGAGACAGCGCGTAATTACGCACCAAATGTCGTGCTGCTAGACGAGAATAACGACGTTTACCTCCCCTCTGTAAACTAAGCCGTTACGCAGCGGCTTGGTTTGAGCTTTCGCTTGATCCCAAATAGCTTATAAACCCTCACATCTCGCCTTTACGTGCCTGGCGATGCTTCTGGGTCAATGATACGCATTATGAAAATTTATCGCAAAATTTCAGAGCTCCGAAACGCCATTGCGGATTTCAAATCTCGCGGGCAATTAGGCCTCGTCACGACAATGGGCGCGCTACATGCTGGTCATATGTCCCTTATGACTTCTGCCTTGAAAGATAATGATTTTGTTGTTGCGACAATTTTCGTCAACCCAACCCAATTTGGCGAAGCAAAAGACCTCGACGCCTATCCCAGAACCGAAGACGCAGATCTAGATAAGCTTCGAAAGGTCGGTGTCGATGCCGTCTTCATACCAGACGTCAGCGAGATGTATCCTGATGGCGCGCAGACGATTGTCAAAACAACACGTCTTGCCGATATGCTACATGGCAAGGTTCGCCCTGGTCATTTTGAAGGCGTGACTACGATTGTGAATAAGCTGTTTAATATCGTCAGCCCGGATGCGGCCTATTTCGGCGAAAAAGACTATCAGCAATTGGCCGTCATCAAGCAAATGACCCGTGACCTCTTTATGCCGATAAAGGTCATTGGCGTGAAAACCGTCAGAGAAGAGGACGGGCTGGCCCTCTCATCGCGAAATGTCCGGCTTAGCCCTGAAGACCGCAAAGCCGCCCCAGTCTTGCATCAATCCTTATTGGTCGCGGAAAAGGTCATCCAACAAGGCGGAACCATTGAAGACGCGAAGACTGCGTTAAAGGCATGTATTGACGCGGAACCCCGCGCCCTGTTTAAAGCTGCAGATTTTGTCGATGCAGAGAGCTTTGATCTCGTCACAGGTAAACCGGACCGAAAGATTGGTGTGATGCTCTCGGCCCAATTTGGTGATATCTTATTAATCGACCAGAAGGAAATTTTAGTATGAGCAAGCCGACTATCATTCGCCGCACGACGGTTCCGCAAATCGCCGCGCGCAAAGGCGGTGAACCGATTGTCTCATTGACCTCTTATCACGCCCATACGGCCGCGATTGTTGATAAATATGCCGACTTTATTTTGGTCGGCGATAGTCTGGGCATGGTCATGCACGGTATGGATTCAACCCTTGGCGTTTCAATAGATATGATGTTGGTTCATGGACGCGCCGTGGTGCGGGGCACGCAAAAAGCGCTCATTGTTGTGGATATGCCTTTTGGAACCTATGAAGAAAGCCCGAATGTCGCCTTTCGAAATGCGGCTCGGATCATGAAAGAAACGGGCTGCGGTGCTGTTAAAATTGAAGGCGGAAAACGCATGGCCGAAACTGTGCATTTCCTAGTCGAGCGCGGTATTCCCGTCATGGCGCATACGGGTCTCACCCCGCAATCCAGCCACGTCATGGGCGGGTTCAAGACACAAGGCCGCGATAAGGATAGCTGGGAAAGCCATATTGAAGACGCGAAAGCCGTCTCAGACGCTGGCGCTTTTGCCGTGGTTCTCGAAGGCATGGTTGAGCCTCTGGCCGTGAAAATTACCAATTCCGTTCCCATTCCAACCATCGGCATCGGCGCGTCAGCCGCCTGTGACGGACAAATTTTAGTCCTGGAAGATATGCTTGGCCTAAATAAAAAAGTCCCGAAATTCGTCAAAGTCTATGGCGACCTTGGCCCAGCCATTGAGGACAGTGTCAGACGCTATGCCGAGGATGTCCGGTCGCGCAACTTCCCGACGGAAGATGAAGTTTATCGCTAGGTAAATTTACCCTGAGCCCTTTATGTCGACCTTAGGACGTGTGCGGGGCGTTTAGCGAGGGTTGCAATGCCAACGCTGGCCCCGCCAATCGCAGACACTAAGATAGCCAGCCCAATGACGAATAGGGTTTCTTGCCATGGGAATGCCCAACTTGCTTCGAAGACTTTCGTGACGATCGGATAAGCGGCACCAACACCAATGACGGCACCGATGATCGCTCCAGCGCCACCCGCCAAGGCAAATTCGCCTGCATAGAGTCGCAGGACTTGCCCGCGTTGCGCCCCGAAGACTTTAAGCAAAGCCGCCTCGGTTCGACGTTTACGGGCCATTGCTGCAAAGGCACCCAACAAAACAAGAAGGCCGGCTAATGTTACGACACTGGCGGCCGCATTTACGGCAATCGCAATGCTTCCAAAAAGTCGGGCCGCTGTCTCCAATGCAGCACGGGTTTGAAAGACAACCACATCGGGTAAATCAAGACCGAGTACATCGATAATATCTGTTTCATCCGCCGGAGACGTTTTAGCTATAGCCACATGATAGGGTTTGGCCGCCTCCAAAGTTCCCGGAGACAGAACAAAAGCTGTATTTGAAGCAATACTGAATCGTCCCCAGTCGACCGTGCGCAAGGACGCGACTTCTGCGACGACCTCGCGGCCAAAGACACGAAAACCGATCATGTCCCCTACGCCAATTCGCAAGCCTGCCGCGGCGTCAGCCTCAACGGATACCTTTAAGGGGCCTGTATAATCTGCAGACCACCATTCGCCTTCGGTCAATTTCGTGTCTGAAGGTTGTTCGGAAAGATAAGTGATACTGGTCTCGCCACGGACAACCCAACGCTCCGATTCTGCTATGTTCTCTAGATTGACGGGCTCCCCTTTAAGTGAGGTCACGCGGGCCAGAAGAAATGGCGCTCGGCGATAAACATCTGTATTTTTAATATCGAGACCTTGGTCAGCCAATAGCTGGTCAAACTGATCGATGTCGTTATTTGGGATTTGAGAAAAAACAAGCGACGGTGCATTGGACGGCGCAGTTTCGATAATCTGGCGCATGAGATTGGCTTGAACCGAAGTCACCAAGGTCAAAAGAGCAAGACCCAACCCCAGTGCGGGAACAATCGTGGATGCCAAAGATCCAGGTCCACCAAGATTAGAAAGCGTAAGCCGCCAAAGGCCGGTTGCACGGCGCGAGGATATCCTTGCCAATTTTCGGATTAGCCAAGCCGACAATAGAAATAAGCTCCAAGATATAATCGCGCCTATTAGAAGCATGGCCGTTAAACTGGGACGGCTACTGGTTGAGATCGTTAGGGTTGCCAATACTCCTGCAGCTGCGATTGACCAAATGCGTTCAAAGCGGGGTGTGCGGGTCCTTGCATCTTCGGAGAGACGGCGGAACAAAGCGGCGGGCCGTGTTGCCCGCGCGCGGCCAATAGCCGGTAGTGCAAACATAGCCGCAGCGAGAAGGCCGGACATAAGCGCTATGAGCAATGGAACAGGATAAATACCTATGGATTGCGGGATAGGGATTGCCCCGCCTGAAACCCAGACCATGAAATAAGGGGTGGCAGCGCCAATTACCGTACCCGTCAATGCCCCAAAAAACGCCAGTAAACCCAGCTGAATAAGATAGGCATTTCGGACTGTTTGAGACTCCGCACCGAGCGCCTTGAGGGCAGCGATTGATTCAATTCTGGTATCGAGAAAAGCCGTGGTCGCTTGCGCAACCCCAACGCCGCCTGCAACAAGGGCCGCAATGCCGATGATGGCCAAAAAACTGTTTAGAGTGGTCAATAAATCTTGGAGACCGTCGACGGCGTCTTCCGGTCCGCGAAGTCTTATGCCAGCGTCGCGCATTTTCTTTTCTTTATACATCGATTTAACGGCTGCAAAATCTTGGTCAGGGTTAAATACGACCCGAAAGCCCGACTGAAATATTTGTCCTTCAGATAATTTATCCGCTTCAATCAAAGCCTCTAAACTCACCATAGCTTCAGGGCTAAAGGATCCCGGCGTTCCAACTCTGTCCGGGAGCGCATCTACGCGTCCACGGATAACGGCCTGTATAGGCCCAAGTGAAACCTGATCGCCGATTTTCGCGTTGAAGCTGTCGAGTAAAGACTGGCTAACAACAGCCCCCCATTTCCCGTCTTTAAACTCCAGAGCCTTTTGGAAGTCCGCCTCTGGTCCCGTCAGCACCACCTCACCAATCAAAGGGTAGTTTTCATCAGCTGCCCTGACATTCACTTGCCGCCTCGTATCGGCCACAGTCGCCATCAAATCTACGGCGGCGGTTTCGGTGATGCGGCCTAAATCTGTCATAAATGCGCGCTCCTGCGCATCTGGGCGTCGTTGCGACATGGAGAACATAGCGTCTCCTCCCAGAAGAATACGGGCCTCCCCTGCGAGTCCGCGCGTGAAGACTTCGGTGACAGAACCGGCAGCTGCAATTGCGGCAGTCCCCAAAATCAGGCAGGCCAAATATATCCAAAACCCTTTGAACCCGCCTGAAAGCTCACGCAAACCTATTTTGAGTGCAATGCGGCTCATATAATTTTTCCGCTTTGCATTGTGACCGTGCGGTCAGCACGGCTGGCGAGGTCCAGATCATGGGTGACCAATATGAGGGTGGCCCCTCGGTCACGTGCAATGTTAAACAACATGTCCGCAACTCCGGCTCCTGTGGCTGTATCGAGATTGCCTGTGGGTTCATCAGCAAAAACAAGCTCTGGGTCTGACGCTAATGCGCGAGCGACAGCGACTCTCTGACGTTCGCCGCCGGATAATTGACCCGGATAATGATGGACACGATCAGATAGCCCCACGGCATCTAAGGCCGCCGAGGCACGTATGTCGACCTTATCTAAGTGCGCGATCTCCAGCGAAGCTCTCACATTGTCAAAAGCTGTCATTGTTGGCAGGAGGTGAAAAGATTGAAATACCATACTCACCCGACCTCGACGTAGCCGCGCGAGTTCATCTTCGCTTCGGCTCTTTAGAGAATCTCCTAGGAGAAAAACTTCACCCGACGTGACTTGCTCAAGGCCGGCCGCAACGGAGATCATGGACGATTTTCCCGAACCAGAAGGTCCAACGATAGCAATGCTCTCACCTTTATTGGCTGAAAAATCTACACCCTTTAAAATGTCTACAGGCCCGGATGCAGCCGACAGCGTCAAGCTCACATCGGTCAGTCTTAAAGCTTCAGCCACGTGTTTATTCCTTTGCGGGAGGATGTATGATGGATTGTCAGACAGGATATGTGTTACCCAATAAACATATTGTCGAGAATTCATCTATGAGGCAAGTTATGAGACGGTTAGGTCAATTAATAGTGATACTAGGCCTGTGGGTTATTTCATCCTTTGGACTTGTTGCTTGCCAGCAAGCCTCAACTGATAAACCTAGTACGACCAAACAAGAACAGACGCCGCCGCTGCCTGCCCGTGTTAACGCAAAAGCTCCGGTTGTCGTGTTTCTCGGCGACAGTTTAACGGCAGGCTTCAACCTCTCTCCTGAGGACGCTTTGCCAGAACAAGTTAGCCTACGCCTCGATGAGGCAGGACAAGCTGTAAATGTTATCAATGCGGGCGTGTCCGGCGATACAAGTGCGAACGGATTGTCCCGTTATGATTGGAGTGTGAAGTCAGTCAATCCCAATTTTTTAATCGTTGCACTTGGTGCAAATGATTATCTGCAAAACGTACCGCCTGAAAGGGTACGTGCCAATCTCTCAGAAATTTTAAGTAAGGCCCAAGCCGATAATATCTCAGTTATTCTCATTGGCCTGAAAATCAGGTCCAAAGCTGAAGCTGGAAGCCGAGACGCAGATTATGGAACTATTTATCCGGAGTTGGCCAGCCAATTTGACGTTCCATTATACCCCGCGCTTTTGGAAGGCGTGCGAAATAACCCTAAGCTGTTGCAAAGTGATGGCTTGCACCCAACGGCAAAGGGCGTTGAGGTAATGGCCGACGGGCTCAGCGATTTCCTGAAGCCCCTAATCAAATAGAAAGCCAATAAAAACGCCTCACTCTCAATCTAGCTAATAGTTGGGAACGTACATCATGTCCTTGATATAGGCCATAAGATCATCAGGTCGTTCAGCTTGTGCTATGCCAGATTTATAGGCCGTCTCAGCAACAGCGACCGCAATATGAAGTGAGACATCACGAATATCTGACAAGGGTGGGTAAAGCGTACCTGCATCAAGGTTCTTCTGGCTGACTTGATAGGCTAAAGCGTCCGCAGCCGCCAAGAACATAGCGTCGTCAATTGTTTTTGCCTGACAGGCCACGGCACCGAGACCAATGCCAGGAAAGACATAGGCATTATTTCCTTGACCAGGTTGATGAGTGACACCGTTTCGCTCAACCGCATCAAAAGGACTACCGCTTGTAAAAATAGCCCGACCCTCACTCCAGTCATAGGCCTGCTCAGCCGTACATTCAGCGCGAGAGGTTGGATTGGACAGCGCAAAAATAGCGGGCCGCTCATTTATCTGCGCCATGGTTTCAATCACCTCTTGGGTAAAGGTCCCCGGCGCGCCGGTTGCACCGATCAGTATATGAGGTTTAATGTCTTTGATCGCGTCAACAAATCCGAGTTGCGGATAATCATGCGCATAAGGCATATTATGGCTCATAAGATCATCGCGGCTCTCAACAATGATACCATGTTGATCAACGAACCAGAGACGTTTTACGGCCTCGTCTTTGCTCAGCCCTTGCGCCATTAAGGCTGCAAGTAATAAATCGCCAATGCCTGTTGCCGCTGAGCCTGCGCCCAGAAACATAATGCGGAGATCTTTGAAGTCATGACCTGTGACGCGGTTTGACGCAATAACGCCAGATAAAGCCACGGCCGCTGTACCTTGAATATCATCGTTAAAACACAGGATTTTATCGCGGTAAGTGTCCAGCAATTTATAAGCATTTGGGGTCAAGAAATCTTCAAATTGAAGAAGGGAGCTAGGATATTTATCTTGAATGGCATCGACAAATTCTTCGACAAGATCGAGATAGGCTTGGCCTTCCAAACGCTTATGCGGATAGCCCATATAAAGCGGGTCATTTAAAAGCTCTTCATTATTCGTCCCCACATCGAGCATAACGGGCAGGCATTGATGCGGATGAATACCCGCACAGGCCGTATAGAGCGCAAGCTTCCCGATGGGAATTCCCATACCATTTGCACCCAAATCCCCTAAGCCCAAAATACGTTGTCCGTCTGTGACAACGATGACCTTTACATCGTCGGCATGCCAGTTATCCAAGATTTTACGGATATCGCCTTTATCATCTGGCGTGATGTAAAAGCCTTGTGAGCGTCTAAAAATATGGGCAAATTCCTTACAGGCCTGCCCCACTGTCGGCGTGTAAATCAACGGCATGATTTCTTCGATATTATCCATGATCATACGGTAAAATAGCTTTTCATTGCGGTCCTGAAGTCCGCTTAGAAAAATATATTTCTCAATATCATAAGCCTTTCGGCGCAAATTCGCGAGCGCGCGCTTTTGATGAATATCTTGAGTGCCAATTGTATGAGGCAATAACCCCCGAAGCCCCAAAGCTTCACGTTCTTCAAGCGTGAACGCCGTTGATTTATTGGTCGCGCTATTATGTAAGATATCGTGCCCATGCATTGGGCCATGATCATGCGTAGATTTTGAATTCGTCATTATAAATCCTAAACGGCGTAAAACTTCTCATAACGGCTTAAGTCGCTGCGCTATGAGCGTGTCCTAATGTCCTACGCGCTAGCGCGACCGTTAGGCCACATAGCATAATACGCAAAAGAACTGTCATGGCTAGAATAGTTTGAATAAATTCAATTTACTCAACATGTAAAAGCTCAATGGATCACCCACGACATACCAACCCCGTCAAAATCCCTTTGGAATCTTCAACGCAATCACGTGATGCAATCACTAAAAGCGATCTTGTCGCAGGGTGTTTAGTGTTTTCAACGCCTCTTCTTTGCAATGAACAGACGTTGCTGACGACCTATTGGGACGTTTTTCGCATGTCATCTCAGCGGC
>CAYTLJ010000092.1:0-10784 GCA_964438555.1 uncultured Algimonas sp.
GTCTGACAAACGGGTACGGGATAACGCACATATACAATTGGGCGCACAACGCGGTAATAGGTTGTTTGCGGAACAGCTCTGACGACATTATAGCAGCCAACAACTTCGGCATCGCCTGAAACGCCGTGTACATTGACAGGGCAATTCGTTGCTTGAAGCGACTCGCCATGGGCTAATTCAGGGCCCGATGATCCTGCGTAAAAGCGCGTGTCATGTGATTCGAATGTTTCGCTGATGGAGCCTGAACCATATTTTGAGGTCGCTTCGGACGCTGATAACACACCCGCATGACTAGACGTGAAATTTGATCCACTATGAAAATTTGATCCACTATGAGATGTCCAACTTCCCAAAGATGGTAAAGTTGAATAATGATTGCCACCCGCCGTGGCTGTTCCCGCAAGTGCGAAAGTCGCACCTAAAAGGGCTGTCGTTTTGATAAATCGTGAGATCATGACCCACACCTTCCTGATTTTGTCACGGTATTTACCGTATTTGATTACGCACTATCCGTGCAAGACATATGCCAGTCGAGCGGATTCTCGCGTCAGGAGAATCTCAGTTTCCGGTGTTAGGCTCCGCCAGTCGCGGCGGAACCTGCAATTATTTTTGCTTATTAGGCCCTATCGCGTCCAGCGACCTGGCTCAGATGCGCCGTAACGACCAACTGGGAGTTGCGGAGCCTGAGCATGTCCGAAGCCGTGTGCTCCGGAAACGCACCCGTGTGGCAATTGTGTTTGAACCGGAACCGGATAAGGAACAGGCACAACTGGATTTACGACGCGCTGAGGTATTTGACGTTTACAAAGAACCTCAGACGCCACTGTATCTCCAAATGAAGTTGGGCCAGAAACTTTTTCCCAATAGGTTCCGTCAGATCCGACAGGTGAGCCGTAAGCTCCGGCAAAAGGACCTCTATTTTGAAGAGTAGGGGCGCCGGCTGGAACAAACCCTTGTGCAGGGGCTTGGAAAACGGGTGCCGCAATTTGCGGGCCAGCGACGCTAAAGGCGCCTTGCGGTACAAAATTGGGCTGAACAAAATTAGGTTGAACAACATTGTGCTGGACGAAATTTTGTTGAACAAAACCAGGATTAGGGACTGTGCCGCCAAATGTATCACGACCTAAAACAGGTTGCGGAACAGTTCTGCCGCTATCGAGCACTTGCTGAGCACGAACTGGGTCGCGATCAACAATTGACGTTGGAACATGCGCGATTCCTGGAACAAATGTTGGGTCTCCATAGACACGTGGTGTGAATTTAGACGGATCATATCCGCCGCCAATGGCGACTGTCCGCGGTGCACTTACAACCTGTGGCGCGCTTATGACGGGCGCTTGGAAAACAGCTTGCGGCGCTAATTCGACCTGAACGGGGACGCCTGCATCTTGACGACAATAGGTTACGCTTGTCGGATGACAGCCGCCGGTAAAGCTTGATGGGGCGTCAGAAAGCGCAGCTGTTGGTGCAAGCCCATGGACGCGCGTAATTGAAACATTGGGTGCGCGTTGAAAATCAACTGAACGTAAATGGCCAAGTGGGTTTTGATTTCTAACTGTCAAAGGACCAAATTGTGGTGCAGGCGCGTCAAAAACCTGAACAGCTGTTCCACAATGTTGTCCGCCACAGGCTCCGCCCGCATATGCTGGCATGCCCATTACTGCTGCGCCGAGTGCGCTTGTTAACGCGATTGAAATAATTTTGGTCGGCATTAGCCACTCCCACCTATAATTAAGACGTGGGATTTGCTCCGACGTCGATCAAAACTTGCTCGATGTCTTGAACTTAGGCGAGGTCCTAAAAATCATAGGCTATCCCGCCCCGTTCCCAATCGCCATAGCGCGTAGGTTCGACACCGTTCGGGCCGCCTTTTTCAGCTTTACGGGACTCTGAGGCTTGACGCGCTTTGCGGCGCGCCTCTGCTTCGGCTAAAGCTCGCTTTGCAGCAGGGCTTAGCTTTTTTCTTGGGGCAGGAGGCGTTTTTTCGTCAGATATGCTCATGCAAACCCGATAACCTCTTAGGCCCTATCCCGTCAAACGCATAAAATGCAGCTCGATGGGTCAGGGTGATACAGGAATGCAGATAAGATTCCGTGAATCCCGCGTTTGTAGAATGTTTACCATTTTTTTGAACGCAACTTTTCTATCCCGATGATCAAAGCGGTTTCGAATTAAGGTCTCATGCGTTGACCCCATTTACCCGCTTTGCAACTTCGCCTAAGCGCCGAGCATGTCTGAAAATACCCATAAATCTCGGAATGAGTCGTCATCTTTAATTGCACGGCGCTGTGCGGCACTGGCTGTTTTGGATGTAACGGTAAATGAAAAGGCGCTCGAGCTTTCACTTGCGGCAACACCAGGTTATCAAGAGCTTGATGCACGAGATCGCGCCTTTTCGCGGGCAATTGCAGCGACTGTTTTTCGGCGGTTTGGTCAAATTAAGGCTGTTCTAAAGCCATATATCAGAAAAAAACCCACGGCGCTTGTCATGGCTGTTTTGCAAACGGCTGTGGCGCAAATCGTCTTTATGGATGTTCCGCCTCATGCGGCCGTTGGTGAAACCGTCGAGGTTTTGAAATCTCGCAAACAGACGTTCGGCTTTGCAAATTTTGCCAATGCTGTCCTGCGCAAAGTGGTCGAAAATGGAAAGGCCGCCGCCGCAGCGACCCCCCCCAAAGCTAATATTCCAGGTTGGATTAGGGGGTCATGGGAACGCGAATATGGCCGTATACCCATGACAAAAATCGCCGCACAACTCATGAAAACACCCGTTTTGGACTTAACTGTCACGAAAGACAGGGAAGGATTGGCAGAAAAAATGGGTGGAGCCTTACTTGGGAGACACTCTATAAGATTGGGTTCGATTGGCGATGTTACACGCTTACCCGAATTTGAAGCTGGGTCATGGTGGGCCCAAGATATCTCGGCCGCGCAGCCGGCTCAGATCCTGATAGATCAATTTGACGATATGATCGGCCGCAAGGTTCTGGATATGTGCGCCGCGCCTGGCGGGAAAACCATGCAGCTTGCCAGTGCTGGCGCAGAGGTTACGGCGCTCGATAAATCGGGGGGGCGATTAAAAAGGTTGGAAGAAAATCTTGTTCGCACGGGATTAAAGGCTGACATTATACATAAAGACGCGCTTGAATATGACGCTGAGCCTTTTGATGCGGTTCTTTTGGATGCACCCTGTTCAGCAACGGGCACATTTCGCCGACATCCAGACGTGCTTCACAATCGAACGCCTAAGTCCGTTGCAGATTTGGTACGCATTCAGGACAAATTGCTCCCTAAAGCCGCGCAATTAACAGCGCCTGGCGGTGTCCTTATATATGCCGTTTGTTCTCTACAGCCTGAAGAAGGTTTACCGCGAATCACAAAATTTTTACAAAATGTGCCCGATTTTAGCCTTATTCCGCTTTCAAACCTATCTGGACTGGACCTCCCAGACGCTCGTTTTGAGGGTGGGGTGGTGCGGACGTTACCGTTCGATCTGGCTGAATCAGGCGGGCTGGATGGTTTCTTTATAGCGGCGTTACGCAAGTCGGGCTGAAAATAAAGGTTAGTTATGGTAATATGACGTTAACCTGATTGTGGTCCAAGCTTTGCAACACATCGTCGAAGCTGTTTCAAAATGGGAGGCTCACCAATGAGCACGACAAAACTTTTTCAAATTGGCCTAGTTACAACTATGGGCGTGGCTGGTTTGGCTCTGACTGCCAATGCGCAAAGCCGCTATGGTAATATTTACGACTATGAAAGTGGTCGCAATTGCGGTCAATCATGCGTGGCACCAGCTGCTGCTGCGACAACACGTTATGGCACGCCGGTAACGCAAGCCCCAACTTATAATCCTGCACCTATATATGTAGATTGTACACAAACGGGTACTTGTGCACCGCAAGCGACGACGGTTTATACGCAACCCGCGCCAGTATATACACAGCCCGCGCCCGTATATACGCAACCTGCTCCAGTATATGCTCAAGCAGAGACATATAGCTCAGGCACGTCTTACGCAGAGCCTGTTAGTTGTCCTGCCGGTACAACAGCTCAATCAGATGGTACATGTCTACAGTCTGGGTCTAGCTATTCGACAGGCACAACCTATTCAGAGCCGACACCAAGCTATTCTTCTGGAACAAGCTATGCGTCTGAGCCTGCGAACTGCCCAGCCGGGACAACAGCTCAATCAGATGGTACATGTCTACAGTCTGGATCTAGCTTTTCTACAGGCACAACCTATTCAGGGTCTACATCGAGCTATTCTTCAGGGTCTACATATTCAGAGCCGACTCCAAGCTATTCTTCTGGAACAAGCTATGCAGGTGAGGCTGTAAGTTGCCCAGCGGGAACAACGGCTCAAGCAGATGGCACATGTCTACAGTCTGGGTCTTCATTCACTGGGTCAACAGTTGAGCTTTATCAAGGCGACGCGTCATCCAATACCAATAGCTCAACAGGTTATGGCTATACGGGTGGCAGCTATAATGCAGGCGATTATCTGCCAGTTCGCAAATAATCATTTTTGATAGCGATTTTTTACCCGCTTCCTTTACTTAAGGGGGCGGGTTTTTTTATGGGCTGACTTACGATCCACTTGCTTGCGAGATGGCTCCTAAACAGCTAAGTGGTGACCATGTCAAAAAATGTCCTTATCTCACCGTCTATTTTATCCGCTGATTTTGCTGCGCTTGGTCAGGCCGTAAGAGACATTGATGAAGCCGGGGCAGATATGATCCATATTGACGTTATGGATGGTCACTATGTCCCAAATTTGACGATTGGACCAGCTGTTGTGAAAGCGCTTCGGCCTCATTCAAAAAAACCTTTTGATGTTCATTTAATGATTTCTCCAACCGAAATATTAGTCCCAATGTTTATCGAGGCTGGGGCCGATTTCATCACAGTTCACCCAGATGCCGGACCGCATTTGCACAGAACTTTGCAAATGATACGGGATGCAGGTGTAAAATCAGGCATTGTTCTCAATCCAGGTGCGCCTGTTGAACAGGTCGATCCTGTTATCGATCTATGTGATCAGATTATGATTATGAGCGTAAATCCAGGGTTTGGCGGTCAGTCATTTATACCGTCTCAACTCGAAAAAATTCGAGCTGTCCGAGAGAAAATTGATGCCACTGGTCGCGATATTATTTTACAAGTTGATGGCGGCGTTAATCCGAAAACGGCACCAGATTGTATTGCCGCGGGCGCAACCTCACTTGTGGCGGGGTCTGCCGTCTTTAAAGGCAAAGGCAGTTACGCTGAAAACATAGCGGCCCTTCGCGGCGACAAATCCTTGACGCAGGCGGCTTGATTTCGCCTGATGGGGAAGGGAAACTCTAAATCTGCCGCATCCCGCGTGCCTGCATTACCCACATTTATGGCTGGAATGGGCCAATATGTGCAAAAATCTGTAAAAGGATTTCTGCCTGGCCGCGGGGGTCGAAAATTGGCCCTACGCAAAATAAGCGCATTCCACGCCGCCAAACCTGGCTTGTCTTTGGGCCGGGTTGAACAATCACAGGCTTTGCTTGAAGGTCAATTTAACAATATGGGACAAGTCTTGGATATTGGTCCATGGACAGAAGCTTCTCCGTCTCGACAATTTGCGGATTGGCTTCATGGGTTTGATTGGTTGGCAGATTTATTAGCTGTTGATAGCGAAGCCCATCATGCCAAAGCGCAAGACTATGTTGATGGATGGATAGAGACATATGGCAAAGGCAATGTCTTTGCTTGGAAGCCTGAACGATTGGCACGGCGCCTGTTTAACTGGCTTTCATATTGGTCTCCTGCCCTGGCCACTGCGGAGAATGACGGGCAATTAAACCGGCGCCGCGCCTCTGTTGTCAACCAGCTAACCGCATTGCGAGCCTCTCTTAAATCACTGCCGCATGGGCTTGCGCGCCTCCAAGCGGGCTGTGCCTTGGCAATGGGCGGCGCCCGAATGACAGATAGCCAATCGCAATTCCTAGAGCGCGGCTTGGATTTCCTAGACGCTGAGATTTCGCTTCAAATCCTACCAGATGGTGGGCACATTTCTCGCTCACCTTCTCAGACAGCTGAAGCCTTACGCCTGCTTTTAACCTTGGATAGTTTATTGGCAGACCGGGGTGTGGAAGGATCAAAAGATTTATCCCGCGCAATTGATAGATTGTCACCCATGGTCGAGTTTTTTCGCCGATCAAATGGGACGCTCAGCCCTTTCCAAGGCGGCGGAGAGTGGGACAGCTCAGATATTGCGGAATTACTTTCTGTTGCGCCTGGTAGCCCAAAGGCCTTTGGCTATGGCCCGCATACGGGCTATCAACGCCTCGCCTCGGGCGGGACAATAATCATTGTTGATACGGGTGGTGCGGCACCAAGACCTTTTGATAGCAATAGCCATCTCAGCCCTCTGGCGATTGATCTTTCGACAAAAGAAGGGATTATATTCACCTCTTGTGGTTTTAATCCCGAACAAGCTGACATGTGGCAACGGCCCGTTCGTGCCGCCGCTGCACATTCAACACTAATTTTGGACAATCGGTCTCCGGGCCGATTGCTGATTTCGGACTGGAAAAGACGGATCGTAGGCGATGTTGTCGAATATGATTGTGGACCTGTTCGGGCGTCTCGAAAGGAGCAAGAGTCCGGCATATGGCTGGAATCTCATCATGAAGGCTATATGAGCGATTACGGCTTGGCGCATCGGCGCAGGCTCTTTTTGCCAAAGGATGGAGACGATATAAGGGGTGAGGATGCGCTCTTTGTCCCGATCGGCACAGCCCCGCTTCGACGAGATGAAGTCCCTTTTCACATTCGGTTTCACTTACACCCGAATGTAAGAGTCAGCTTGTCACAAGACCAATCTTCAGCTTTACTGGTTGTCGAGGGGAAAGCCGGTTGGCGTTTCCGCACAGATGGAGGAGCTTTGGCTTTGGAAGATTCTGTTTATCTTGGTCGTGGGCGCGCACCTATTAAAACGCAACAAATCGTCATTACGGGCGAGGCTTTTTGTGACAGCGATGGTGAATCGCGTTCAAATCGCGTCCGCTGGTCTTTGCGTCGCTTAAAAGCGGCAGAGCCAAAGGTGTAAACGGGACTGTGTGATGAAATCGCAAAGCGCCCAGCCATCTTTCCGTACCCTGCGTAGCATTGGGTTGATCGCAATTGATGTGGTCTTTGCGCTTTTCTCCATGATGGCCGTTATTCGTTGGCGGTATGATTTTTTAAACCAGCCGATTCAAAATGACATTGAACATAGGGCGGCTTGGCTGACAGCCGGCGTAACACTTGTTGCGTGGGTTATTATGCGACAGGACCGTGTGATCTGGCGTTTCACAACACTTCATGATTTCCGCAAACTTTTAGTGGGTATCGTTGTCGTCATGTTCTCTGTGACTTTATTGCTTTATTTCTTTTTCGACCGGGGTGCGAATTTTCCAAGGTCGGCGCCGTTTTTAGCAGGCGGATTGTTTTTTGGCCTAATTCTCGTCTCACGCCTCCTCGCTATGATGGTACAAAATGGAGATTTCAGAGCGCTTTTTCGGGCCCGTTCGACATATGGCCAGGACGCCATTTTAGTTGGACCTGCTCCGCATTTATATAGCTATCTCAATGATAGGGTTAGAAAAAAAGAAGGCAGGTTGGGATTTAACCCCGTCGGGCTGATCGAAACATCAGGTCAATATCAGGGACGATCTATCCGCTCTGTACCAATATTGGGGGATATTGATGATTTGCGCGAGACCTATAAAAAGATTGCGGGTCGGCAAGACCGCCCCTTGCAGATTGTATCCGTTGATCCCGCACCCGACCGCGCACAAACGGCAAACCTCATTAAAATTGCCTCAGATCTTGGTGCGCCTTTGGGGCGTCGATCAACCGATCCTGGCCAGGGCCTGACGACATTTGAAGCGGCTGACTTGATTGGGCGAGAAATGCGCCGCCTAGACCTGACCCCTGTCAAAGAAATGTTCCAGGGCAAGCGCGTTCTTGTGACAGGCGCTGGCGGATCAATTGGGTCTGAGCTCTCCCAACAAATTGCGGTTCTTAACCCAGCCTCCCTCATTCTTGTCGATCATTCGGAATTACATCTCTACAATCTTGAAAAGAGACTGGCGCCTCTTGCGCCCAAAGTGAAAAAAGCGCCATGGCGAACCTTTTTGGGGGACATTCGAAATGCGCCGCGTATGCGCGAAATTTTTAAGGTCGAAAGACCCCAAATTGTATTACATGCGGCGGCGCTTAAACATGTTCCTATGGGCCAAAGAAACCCGCTTGAGGTGTTGCGAACCAATGTGATGGGAACGTCCAATGTATTGGATATGTGTGAGGAAACAGGGGTTGAACATTTTATTCTAATTTCAACCGATAAGGCTGTGGCCCCGGTCAATATGATGGGTGCCAGTAAGCGGATAGTCGAAATGCTGACCCTAGCCCGACAAGCCGTAAATCCCGGTCTTCAGGCCTCCTGTGTGCGTTTTGGGAATGTGCTGGCATCAAATGGATCTGTTGTTACCTTATTTGAAGAACAAATTGCCATGGGCGGACCAGTGACAGTGACGCACCGCGAGGTCGATCGCTATTTTATGATGGTCGAAGAGGCGTCAGCCCTTGTTTTACAATCGGCGGCTTTGGGCGCGCGCCGTCGAGAACAGGTGAATGGCGGCCATGATGATACGGCCTGTATTTATGTGTTAGAAATGGGAGAACCTGTAAATATTGCCCGTCTCGCCCGTCAGCTTATCCGCCTGCGCGGGAAAGTCCCCGATGTTGATGTCGAGGTTCGATATACAGGCTTGCGGCCTGGGGAAAAACTAACCGAAGTCTTGTCCTATGAAGATGAAGACCTGGTGCCTACACTTGTTGATGGCGTCCAGCGTTATACAGGTGCAATGATTGATCCGAAATCGGTTCTCAAACGCGTAAAGTCATTGATCTCAGCGCTGCAAACACGAAATCGAAAAACAATTCGGGAAGCCATTGCGCAACTCGTTCCAACCTATGACCCGTCCGATGTTCTCGCAGAACCACAATTGGCATTAGTGCCAAATGTCGCCGATAGTGATGTGGTTGCCAATGATGTGGATGACCGCACGGCTTAAGTAGAATTTCTAAAAAAGGCATGATAGGTGGGCGCCATTCTACATGGTTTTCACGGAAAAATTTTGCATGCCCAGCCCTAATCCAGACCTTCCGGCTTTTGACCGCGCGACTTTGCGGACTGTCAAACGCGCCCTCATTTCTGTTTCGGACAAATCGCGCTTGCTAGATCAAGCCCGTGCTTTGCATGAGCGCGGTGTAAAGCTTGTCTCAACGGGCGGCACGCATAAAGCTATTGCGGGTGCGGGAATTCCCGTCAAAGACGTCTCAGAGCTAACCCAATTTCCAGAGATGATGGACGGCCGCGTTAAAACGCTTCATCCAATGGTTCACGGCGGCCTGCTTGGGGACCGAGACTTAGAGAGCCACAAGGGCGCCATGCATGATCACGGCATTTTATCCATCGATTTATTGGTTGTGAATTTATATCCGTTTGAAGCGGCCGTCGCGCAAGGCGGGTCTTACGAAATGTGTGTCGAAAATATCGATATTGGCGGCCCAGCTATGATCCGTGCGGCAGCGAAAAATCATGCCCATGTCGCCGTTTGTACAGACGCTGAAGACGTCGATGCCGTTCTTGCAGATATGGATGCACATGACGGACAAACCACAGGCACTTTGCGGCAGAGCTTGGCTGCTAAAACCTATGCAAGGTCTGCGGCTTATGACGCGGCGATTGCGAATTGGTTCGCAGGCCATGTTGAGAGCACGCCAGCTTACCGAGCCCAAGGCGGCACGCTCAAACAAGAACTTCGCTACGGCGAAAACCCGCATCAGAGCGCGGCCTTTTACGCGGATGGATCAAACCGGCCAGGTGTTGCAACAGCTGAGCAATTACAGGGTAAGGCGCTGTCTTATAATAATATCAATGACACAGATGCGGCCTATGAGCTTGTCGCAGAATTTGGCGATGCATCGGGTGGTGCCAAGCCAGCCGTGGCAATCATAAAACATGCAAATCCATGCGGGGTGGCTGTTGCTGATGATTTTATCTCGGCCTATAAAAATGCTCTGGCCTGTGATCCTGTCTCAGCCTTTGGCGGCATTGTTGCGTTGAACGGAAATCTCGACGCCCAGACCGCCAAAGAAATCGTCAAAGTCTTTACCGAAGTTGTTATCGCACCATCGGCTGATGAGGACGCCATAGACGTCTTTCGGAAAAAGAAAAACTTGCGTCTCTTAATTGCAGGCGGTTTGCCAGATGTATTGGCGCCCTCATTGACCCAACGCAATGTCGCAGGCGGCATTTTGGTGCAAGACCGCGATAATGGCTATGTCGCTGACGAGGACCTTAAAGTCGTGACCAAACGCAAACCGACAGAGAGTGAGATGGCGGATTTACGCATGGCGTGGAAAGTCGCCAAACATGTCAAATCTAATGCGATTATTTATGTCAAAGACGGCTCAACCGCTGGAATTGGTGCGGGGCAAATGAGCCGTATCGACTCGGCGCGTATCGCCGCCCGTAAAGCAGAAGACGCGCAAAAAGCGGCCAAGTGGGATACGCCTCGAACAAAAGGCTGTGCCTGCGCCTCAGATGCGTTTTTCCCATTCCCTGACGGCATGCTTGCAGCCGCCTCAGCTGGGGCGAGCTGTGTCATTCAACCCGGCGGATCCATTCGCGATGCCGAAGTCATTGCGGCGGCTGATGAAGCCGGCCTTGCCATGGTCTTTACCGGGATGCGGCATTT
>CAYTLJ010000093.1:0-10526 GCA_964438555.1 uncultured Algimonas sp.
ACCTCTTCAAAGAAAAGGTCGGCCGCGTCTTCGGCGATTTGAAGAAATTCCTCTAAAGTAAAATCCACATGGCCGACGCCAGGTTTTAAGAAAAATCCGGTTGTGACGCCAGCCGCCTGAAGGGCTGGAATAAAGTCACATGATCCTGACACGATTAATCCTGTAAAGGCCGCACCTTCAGGGCCCGTATCACATGGCACAACAGGGTCGATCATATTATGTGCGGCATAAATAGGGGCGGAATTTGCATCGATCGTTGCGAGGTCCAATACGGCCCCAGAAATCGGGACAGCGCCTTGGACATCTGAACTTACATCCGTATTATTACCAACCGCGCCAAAGGCGCCGCCATTCGCATCTAAATAATCCTGAATGGCTTGGCTGGGAGCTGTATCGCTTTCGTCAAATGTGGCGACCGTGGCCGCCATGACGCCGCCAGCCGATGTGCCGCTGACGATCATAGCATCACTTCGGATTTGGAAATTATTCGCACCTTCCGCATCCGCTCTGAAAAACCGAACGGCTGCAAACATATCATGGCTTGCTTTGACGCCCGCAATAGACAGCTCTTCAGCATCAATTGGAAAACGGCCCAAGACACGATAATCCATCGTGGCAGCAACAAATCCGCGACTCGCAAATTCTGCGGCGACGAGTTCGACCTCCGTGCGGTCTTGCACAATAAATCCACCGCCCGAGGCCACAATCAGAACGGGTCTGTTTTGTGTCGTGTCATTTGCAGGTTGGAAAATATCCATCAATAAGGTTTCACCCTCAATCGTGGCAAGTTCCACATTCTCCATCGTCTCGATATCGGTAAAGAACCTATCTCTATATTTGACGGGATCATTGGGGGTATCTGTTAAGGTCAAAGCAAGAGCGAGACTATCCATACCGCCTTGGCCATCATTAACAGATAAGGTGATATCGTAAATATTATCAAAGTCACTGTCAGACGGGTTTTCGAAATCGGGTGGGGTTATGAAACTGACATCACCCGAATTAGCGTCCACGTTAAAGTGAATGGCATCCGCCCCGCCCGAAATGGAAAAGGCCAAACTATTCCCATCCGCATCTGAGGCCGTCGCACTATAAGCGGCTCCCGTCACAGACTCGGATACATCGACCGTATTTGCGGATGTAAATGACGGCGCCATATTCCCGGCAGGGGGCGGCGTTGCCACTGGCGTTGAACTGCTCCCGCCGCCGCCTCCACAGGCCGATAGGGCCAAAATTGAAACAGAAAGACAAGCGAGGCGTATTTTAACCATAAATGCGGGTCGCATAATTACGCGTTTTTCGCAAGTCAGATAGAGATTAAGACTTAGACAGGCGCGGCTCTTTTAAATTCGTCGTTAGACTATAATTTTCACAATAATTTCCGATGATCACGCCTTGCCGTAAAGATTGAGGATATGGCTTACCCCGACCCTCACCTATATTTACGCAAAACGCTTGATCATCTCACGCGCATCTGCCCCAATGTCCTTGTGCTCACGCGCAAAAGCCATAACAGCCTCGAAATAACCAAGCTTTGAGCCGCAATCATAATCTTGACCTTCATAGCGGAAGGCGTGGAAATCTTGTTTGGCCATTAACCGCGCCATAGCATCAGTAAGCTGGATTTCACCGCCAGCACCCGCCGCTTGATCTTTTAAAAGACCCATTAATTCTGGCTGTAGGATATAGCGGCCCGTAATTTTTAGATTAGACGGCGCCTCAGAGACAGGGGGTTTTTCAACCATGGCGTCCATGGCGATAAGCTGTTTCGAAGCGTCCACACCGGCTTTAGGCTTGATCACACCATAAGATGAGACCCGCTCTTTGGGGACCGGGTCAACCGCAATAATATTGCCGCCAACTTTGTTATAGGCCTTCATCATCTGAGCAAGACAAGAGGTTTGCGATTGGATCAAGACATCCGGCAAGAGAACCGCAAAGGGCTCATCGCCGACGATATCACGCGCGCACCAAACGGCGTGTCCCAAGCCTTTGGCTTGTTGCTGACGCACAAAGCTCATTGTGCCTTCAAGCGGTTGTTTGGATTTCAAATGATCATAAATCTCGGTCTTGCCCTTTTTTTGCAAGCTGTCTTCGAGCTCATAGGCACTGTCAAAATAGTCTTCAATCGCAATTTTACCGCGTGCTGTGACAAAGATAAAATGCTCAATACCGGCTTCAACCGCCTCATCGACAACATATTGAAGCGCCGGACGGTCAACCACGGTCAGCATTTCTTTGGGTATGGTTTTTGTAGCCGGCAGAACACGGGTTCCAAACCCTGCAACAGGAAGAACGGCTTTGGTCACAGCTTTCATAGTGATCTCCAAGAGATGAGTGGTCGATTTAAAAAGCGCCTTACACCATCATTCTTGAAATTTTCTTTAGAAATGAGATTGCGCCCATGGATTGACATCAGGTCAAATTATGATGAGTTTTAATCCATGCCCTTGGACGCTCCAAATTTTCCTATGATACTGGTCTGGGCGGCACCCTTTTTTGCGCTAACAGTCGCGTTGGAATGGTGGTTCGTGTCTCGCGGAAAAGTCGGCGGGCGCTATGACCCTAAAGATGCGCTGACCTCTATGTTAATGGGGCTAGGCAATCTGGCCTCAGATATTACCATGGGATTTATCAGCTTGGCCATTTTAATGTGGGCTTGGCAATTCCGTCTTTTTGATCTCGGGGTCAGCCTCCCCATAATTTGCCTAGCCTTGATCGCGCAAGATTTTGTCTATTACTGGAAACACCGCGCCGCGCACCGGATCAGATGGTTTTGGACCGCCCATGTCGTTCATCACAGTAGCCAGCATTATAACCTCTCAACCGCCCTCAGACAGCCTTGGAACAATCATTTTACAGGCTTTGTTTTACTTTCAACGCCCCTCGTCATTTTGGGTGTTCACCCCTTATTGCTCGGCTTTGTCGGCGCGATAAATCTGATCTATCAATATTGGATCCATACAGAATCGATCCAAAAAATGCCAAAATGGTTTGAGGCTGTGATGAACACGCCGTCTCATCACCGCGTCCATCACGGCACAAATCCACAATATCTAGATGCCAATTATGCCGGCATTTTTATTGTTTGGGACAAGCTATTTGGAAGTTTTGTACCTGAAAAAGATGATATGAAAATTGAATATGGGCTGGTTAAAAATATCGAGACTTATAACCCGCTCCGCATTGCCTTTGCTGAAATGTACGGCGCCCTCAAAGATGTTTTTGGACCTCGCCGGTCTTTTGGATCGAGGTTAAAATATCTCTTTGCGCCGCCCGGATATTCCCATGACGGGTCGCGGCAATCATCAAGAGATATTAAATTTGAGCATGTCCAAAACAACCCACATTTATCGGGACACCCAGGCCTGCCGACCCTAAGGCCTAGCCAAGGCCATGAAAAAGCGCCCGCTGTTTCAGATTAAGCCCGCGCGGCGATTTAACTTTTATGGTCTCACCTGACTTTTTTAACTTAAACCGGGCCGCCTCAAATGCCTCATAATTGCGAGAGGCTACTGTGCTAACACAAATCATGCGCACAGTTGCAGACTTAGCCGTCAAATTCAGATCAATAAATCCGTTTTCCAGAGCGTTATAATACCGCGCATCCGGATTTTCTTTGGTAAGAAGCAAATTATGATCGGCCGTTGCGTCGCCCATATAGGCCGTGAGTGTATTAGATGATACTGAGGACGTCACAAGCTCCATTCCGACTTTGGTTCCGGCTTCTGAGGTCAATTCATTGACCCAGAATTCATGCGCGTCGCCGGTTAAAACCAGAAGATCATTCACCCCCGCTTCGTCCAAAGCTTTATAAAATTTCTCACGGGCGACGGGATAGCCGTCCCAACTATCAGGATAGACGGGTAAATTATATTTAGAGAGCGTCACAAAATCTCTAACTGCGGGCCAAAACTCCTCTATTTGTTTTATAACATCCTCGGAAATATAGGGTGCAAAATCTGGCGTAAGCAGACGACCCATAATGACCTGATTGGCAAGCAATCGCCATGACTTCCCATCGGATTTAGAGCTTTTAAGCTTCCCGACAATAAAATCCTGTTGATCTTGACCAAACATTTCACGGCTCGGATCATAAAGCGCTTCGGCTTTGAATTTTTCGGCCCCGCCAGGAACATCAATTTCCGCTATGTGGTTTTCAATAATAAAGGGTTCGGCGCGCGCCGTTAAACGTGTCTCCACGCAAGTTAGGCTAGCAAGATCTCCAAAATCGAAGTTTCGATAAATCGCTTCACGTACGCGCCCAGGCTTTGGCTCTCGAATTGGCATCCACTCATAATAGGCGCGTAAGGCAGCTTGCCGACGCGTATCCCAGTCCCCTTCGGTCTCTTGATGATTTTCCGCACCACCTTTCCAACTATCATTACTGGATTCATGATCATCCCAAACCGCAATGAGAGGCATTTGAGAGGTGACAGCTTGAAGCGCGGCGTCAGAACGATATTGCGCATGTCGGATACGATAATCCGCAAGTTTTACAATTTCATGGGCGGGTTCATGTACACGGTCTGGAATAGCAGGCTCGTCTGACGCACCGTATTCATAGTAATAATCCCCTAAATGTATGAGCGCATCATAGGGATCAGCATCAGAGCGTTTTGCAATCGCGTCATATGTATTGAAATAGCCATGTTGCCAATTTGAGCAGGATACGATGGCAAAATGTAACTTTGAGACATCGCCCTCGGCCAAGGTTTTTGTCCGACCCGTTGGTGATGTATTGGCGCCAAACCGGAACCGGTAATAATAGACTGTATTGGGGGATAATCCTGTCGGCTCGACTTTAACGGTGTAGTCTCTAACAGACGATGTTGTGACCTGCCCCGTATGTGAAGGCGTTTCAAAATCTGGGTCTGCACCCATTTCCCAAATGAGCTCCACAGCTCCGTCTTGGTCGGGCGTGAGACGTGTCCAAAGGATTACGGAATCTGTGGCCGGATCACCTGAGGCAACACCATGTGCAAACACGCCCTCAATCGTTACGCCGTCATTTTGACCACTCACACTGGGAAGCGAACAGGCAGCGAGGCTTGCTCCCGCCCCTAATCCTAAAAGACCACGCCGCGTTAAGTTACTCTCCATCGGAATGCTCTAATATGTCACAGCATTGAAACCAAGATAGATTTCACAGTTGTGATACCGCGTCTGTTGATAGATCAAGACAAGAAAGGACTGAGACTTGAAAAACGTCCGAGCCTAGATTTTCTGATCGAATTCGCCGACCTCGTCATATTGCGCAAGGCGACGTTCGATCTCGCGGAACATGCCGATCATATTTTCTTCTGATACCGGGCTTTCGACCACGACTACAAGGTTTGGCGTATTTGAGCTTGCCCGCATTAGACCCCACGTCCCATCTTCGAGGGTCAGACGTACGCCATTGACCGTATTCACATCGACAATCTTTTGACCCAAAATCGTTTTGCCAGCATCCGCATCCGCTTGGGCTTCCGCAATGATACGGTCCACGACCCCATATTTTTCTTCATCCGCACAGTAAGGGGACATGGTTGGACTTCCCCAAGTTTTAGGCAGCGCTTCGCGAAGATCACTCATTTTCTTATCGGGATTACGATCCAGCATTTGCAAAATAGCAATAGCTGAAACAAGCCCGTCATCATAACCGCGCCCAATAGGTGAGCTAAAGAAATAATGGCCCGATTTTTCAAATCCGACAAGCGCACCCAAATCATGAACGCGGCGTTTAATATAGGAATGGCCTGTCTTGTAATAATCCGTTTTAGCACCATTATTTTGCAAAACAGGATCTGTGTTAAACAGGCCTGTTGATTTCACATCGACAACAAATTGTGCGTTCTCATAAATTTCGGAGAGATCGCGCGCGAGCATAACCCCGACCTTATCGGCAAAAATTTCTTCGCCCGTATCGTCAACCACGCCGCATCGATCCCCGTCCCCGTCAAATCCGAGCGCAACTTCGGCTTTATTATCAAGGCAAGCATCGCGCATAGCATGCAGCATTTCCAGCGCTTCAGGGTTAGGGTTGTAATTTGGGAAACTCCAATCAAGGTCGCATTCAACCGGTACAACATCGGCCCCGACCCGCGTCAGAACCTCTTCCGCAAATGCCCCTGCCGTTCCGTTACCACATGCCGCGACAACGCGAATGGGCCGTGAGAGTTTAACATCGCCGACCACATCTTTGATATAGGCCTCTCTGACGCCGTCAACATAGCGGTAACTCCCACCTTGGCGTGCTACGGATTGACCTTCTAAGACAATCTCTTTGAGGCGCGACATTTCATCGGGTCCAAATGTAAGCGGGGCTTCAATACCCATTTTCACACCCGTCCAGCCATTCGAATTATGTGAAGCCGTGACCATGGCCACGCCCGCACAGTTTAAATGAAATTGGGCAAAATAGGCCATAGGTGAAATCGCGAGGCCAATATCATGCACATTAACGCCCGCATTCATAAGGCCTGCGATCAAGCTCATTTTTATACCCAGCGAATAGTGCCGGAAGTCATGCCCCACAGCGATATTCGGATCGACACCGCGCTCATGCATAAGCGTGCCTAGGCCTTCACCCAAAGCTCGTACGCCATAGAGGTTTAGTTCAGAGGGTTTTTCTTCAGAGGGTAATCCAAACCACCACCGTGCATCATATTCACGAAAACCTGTCGGCTTGACGAGCGGCAAGGTCTCAAATTCCAGCGTATTGGCAGAAATTGATGGGTGAGGTTTACGAGACATGTGTCTGACTCCGATCGATAGGTGAGGCTCTATGTCGAGCGCTCAGATAATGTATTTGAGGGAGGCTCTATAGCATTTGTCTTAACAATATCTCGCCGAATGACCTTTCGTGGGTTCCAACCAAAGGCTTTTAGCAGTGTGAGAATTGAAACTTGCCTTTTCAAGCGCGGCGGAGAGGCTTTGGGGGATGTAAAAAAGCCAGCCCAGGTCCCTCGCAAAGTCGGCTTAAATCTCCCGGCGCGAATTGAGCTCCAGAACAAAAGCGCCATACAGGTTGCAAGATGCGGCAGGATTAAAAGCGGTAAAATTGGCCGTGGCGTGTTCTTAAAAAACGTCCAAATCCGGTTTCGCACACCGTGATAAACGGCAAAATCTGATGCCCGGCCCGCAATGCCTGAGCTTACATGGTCAATTTTAGCGTCAGCGCTTTGGACGCAAACATAGCCGGCACGCCGCATACGGTAAGCCAGATCGACATCTTCGTGGTAGCAGAAAAAGGATTCGTCAAATCCGCCTAATTTTAAAAACACGTCTTTTTTATAGAAAGCTCCAGCGCCGCAAGGTCCAAAGGCTTCTCGTGTGACAATGGGCGTAACAGGATGTAAATGGCCCGCACGCCAGGCCAAGCCAAAGGCATGATATTCATCCCCAAGCCCGTCAAAAAGCGCCCGATCATCCGCCATATATTGCGTACTGCCAATCATAGAGGTGTTGGACAATATTGAGCGCGCCGCCAGCCCTTTTTCGAGCCAATCGACATGCGCAAAAGCATCGGGGTTTAACAAGGCCAACCACTCTGCATGCGAGAGACGTGCTGCATGATTATTTGCGGCTGAAAATCCAAGATTGTCGCCCATCTCTAGGATTGTGAAACGATCATCTAAGGCAGGTAGATTTGCAATAGAGTCGTCTGAAGATCCATTATCGACAATAAAACACTCGAAATCTGTGACACTTTGCGCGAGGACAGACTCGACGCACCGCGTCAAATACTCTCCCGCATTAAAATTCACAATGATGATGGAGACGGAAGGAATAGCGGTTGGTCCGGTATGTTTAAATTTGCGGTCTCTTATCGCACTGTTTCAGGCCTGTCACGCATTCTTGTAATTCCATCTGGGCAAAGCCGCAAAATCCATATAAAGAAATAATGATATAAAGAAATCGTTATATGTGTTGACCTGTGGAAATAACCCATCTATGGGACGCCAAAATTTGGACAGGACTATGCCCATTTTCGGGACGTCCTTTTGCAGGATAGACATTCTCATGCGTGAACAAGACTACGTCGTCAAAGACATTTCCCTTGCTGAATTTGGTCGCAAGGAACTCGATATTGCTGAAACTGAAATGCCCGGCCTTATGGCTCTGCGCGAAGAGTTTGGTAAAGAAAAACCTCTAAAAGGTGCACGTATTGTAGGCTCACTACATATGACAATCCAAACGGCCGTTTTGATTGAAACGCTGACCGCATTGGGTGCAGATGTACGTTGGGCCTCTTGTAATATTTTCTCAACCCAAGACCACGCCGCCTCAGCCATCGCAGCCGCTGGCATTCCAGTCTTTGCGGTCAAAGGGCAAACACTCGAAGAGCATTGGGATTATTTGGACAAGTCTTTCGCATTCCCAGAAGGCGCGAACATCATCTTGGACGATGGCGGCGACGCAACACTTTATGTTTTGCTTGGCGCACGTGTTGAAGCCGGTGAAACTCACCTTATCGAAGGTGAGCCCGGGTCAGAAGAAGAAGAAGTAATTTTCGCGCAAATCAAAAAGCGTATGGCGGAAACGCCGGGTTGGTTTACGAAAACCAAAAATGACATTGTTGGTGTCTCTGAAGAAACAACAACAGGTGTTCACCGTCTTTATCAATTACAAGAAGATGGTTACCTTCCTTTCCCAGCCATTAACGTCAATGACTCGGTTACCAAGTCAAAATTTGACAATAAATATGGCTGTAAAGAAAGCCTCGTCGACGGCATTCGTCGTGCCACAGATACAATGATGGCTGGTAAAACCGCCGTTGTCTTAGGATATGGCGATGTCGGTAAAGGCTCTGCGGCTTCACTTCGCGGTGCTGGTGCACGTGTCAAAGTTACTGAAGTTGATCCAATTTGTGCGCTTCAAGCTGCTATGGACGGATTTGAAGTTACAACGCTAGAAGACACAGTTTCTGACGCCGATATCTTTATCACGACAACAGGTAATAAAGACGTCATCCGTATCGAACATATGCGTGATATGAAAGATATGGCGATTGTTGGAAATATCGGTCACTTTGACAATGAAATCCAAGTTGCCGCACTTAAAAATCATGAATGGACGAATATCAAAGACCAAGTTGATATGGTTACCTTCCCGGCTGGCAATCGCATGATCCTTCTCTCAGAAGGTCGTCTTTTGAATTTGGGCAATGCGACGGGTCACCCATCCTTTGTTATGTCAGCGTCCTTTACCAACCAGGTTTTGGCACAAATTGAGCTTTGGGAAGATTCAAAAGCCTCAAGCAAAAAATACGCAAATGAAGTCTATATGTTGCCAAAACATCTAGACGAAAAAGTTGCACGCCTTCACCTCGAAAAAATCGGCGTCAAGCTAACCGAGATGACCCAAGAGCAAGCCGAATATATCGGTGTGAAGCCAGAGGGCCCGTATAAGCCCGAGCATTACCGCTATTAATCGTTCAAATTGGCGGCCTCTAGCGGGCCGCCTTCTGCCCATTTTGGGCGCGTAATCGACCTTAAGTCACCCGCCTTAACCCGGGTTACCTCCAAGTCTCAAAATTCTGGAGATTATAGAATGAGCCGCCAATCTTATGAGTTTACATCCGAGTCTGTGTCTGAAGGACATCCGGATAAAGTATCAGACCGCATTTCTGATGAAATTGTTGATCTGTTTTTTCGCGAAGCCATCAAGACGGGTATGGATCCATGGCAGGTTCGCGTTGCTGCTGAAACGCTGACGACAACCAATAAGGTCGTCATTGCAGGTGAGACGCGCGGTCCCGATACAATTACGGCGGATCAAATCGAAGCGCTCGCTCGCGACGCCATCAAAGATATTGGCTATGAGCAAGACGGGTTCCATTGGAAGACGGCTGATATTGATGTTTGCCTCCATTCGCAATCAGCCGATATCGCGCAAGGCGTCGATTCAGGTACAGGTCTTCATGCTGATGAAGGTGCGGGTGACCAAGGTATTATGTTTGGCTATGCCTCCCTTGATGTGGCTGATCACTATATGCCAGCGCCTGTTCATTATTCGCATAAAATTCTTGAGCGGCTGGCTAAGGCCCGTAAAGAAGAAGGCCAAGACTGGTTAGGTCCAGACAGCAAATCCCAAGTGACCGTTCGCTATCATAATGGACGCCCTGTTGAAGCGACCGCTGTTGTTCTTTCAACACAGCATCTTGATGCGTCGCTCGACAGTCGCGCCATTTCTGAACGCGTCAAACCTTATATTGAAGAAGTTCTCCCGGCAGGTTGGCTCACAGATAATACGGTCTATCACATTAATCCGACAGGTAAATTCGTCATTGGTGGTCCTGATGGGGATGCGGGTCTGACAGGCCGCAAAATTATTGTCGATACTTATGGCGGTATGGCGCCTCATGGCGGCGGCGCATTTTCGGGTAAAGACCCGACAAAAGTTGACCGCTCTGCTGCTTATGCCACGCGTTACCTCGCCAAAAACTTGGTCGCCGCAGGTGTTGCGCCTTGGGTTGAAATCCAAGTGTCATATGCGATCGGTGTTGCCTCCCCAACCTCTATCTATGTCAATGTCGATGA
>CAYTLJ010000094.1:0-10019 GCA_964438555.1 uncultured Algimonas sp.
ATGTCCTATCCTAGAGTCGTCGCGGTCGCATGCGACAAAGCCCATAATATTGTAAAGCCCGTGCAAGAGAAGATCACACTCATAACGGGTCTAGGCGTGGAAGGGGACGCCCATTTTGGGAAAACCGTACAACATCGTCACGATAAAAAGAAAAATCCGGAGGCGCCAAATTTGCGCCAAGTTCATCTCATCCAATCCGAGTTATTTGACGAGGTTGCGGAGCTTGGGATGGTGGTTAAACCTGGGCAAATGGGCGAAAATATAACGACGCGCGGGATAGATGTTCTTAGGCTTTCACGCGGCACCCAGCTTCACATTGGTGAGGCTATTATTGAAGTTACAGGGCTTAGAAACCCATGCAAATATTTGAACCAAATCGTGCCGGATTTGATGAAAGCCTGTATTGGAAAATGGGAGGACGGGACAGTCCTTCCAAAAACCGGTATTATGGGGATCGTTATTAATGGCGGGGATATCAAGCCCGGTGATGCGATCAATATCACCGTTCCGGATGCGCCATATGAACGCCTCAATCCCGTTTGATAGTTAGGGCATGAAAAGAGTCCTTTTTAGATGTTTTTGCGCTTTTATTTTCCTATCCGTTAGTTGTTTGATTTACGGCTTCTTTATTGAGCCAAAACAACTTAAAATTCGCGAACATATATTCGAAACGGCCAAATATCAGGGTCCAGAACTCCGCATTGGCGTCATAGCGGATATTCATATGGGAGGTCGGCATGTGCCGATAGACCGTGTTCCGAAACTCGTCGAGAAAATGAATAAACTCGGTCCCGATATAGTCTTGATACCCGGTGACTTCATCAATGGGCATGTCCCGAGAGCGGAAAGGTCGGATGATTTCAATAAAGATATGAAAGCGGGTCTTTCATTCTTGTCAGCTCTTGAGGCGCCGACTTATGCGACGATTGGGAACCATGATAGTTGGTATGACCCTGAATTCGTACGAAAGGAATTGGAGTCAGCCAATATTTCTGTCTTAATCAATAGCGCGTTAGCTTTAGACCATTTATGTTTAGTTGGCATCGAAGATGAGTTTACAGGAAACCCTAGTCGGAAAGCTTATCAGACCTGCCCGTCAAATCTTCCCCCACTTGTGATGATGCATTCGCCGGATAGTTATTATGTCTTACGATCAGATACGGTTATGGCTTTGGCAGGTCACACACATGGCGGCCAAATTAACATGCCGGTTTTTGGTCGTCGTATAAACTCAACGGGTTTGGGGCCAGAACATAGCTATGGGTTTACAAAATTGGGTGGTGTGGACTTCTATGTGAGCTCTGGAATCGGCACATCAATTTTGCCAGCAAGGTTTCGTAGCCCACCCGAAATTGTGGTGATTACGCTCAAGTCTATGACACGTCTAGATTAGGCTTAAGCCTTTGATTTCAAGCGAAACTATCAAATTGCATTACCAATCGTCAAATTCGGTATGAATTTTGCATTTTCCTTGTCGAATGAAGGAAAATACTATGATTTTGCAAGATTGGTCAGACGAACATACAGCAAAGTTTCGAAAAGCCATGTTCAAAGTGAAACACAATCTGTCAGAAACAGGTTTGTTCACCGATGAAGCGCTTGCAGAATTGCTGGATAAACATCCCAGGAACTTTCTGGATGTCTGCACCTTAGGTGATCATCCAATTTTTGATTCTAAATTTCGGACTGGGGATGCGGACGGCGTTGACGGTAAAACTCTTATCAAGGCTGTAAAGTCGGGTTCAATCTGGATGAACCTTCGCAAGGCCATGAATATGCATCCTGAATATAAGGCTGTTTTGGACAATATGTATGGAGAATTAGAATCTATCTCCGGCCGCAAAGCGATTTCCCCTAAAGGCGGAATTCTGATCTCTTCAACGACCGCAAAAGTCCCTTACCATTTTGATGCCACGGAAACCATTCTTTGGCATGTACGCGGCCATAAGCAGATGATCCTTTATCCGCAATTGCCAGAATTTTTGGCGGATGAAGACTATGAAACGCTTATGTATAGCCGTCATGAGGATTACCTCCCTTATAATTCTGAGATGGATGCATCTGCCACAATTTTTGACCTTCATGATGATGAGATGATGACCTGGCCGCTCAATGCGCCCCATCGCGTCGTGAATAAGAGTTATTGTGTGTCGATAACAACGGAATATACGACAGCTGAAAGTACGCTCAAAAATTCTGTTATGTATACTAATGCAGTCTTGCGTCATAAATTTGGGCGTAACCCGTCTTGGCAAAATGCAGGTAAGAAGGAAAAATATATAAAAGCTTTTGCGGGTAAAATCATGCGCAAGCTTGGCGTGTTAGAGCATATGGAACCCGAGGATTTGGTATCGTTTAAATTACGCCCGGACGTTCCCGGATTCATCGAGGATGTGACACCTTATCAAAGGACGTTTTAAGGCGAAGAGTTCTGGATTTTCCTAATTTCGGGAACGTTCCACTCTCCCTTTAGGGTCGTTTCATCCGGCCAGTACAAGCGAAGCGTCACCGAAAAGGGTTCGTCTTTCGGCGCCGGTAGCCAATTTGCCAATTGGTCGGCGGGCGGAGGTTCAGACTGAATAAAAATCTCTAAAGCGCCGTCTGCATTTAGGTTAAGGTTACTTTGTGATCCCAATGCATAACGAGCGATGTCATTCTCGCTTAGAAATCCGTCTTGATCATAAAGCGTTAGGGACCAAAAGGCATTGACCCGAGGGAGCGCCCCGCTTTCAAATCTTAGAATATAGTCATTTTCACTATGCAGAGCTTTGCCTTTTGAGTCCTTTGACCGGTTTCCATAAATTGTATCTTCTGCGAGATTGGCTCCGAATCCGACATGGGTGACATAAGCTCTTAATTGATAATCTGTGCCATAAGACCCAATGGGCAATGATCGATCCATGCCTGTCCAACCGCCGCGACGGCTGATTAGTTTTTGGATAAATGCAAACCGCTCATAGGCCTTTGTTTTACCGTCTAAAAGCGTTCCATCATCAAGATTGCCGTCTAATAATGGACTCAGAATATCTTCGATAAATGGTTTGTCTTCAACAGCTGGCGGATTATCGATAAGCAAGCTTTGCATACGATCAAAGAAAGCCCTTGTGTCCATGGATTGGATAATTGCTTTTACATCGACATTTGAATCAGGGGTTTGAATAATAGGTGAGGGTGCCAGACTATTATTCTGGTACTCCGCTAGTGTTCGAATTTTCATTCCGTCTTGATAGCGATGGGCGCCTGCAAGATCTTCTGGACCATCCGCATAAATTCGGCCGATCATCCAAGCCAGGTTTGTCGGGGATCTGTAAAGCTGCACGCCCTTTGGCACCTCGCCCTCCCAATGCGGGCCTGCGATTAAAAATGTGCCCGCTTTATCTCCGGAGGTTCGTGATCCGATCGAGGCGAAAACATTGGTCCATCCATCAAGCAAGGCCATTAAGATATAGCGCTCATCACTATCAGGCAGTTCCAACATGAGCGCATCTTCTTTCAAATCCATCCAGATCGTCGAATAAAGCGTGTCGACATTTGGTCTGACAACTTTGCGGAAGCTGTGATCTGGAAATTGTCGATAATGTAAGAGCGTGTTTGGTGGGATATTTGTTCGTTTTCGTGTCTCATCCATCATCACCAAAGGGTAGCTATAGAGAAAAGCGTCTCGAGCCTTGGTTTCGGACCCTTTCCCACACCCCAAAAGGCAAAGAGAGATTAAAAAAAGAATGATGACACGTTTTAGAAACATCTTGGAACTGTAGTCGAACTGAGCCGTTTTTCAATTCAGATAATCTAGGTTAAATATGAGATCACCTAAGAAAGTCCAAGATAAGCATTCAGCTATCAACGTTTATTTTTTCACACCGACCAAGGCCATTACGGATTTAGGAATTTCATAAAATGCGATGGGGTGATCATGATTTTGAAACCCTATAATTTCGCGTTGAATAAAATAGGCATGAACGAAATCGGCGGCGTCCTGAAGGGCTTTTGGGTCACGTGCTTTAGACCCAGACATATTTTTTAATGCCTCTAAAGACTTTTTCATTCTTTGTTCGGCGAGACCTAAAGAATAGGCCTGTTCTCCAAGCAATTCAGCTTCGAGAACTGAGGCGCCTGACTTTATCGTTCCAGATTTATAAGACAGCGTGTTAGAAAAATTCTTTGGCAAGCGAACGGTCATAACAAGCTCATATGTCTATAAGGTCCGCTCCATAGGTAAGGGATGATTTAAAATAATCAAGGACCGTGTTTGATGCGTATTATCGGCCAGAGGAGTTGTTCACCAATTGAGGTTTTAGGCAGGTTCTCAACGCCCATTATGGTGGGATATTGTCGTGTGATCTTTGCGCTGCCAAACAGAATGTCCCAGAAGAATAAAAGATTGCCGTAATTCCCTTTATAATGGGTGATGCCATCCGAGCTATGTTTCCCGTGATGGGCAGCGTGCGTTGCCGGTGTCGATATCACCCGTTCAATGATCCACATGATGGGAGACAGCCATTTTATGCGGTAAAGTGGGGCGTCCCAACGAACATCTGAATGTGCGCCATAGATCACCGTCATTTTGACAATCAAATAGCCTGCATAAACCCAGCCGCCGCCCAGATAAACCAAAGCACCTGAAAACCACAATCCGGGCATCAAAAGGTAATAAAAGACATTATTACGGTAGACGACGCGGATAGACAGATACTCTGCTTCATGGTGTGGCCGGTGAAGTTTGTAGAGCCACGCCACATTATGGCTGATCCGGTGCCACCAATATTGAGTCATATCATCAAAGATTAGAAACAACCCAATAACGGCCCAGATTGGCCAGCTCGTGAGCATATTAGCTGAGCCGGGGGCAAGAAAAGCAGCAATAGAAAACCCTAAAAAGAGGACGAGCGGTTGTGTGAATAGGGTCAGGGCAAGTGTTGAGGCAATCTCGACAATTGCATCGCCCGCTGTTTGTCCGTCTTTTTTGAAAAACCGTGTGAAAATTATTTCCAAGCCGATAAAGACTAAAAATATACCGAGTATGACAGCAAGTTCGGGTTTCATGATTTAGCCTCCCAAATCACGGCTAGGGAGTCAAACGCGCTCCAAGCTTTTAACCCTAGCCTCAAAGGCGCGTCCCATTTCGTCAAACCCCATTGCAATATGTGGGTCTTGGCCAACCCTATTCAGATAGGCTTTGCACCTGACAGGGTCGTCTTTGAGGGCCGGAAGCTCGTGCCATTTATTGAGTAAGGGGACATAAAAGAAAAACGGGGCGAGGGCGATATCAGCAATAGATAAACGATCACCAACGGCATAGCGGCCACCTTCCGTCAAATATTTCTCGCTATAGGATAAACCCTGACCAAGTTTTTTCCAGCCATCTGAAATGGTTTCAATTTTTTCGGGCGTACGCATGGCGACGATTAAGGTCAGGAAATGCGGCGCAATATAGAGATCTGTGATACGTGCCAGCAGACGCGCCCTAGCTCGGTCCTGCGGATCATCGGGTAAGAGGGAAGGGGTGGGATGGATATCTTCCAAATATTCCACAATGATTTGAGATTCTGGTAATGGGCGACCCGCATGTTCCAGAATTGGAATTTGTCGCATAGGCGCGAGAGCCCCCAACGCGTCGGTTCCGCCAAATGTGTCAATGATCTCTGTATCGTCCAATAAGCCTTTCACCCGCATGGCTAGCTTTGCGCGTTGCCCAAAGGGTGAAAGGTCTGTGGTATGAAGTTTAAAGGTCATTCATTATCTTGTGCCACCCTCCTAACAAATTCAAGCGCGAGACGGATTTGCGGCTGACCCCGCAAGAAGACCCCCATCAATTGTAATTTCAGTTCCTGTTATATAGGGGGCCTCATCCGAGGCTAACATAACGGCTAGATTGGCAACTTCTTGCGGTGTCCCGAAACGCCTGGCGGGTGTGTCAGCAACTAAGGCAGCCTTTCGTGTTTCGCGGTCTGGACCATTGCCCAACATAGGCTCCCACATCGGCGTTAAAATTGCTGCGGGGTGAATTGAATTGCAACGAATATCCAAGCCATTTTGCGCGCAATATAAGGCAACCGTCTTGGTATGATTTCGAATGGCCGCCTTGGAGGAGGCATAGGCTGCAGCCCCTGCAATTCCGACCATGCCGGACCGCGAAGACATATTGATTATAGAGCCTTCGCCTTTAGCCCGCATTGCCTTAATGGCGTATCGACAGCCTAGAAAGGTGCCGTCCAAGTTTACACGATGAACCCGTCGCCAGTCTTTAAGCGATGCGTGTTCGGGATCTTGTGGCGCTTGGCTTTCTTCAAATCCAGTGACGCCTGCATTGTTCACCAGAACATCAATATTTGGATATTTCGTTTCTGCATTCAGCCAGTCTTTTTCTAGGCCAACATCCAGTTTTAAGGCGCGCGATCCAAGACGATCAGCTTCGGTTTTCACGTCTTTAAAATTGATATCGGTAAGAATGACATGTGCACCTTCTTTGACAAAGGCTTGGGCGATGGCTGCGCCGATTCCGCGCGCAGCACCTGTCACAAGACAGGTTTTATTATGTAAACGTGGCATAGGTAATCCAAGTGAGAAGTGGTGCCGTTTTACGGCAAATAAAGCGATTTAATATGGCTCAATTGTTCACTGTCTCTCTCCAGATTTGATTTACAATAGGCGATTAGGCGTGCCGTGCAAGGTTTCATTTCTTTGTTTTGATTAAGGCCTTTCTCACTTTGCTAAAATCGTTAGAATGTTTGAAAAATGCGGGAGGAAAAAATGGCTGATATTAGTGTTGGTACAAAGCTAAACCTATCAGAAGCGGACGAGACATTCATAGAATCGCAACTAGACGGGCAAGGCTATTGGACCGAGTTATTTGGGACCATAAGCGCCAAAGGGGGATATCGTTGGGTCCGAATAGGTGTTTGGATATTTGTGACATTGGCCGTGATTTTGATGGGATTTGCGATCTGGAAATTCTTCCAAGCCGAAACGATCAAAATGCAGATATTTTATGCGGCGCTTGCCGTGTTTTGCAATCAGGGACAAATCGCGTTTAAGCTCTGGTTTGCGGGCCATATGGACCGCAGGGCCTTAATGCGCGAGATCATGCGCATGAGACTAGACTTGGCGAGTAGACAATAAGTCTACAAATATGTGTGGCTGAGACCGTAGCTGTATCGGTCTAAATTTGTTTGAGGACCAAACATAGTTGTGACTTGAAACTTGCTTTGAGCGCTTCATAGGGGCGCATATGAAAACGCTTTCAAATCCATTGCGAATATCTGCTTTTATAATTGGTATCAGCTCAATCCTGGCGACACTGATTTTGATTATCATTAGAGCCCCAATTCTGGGTGTCGGCGGATCTTATTTTTCCACCTTTTGGGAGCTCGCGCGTTATTTCACCATTCTCGTAAATTTCATTGTCAGTATCATCTTGATTGAAGCCTCTCTACGAGGCTATTGGCGCAATTTCAGTTTATTCACGGCGGCTACGGTCTGGATTTGGATTGTTGGTGTGATTTATCATCTTTTGCTTGCCGGTGGTCATAACCCCACTGGGATTGGGGCGGTCACAAATCAAATTCACCATAGTGTTGTTCCATTTGGCGCATTTCTGATTTGGATATTGACGAAATCACGTGACCATATTCCAATGCGCGCCCCATTCCTTTGGTTGATCTTCCCGATCTTCTATACGGTCTATGTATTATTACGAGGGCAGCTTGATAATCAATACCCCTATGATTTTTCAAACCCAAATGTATTGGGTTGGGGTGGATTTTTAATTGCGCAGACAATGTTTTTGATTTTCTTTTTATGTCTAGGATTAGGGTTTAGATATGTGAGCAATCTATGGCTTAAGCGAAACGCGTTGAAAGCTTCGCTTGCTGAATCCTTATGATTTTACAGAACCTGGTTTTCGCTTTCGTCTACGCTTTCGATGCGGAGGCTTGGGTTTTTTCGGACCTTGGCTTTGGTTTCTAGGCCGGTTTGGCTTCGCCGATGATTTAGTAGCCGATCCTGCATCAGATGATTTTTGGGCGTGTTGTGACTTTGGGTCACCGCGATGTTTCGCACCATCATTTTTTTTCGGACGTTTCTTCCGGCTTTTGCCACGACCTTTTCTGGCTTGTGGTTTTGGTTTTTCAATTGCGGGCAGGGCGGGTCGTGACTTTAGGGCTTTTGATTTTTTGTTGAAATCTTCCGGAATGTCGATTTTTGGAATTTTGGCTTTGAGGAGTTTTTCGATGTCTTTGAGATAGGCTCTTTCGTCAGGATCAACAAAGGCATGCGCGATTCCAGAGCGTTCTGCCCGAGCTGTGCGGCCAATGCGGTGTATATATTGTTCAGGTACATTTGGAATTTCATAATTAAAGACATGGCTGACATGGGGAATGTCGATCCCGCGCGCCGCGACATCTGTAGCGACCAGTATATTGATCTCGCTCTTGCGAAACATCTCAAGCGTGCGTTGTCTTTGGCCTTGAGATTTATTGCCGTGAATGGCGCGACTATCAATACCATTGGCTCTTAGGCGTTTAACGAGACGATCAGCGCCATGTTTGGTTCGCGTAAACACAATGGCGCGTGTGACCTCGGGTTCTAAAAGAGAGAGGGCTAATAAAGCCGGTTTTTCACTTTTATCGACAAAGGTCATGCGCTGCTCGACCTTATCCGCCGTACTATTGGGCGGCGTCACGGAGACTGTCTGCGGGTCTGTCAGGAATTGACGCGCAAGTTGTTTGATCTTGGGAACCATGGTGGCCGAAAAGAGCAATGTTTGTCTATCTGATGGTAAGAGAGGGATGATTTTCTTGAGCGCGTGAATAAAGCCCATATCCATCATCTGATCGGCTTCGTCCAAAATCAGGACTTCAATATTGTCTAGAAACAGAGCTTTACGATCTAACAGATCAATGAGGCGTCCTGGTGTTGCGACAATAACATCAACACCCCCAGATAATCGTTTTATGTGGCGGACAATTGAGACACCGCCATAAATAGATGCCACAGATAAGTGCGGCATTTTTCGCCCATAAGACCGGACCTGATCCGATATTTGCGTAACAAGTTCGCGTGTTGGTGCAAGAATAAGCGCGCGCGCGCGTTTCTTACTGGGTTCGCGATCATTGAGGTAAATATGATCTAATAAGGGGAGGGTGAAGGCCGCGGTTTTGCCGGTACCTGTTTGCGCCAAACCCATTAGGTCATGACCCGCTCGGACAATAGGGATGGCTTGGGCTTGGATCGGCGTTGGGGTTTTGTAATCCAAATCCTCAAGAGCCGCCAATAATGGCGGCGCAAGTTTTAAGGACGTAAAACTAGACATATACACTCACGGTGACCCGCGAATGAGCCAAAATTTTCGAAGTCGAAAATTATGGACACAAAAATGTCCATAAAGAAACGTCCTGATTTAAAAGACTGGGTTAGTCAGCCATTACAACTTTATCAGCGGCAATTTTACCTGTGCGCTCATTTTTAGCTGTTGTGAACTGAACCTTGTCACCTTCATTGAGGGTGTCGATGCCACTTTGGTGTAGAGCCGAAATGTGAACAAAGACGTCATTCCCAGATTCAGGTTGGATAAAGCCGAAGCCTTTGGTTGTATTGAAAAACTTTACAGTTCCACTTTGCATATCAGACATGTATTTTCCTTTCACGTCGTAAAATATCACTCCAAGGGAGTGATTTTGATTAGTCGATGTAGGTAAGAAAAAACAAAGTCTAAGATATTGTCACCCATATGGGTTAAACAACATCGAGAGAAGCCTGATCGTCTGGCCGAAATCGAATAATCACCCCCTATCACATAATCCAAGGAATACAATTCTAAATACACATTTGGTTCGGGTTTCTTATGATTTCCAAGTTTTGACCAGAATTTTTGAAATGGTACGAAAAACAGGGTTTTTTGGACTGGCATTCAGGCGGAAGGGATGCCTGAATGCCACACGCCCAAAGGACTAGTCTTCTGGTGTCATGCCATCGACTAATTTTACCAGCTGTACAAACTCGGCCCGATAGCCATTTTCATC
>CAYTLJ010000095.1:0-7437 GCA_964438555.1 uncultured Algimonas sp.
TGAAGGCCAGCGACAATTCCAGGCTTTAATAAGGCGCGCGCCGCATAAACAGCCGCCGTATATCCGGCTGGGCCGGAACCAACGATCAAGACGGGATGGTGTATTGTCTCGGACATGCGAATTCTTTCTATTAAGGTTTAGTCGAATGTAGGGCTCATACCTGCGAGTCGCAACACCAACCCTGACGATAATCTTGTGAAAAAGCCTATCAAAATAAAGAATTTCATCAAGGGGTGCGGGGAAATCTCTTCCAAATGCGCTGCGCCACACGGTCAGTCTCATTTAGAGGTTGATATCGGGCTGCCTCAAGCTCCGCTGAAAATGTCATAACGTTGCATCGTTGCTCTAATGAATCATATAAATTTTGAAATTTTCCAGCTTTGCCTGTCATGGGCAAACGAAATACCGGCCGTCCTGTTGCGCAGGCTTCTGTCAGCATATTGGTACTATCTTCTGTCACCAATATCATTTTCGCCTTTGCCAAAAAGGCAAAATAGGGATTGGGACCGTCTCCATCATAGAGCCAAATTTTGTCATTTGCCTTTGCAAATGCGACCCACCCCTGCCTTGCAAAGTCTGGCGTTCGCCGAGACATTGTTACCCAAATAGAGTGACCATGTTTGAGGAGCTGTTTGGCGTGCTGAATATGGACATTATGATTTGCCTCTGACAGCTTGTGGCGTTTTGATTTGCCACCAATCAGAAAGGCAATGGGGGACGCGCAAAAATTAGATATTGCGTCCGCAAATTCCGTTTGCGCCCGCTCTAATCTTTCAACGGTTATCCGATTGGGCGAGCCCAGCATTGATATTACATTTTGACCCGTAACAGCGTCATGCTCTGGTGCGACCACAAGATCAAATTGGGACGGGTCAAGGCGCGGGTCTTGTATATAAATTGTAAAAACCTGCGACCGCGTTCGTTTGAGATGGATTAGAGCCGGAATGGCGCGGCGCCCGCAGCCAATTGCAATATCGCAATCCGGCAGATCAATCTTTTCGAATTTTGCCCGAAATTCTGCTTCGAGGAATGAAGACCATTTTCCACGCTTTAAGCGGTGCTGGGTAATTGTGAGAGGGCGTAATCTGGCGCAGGCCTCGGCTAAACCTAAGGCTTGGTTTTCAATTCCGCGTCGACCATCGGAGATGACGAGACACCGCAATGCCGCGTCTTCACCGCCTGCCTGGGTCATTACTTGTAGTCGACTTCCAGGATTTCATATCCCTTAGATCCACCAGGCGCGATAACTTCAAACACATCGCCGACCTCTTTGGTAATCATCGCGCGCGCTATTGGTGATGTGACCGAAATTTTCCCATCTTTTACATTGGCCTCATCTTCGCCAACGATCTGATAGGTGGATTCTTCATCTGTATCCTCATTGACAATTTTAACGGTTGCGCCAAATCGGACGACTTCGCCAGACATGGTAGATGGATCAATTACTTGGGCGAGCGCTAATTTAGATTCTAGCTCTTGGATCCGACCTTCAATAAATCCCTGTTTTTCCTTCGCCGCGTGATATTCAGCATTTTCCGACAAATCGCCATGGTCGCGCGCGACCGAAATCGCATTGATGATTTCGGGCCGTTCAACGGATTTCAAATGCTTAAGCTCGGTCTCAAGCGCCGCATGGCCCTGCACGGTCATTGGAAATTTCTGCATGGCGAGCTCGCCTCCAAATAGTTTTGCAACTTCAAAAATTACGAACCGACAGCAGATAGGGGTTAAAGCGCAATCGTCAAGGCCGAATTTAAGTTGTCTCTTCTATGAAACGCTTAACGATCCAATAATTCTCGATCATTTCATATAAAAATAGCTGGTTTCTCTATCTATGTCGTTATTTTTAAAAACCCTCTGAAAATAAAAAGACGACAGGGGTGCCACCCTGTCGCCAAAATGTCTTAAGCAATCGAAAGGAGACGAAAATCAAAAGACTTCAAAAGGTTACGGTGAAGAACGGGGTGAAGTCAAGACCTCCACCTGCAGTGGATTTTGCCTAACTTGCCGCGATAGACTGCAAACTTTCAACTTCATAATCACCTTCAGCCAAGGCTTTTATGGCCTCAACCGTCGCCTTAGCCGCAGAAGCCGTTGTGAAATATGGTATTTTCTCGTTCAAAGCTGTCCGGCGCAAAGATTTAGAATCTTGCAAAGCTTGTTTGCCACTCGTTGTATTAAAGACGAGGGCAATATCTCCATTTTTCATGGCATCGACAATATGCGGACGCCCCTCATGGACCTTCCTTACATATTCAACCTCAACGCCATTTTCACGCAAATATTTTGTTGTCCCGCCTGTTGCAATGATCGTGAAGCCTAAAGCGGTGAGATCCTTTGCAAGCTCTAACATAATTGGCTTGTGACCCGCTTTAACCGATATAAAGGCTTTTCCAGATTTTGGCAGGGTCACACCACCACCTAACTGGCTTTTTGCGAAAGCTAGTCCGAAATTATCAGCTAGCCCCATGACTTCACCGGTGGAGCGCATTTCTGGACCGAGTACGGTATCAACGCCTGGGAAACGCGCAAATGGGAAAACAGCCTCCTTGACCGCAATATATTTTTGTGGCCGCGTTTGAAGATCAAATTCGGATAGTTTCATCCCCGCCATAACTTTCGCGGCAATATTGGCGACTGGCAAACCAATCGCCTTAGCGACAAATGGAACTGTCCGGGATGCGCGTGGATTAACTTCGATAAGGTAGACAATCCCGTCTTTCACAGCAAATTGCGTATTCATTAGCCCCACAACGCCCAATTCCAACGCCAATGCTTCCGCCTGTCGGGCGAGTTCAGCGACAATATCGTCAGACAATGTATAAGGCGGCAAAGAACAGGCACTATCACCGGAATGTACACCCGCTTCTTCGATATGTTCCATAATCCCAGCCACAAAGACTTTTTCTCCGTCGCAAATAACATCGACATCCACCTCGACAGCGTCGCGAAGATATTGATCAATCAATAAGGGGGATTTGCCAGAAACCTTGACGGCTTCTTTGATGTAGCGATTTAACTCTTCATCAGAGTCGACAATTTCCATACCGCGCCCACCAAGGACGTTAGAGGGTCGTAAGACAAGTGGATAGCCAACTTTAGTGGCGGCTATCCGCGCGTCTTTAATATTACGCGCAATTGCATTTTGAGGCTGTTTTAAGCCAAGCATATCGACGAGGTCTTTAAAGCGTTCCCGGTCTTCGGCGCGGTCTAACGCATCCCGCTTAGTTCCAAGAAGCGGTATCCCATTGGCTTCAAGGGCTTCCGCTAGCTTTAAGGGTGTCTGACCGCCAAATTGAACAATGACGCCCAGAACTTCGCCGGACTGCATTTCACCATATATCAATTCTAGGACATCTTCTTCGGTCAGAGGTTCAAAATATAGGCGATCAGACGTGTCATAATCTGTTGAAACCGTCTCTGGATTGCAATTGACCATTATAGATTCGATATCTAATTCGGCCATGGCATAGGCCGCGTGGCAGCAGCAATAATCAAATTCAATCCCTTGACCGATTCGGTTTGGCCCGCCGCCCAAAATAATGACTTTCTTTCGGTCTGAGACGCGGGCTTCATTTTCGACCTTACCGCCAAAGCTCGGCGTCTCATAAGTTGAATACATATAAGGCGTTTTCGCCGCAAATTCCGCAGCACATGTATCAACCCGTTTATAGACAGGCCTGACATCCGCTTTTTGGCGAGCGTTTCGGACTTTTAATTCTTTCGCTCCTGTTAAAGTCGCAATCCGAGCATCTGAAAAACCCTCAGATTTTATAGCACGCCATGTTTCAGCATCTTTAGGTAATCCATTTTCAACCAACCAGTTTTCGGCTTTTACGATGGTCTCAATTTGGCGCAAAAACCACGGGTCAAATTTCGTATATTGTTGAACTTTTTCAACTGAGAACCCAGCACGGAAGGCTTGTGCAATCACGAGAATTCTATCGGGCGCCTGTATAGAAAGACGTGATTTTAGGGCACGGTCGATCTCTTTCGGCTCTGTTGTTCCCAAATCAATCGGATCCAGGCCCTCAAGGTCAGTTTCCAAAGACCGAAGCGCCTTTTGAAGACTTTCATTAAATGTACGACCAATTGACATGGCTTCGCCCACCGAGCGCATAGCCGTTGTCAAAACGGCTTCACTGCCCGGGAATTTTTCAAAGGCAAATCGCGGGATTTTTGTGACGACATAATCAATTGTCGGTTCAAAGGCCGCAGGTGTTGCACCCGTAATATCATTATCAAGTTCATCCAGCGTATATCCAACGGCCAGTTTTGCAGCGATTTTAGCAATTGGGAACCCTGTTGCTTTCGAGGCTAGCGCAGAAGACCGGGAGACGCGTGGGTTCATCTCAATAACAACCATGCGTCCATCAACCGGGTTGATCCCAAATTGAACATTCGACCCGCCTGTCTCAACGCCGATTTCGCGTAAAACGGCTAATGAGGCATTCCGCATCATTTGATATTCTTTATCTGTCAGCGTGAGTGCTGGGGCCACTGTGATCGAGTCGCCAGTATGAACGCCCATAGGGTCAATATTCTCAATGGCGCAAATAATAATACAATTGTCGTCCTTATCACGCACGACTTCCATCTCATATTCTTTCCATCCTAATAAGGATTCATCAATAAGGACTTCATTTGTGGGAGAGGCGACTAAGCCGGAGCGAACAATTTCTTCAAACTCTTCCAGATTATAGGCAACACCGCCGCCCGTCCCGCCCATTGTAAAAGCGGGGCGAATAATAGCTGGCAAACCCGTCTCAGGTAATTTGCGAACAGCCTCAGCAACGCCTTCTGCTATATTGGCCTCCCCTTTTTCATTGGTCGGGGCCGTGATGATTGTCGCGCGCGGGTTTTCCAAACCAATCTTTGTCATGGCAGCGGCAAATCTTTCGCGCGACTCGGCCTTATCAATGACATCGGCTTTGGCGCCAATCATCTCAACATTATGTCGGTCTAGGGCGCCGTTTTGCTCAAGGGCCAAAGCTGTGTTTAAGGCGGTCTGTCCGCCCATAGTCGGCAAGAGCGCATCTGGTTTTTCAATTGCGATGATTTTTTCGACGATTTCGGGTGTGATCGGCTCGACATAGGTGGCATCTGCCATACCGGGGTCTGTCATAATGGTGGCTGGGTTAGAGTTTACCAATATGACCCTATAACCCTCTTCTTTTAGGGCTTTACAGGCCTGTACGCCAGAATAGTCAAACTCACAGGCTTGGCCAATAATTATGGGCCCTGCACCTATAATTAGGATTGAGGAAATATCGTTACGTTTAGGCATGAATCAGCTCAGTTACGGGCGAGAAAGCAAATTGTCTCGCCATAATGAGACGAATTAAAACTTGCAAGCAATGCGATGCGAAAAAGCCGTAAAAATAGCATTTTTTGCGCAATCTCTTCAGTTCCTATCAAAGTTTAAGCGGTTTCGGGTTTGCCTTTATGCGTTGGCCCGCTAATCTGGCCCTGAAAAATGGAGGCCATTATGGTTTACAGACGTCAATATGGTGGAAACCGATCATCCCAACGCGTTGTTCGAAGAGCGGCTCCAACCCAATTTGGTCGCTCATCATCGGCTCGAAGCAATTTTGGATCTCGCTTGGGCGGCTCTAGGCGAAGAGGCGGGTTTCGGTGGCAACTTATGATCCTTTTCGCCATTGGCGCTGCAATTTACTATTTTGTGAACCAAGAAACAGTTCCGCTAACCGGGCGTAAGCAACTTCGGACCATGGACACGGACCAAGAAATGGCCTTGGGTCTTCAATCCTATAAACAAATTCTATCAGATTCGCGTGTGCTCTCCCCCAATGAACCTGCCGTTCAAGCCATTCGAGAAATCGGTGATAGGTTGGCGCGCACGGCGGATGAGATGCTGATTGAAGAAACAGGTGAACCCTCCGGCTTTGATTGGGCCGTGAATGTCATAGATAGTGATCAAGCCAATGCCTTTGCCCTGCCCGGCGGATATTCGGCCGTTTATACAGGCCTTATTCCAATCGCGCAAAATGAAGATGGCTTAGCCGTTATTATGGGGCATGAAATTGCGCATGCTCTGGCGCATCACGGGGCTGAACGCATGGCACAACAAAACATGCAACGCATTGTAGGTGCAGGTGTATCACTTGGCGCAGGCGGTATGGATTATGGTGCGCAACGCGCCGTCATGGGTGTCTTTGGTGGGATTAGCCAATATGGCTATGCCTTACCCTTTTCACGCAAACATGAAAGCGAAGCTGATGAAATTGGCCTGTGGATTTTAGCTCGGGCCTGTTACGATCCAAGAGAAGCGCCAAAGCTTTGGGAACGTATGGGCGAAAATGCTGGGGCGTCCCCACCAGAATTTCAATCCACCCATCCTAGCCCCGAAACGCGTGTCGCTGATTTTGAACGCTGGATGCCCAGAGCTATCGAAATTCACAATCAACATTGTCCCACAAAAATTTCGCAATAGGGATAGACCCTCATGACAGATAAAGTTCTTATTACAGGAATTTCCGGCTTTATTGCCTCCCATGTGGCGGCGGGCTTGCTTGCGAAAGGCTATCATGTTCGCGGCACCGTTAGAGAAACGTCAAAGGGAGAAATCGTCAAACAAAAATTCGATCAACAAGGTATAGATACAAGTCGGCTGGAATGGGTTGAGGCGAATTTGGATTCGGATGCGGGGTGGAAAGACGCCGTAAAAGAGTGCCGCTATGTTCAACACATAGCCTCGCCCTTTCCGCTCAACGCCCCCTCTAACCGAGAAGCCTTAGTCCCAGAGGCAAGAGCCGGCGCCATGCGTGTTGTCGAACAAGCCCTCGGCGCAGGTGCTGACCGTGTCGTGATGACGTCATCAATGGTCTCTATGATGGGTCAAAAAGACCGGCCTAAACATATGCGGGTCAAGGAAGATGACTGGTCGGATCCAGACTGGCCACCTCTAACGGCCTATCCGGTTTCAAAAACGCGTGCGGAAATGGCGGTTTGGGATTACGCGAAATCTCAAGATCTGGAATCACAACTTACAACAATCTGTCCAGGGCTCGTTTTGGGTCCAGATAGTTACAATAATGGCGGTGCCTCTTTGGGTATAATTAATGGCCTTTTTTCAGGTCAATTTCCGATGATGCCTCGTATCGCCTATCCGATTGTCGATATACGAGACTGCGCGTCTATTCATATAAGTGCCATGACGTCAGAAGGCTGTGGCGGCAGACGCTTAATGGCGGCCTCTAATACATTATGGATTTCAGAAATTTCGGAAATTCTAAGGCAGGCCTATCCAGACTCAAAACTCCCGCAGCGTGAAATGCCAAATTTTATGGTCAAAATGCTTGGGATGTTTGACACAACAATCAAATCCATCGTGCCAGATGTCGGCATATTTCATGAGGCTGATGCGTCATATGTGACAACCCTGACGGGCGTTATGCCCAGGCCCGCAAAAGATGC